>NZ_JAAZTY010000147.1 GCF_018854775.1 Acidithiobacillus ferriphilus | reverse complement strand
GATCTGGTCAGCGAGGCGGGTGGTGCGCGGGCGGTGCGCCACGATGATGATGGTTTTTCGGCCATGAAGGGCGCTGAGGGTTTCCGCGATGCGTTCTTCACTTTCGCTGTCGAGGTTGCTGGTGGCTTCGTCAAGGACCAGCACCGGGCGATCCAGGTAGAGCGCCCGGGCGATGGCGAGCCGTTGGCGCTGCCCACCGGAAAGATTGCCGCCATTGCCTTTGATCATCGTTTCCAGCCCCCCTATGGGGGCTAAAAAATCCCAGGCGTGCGCTTGCCGCGCGGACGCCTCGGCGCGTTCATGATCGGGTTGCGCATCGGCATAGGCGATATTGCTCAGGGCGGTCCCGGTGAACAGTACCGGCTCTTGGGCGACAAAGCTGAAATAGCCGCGATAGTCGCCGGCGAGGAGATCGCGGATGGACTGTCCGGCTACCGTAATCTCTCCCCCGCTGGGCGGCAACAAGCCGAGTAACACCCGTACCAGGCTGGTTTTGCCGCCGCCACTGGGGCCAACGATGGCCGTCGTCGTGAGCGGGGGGAGCGTGATATGAAGGCCGCGTAAAATCGCTTCGCCCCCCAACTGTAACTTGAGATCGTGGCATTGCCAGGTGCCCCAGGGACGCGGCGTTGGGGAGCGCTGGCTGGCTTCTGCCGGTTGATCCAGCCAGGCGAATAGCCGGTCCGCGGCAGAAAGACCTTGTTGCAGTTGATTGTTGGCCGAGGAGAGCTGGCGCAGGGGCTCATAAATCATCCCCAGCGCCGTCAGAAAGCTGAAAAAGGCCCCCGTCGTCATCCCGCCATTCACCACCTGACTGCCTCCCAGATAGATGATGACCGCAATACCCAGCGCCGCGATCATCTCCATAATCGGAACCGTCGCCTTCTGGATGCGGGCAATCTGCATCATCAGATCGAAGTAGTGACGCGCCTGAATGCTGAAGCGCTTCGCCTCAAAGTCTTCACCACCCTGACTTTTGATCACTTCGGCGCCGCGCAGACTTTGAGAAAACTGCTCCATGATCTGGCCCATCTGCTCTTGTTGACGCTCGCCGCGCTGGCGCAGCTTCTGGCCGAAACGAATCAGGGGATAAAACGCGATGGGCAGGGTGATGAAGCTGATCAGCGCCAGCTTCCAGCTCATGTAAAACACTACCGCCATGAGCGCGAGAATCTGGAAGGTGGAAAGAAAGAAGCGCGCCAGCACCGAAAGGCCCTGCTGTAATAAAGTCAGGTCCAGACTCATTCGCGACAGAGTGCTGCCGTGACTGCTGTCGATGAGGGTGCCGAGGGGCAGGCGCAGGGTATGGGCGAAAAGGCGTTCACGCAGACCGCGCAATACATCTTCTTCGGTGCGCACGAGGGTGATGGCTTGTACGTAATCGGCGCCACCTTTAACGGCGTAGATCATTATGACGCCCAAGGGCAGCCAGATGAGCATGCTGGCGCTGCGGTCGATGAATATCCGGTCAAGGACCGGCTTGATCATATAAGCCACCCCACCGGTGGCTGCGCCAGAAATCACCATGAAGAGCATAGCGAGGAATATGCGGCCCCGGTACGCGCTGATCAGGCCGAGGAGCCGGCGAAAGCTGGGAGAACGCAACGCGGCGGGCGCGTCAGCGTCACTCACTCTTCGAGCAGACCCCGTTTATCTTTTACTTCCAGCCAGGCGTCAGCATCTTCGGGCGCCGCTTTCTTGTGAATAATGGCCGGCCAGATCTTGGCGAGGCGGGCGTTGATTTCCTCAAATTCTTCCTGACCCGCGGGCAGGTCATCATCGCGGAAAATGGCACCGGCAGGACATTCTGGCTCGCAGAGCGTGCAGTCTATGCACTCATCCGGATCAATGACCAGAAAATTAGGCCCTTCGCGGAAACAGTCCACTGGGCAGACATCCACACAGTCTGTGTATTTGCATTTGATACAAGATTCAGTCACCACGTATGTCATGGGGGCCGGGCTCCTCACATTTTAGTCAAAGGGTTACGGGGTTACGGCCGGAATCATCCGGCGGGCTGGGCGCCTATTCTAGCCTAAGGCGGGCGTGCTGCCCACAGGGGGCTTGCATGCGTCCGAATCGATCAGATGTTTGGCGAAATCAGGAAAAGTTCGCTATAGTAAAAATCTGGACTTTATCCCGTTAGCTCAACAAAGGAGAATTACGATGGCTGTATTAGTAGGCAAAGCTGCTCCAGATTTCGTGGCCCCCGCAGTCATGGCTGATAATGGCATCAACGAGAATTTTCAACTTTCTCAGTATATTAAAGGGAAGTATGCGGTTCTGTTCTTTTACCCGCTCGACTTTACCTTCGTATGTCCGTCTGAAATTCTCGCCTTTAATAATCGCCTGAATGATTTCAAGTCCCGCAATACTGAGGTCATCGCCTGTAGCGTGGACTCCCAGTTCACCCATCTGGCCTGGAAGAACACGCCGGAAGAGAAGGGCGGCATTGGTCACATCAAACTCCCTATGGTGGCGGATCTCTCTAAGAGCATCGCACGCAATTATGACGTTCTGCTCAATGATGAAGTGGCGCTGCGCGGCTCTTTCCTGATCGATCGCGAAGGCGTGGTGCGGCACGAGGTAATCAACGATTTACCCTTGGGCCGCAACATTGACGAAATGCTCCGTATGGTGGACGCATTGCAATTCTCTGAAGAACACGGAGAGGTTTGCCCGGCACAGTGGGAGAAGGGCAAAGCCGGTATGAAGCCAACCAGTGAGGGAGTTGCCGACTTTCTGGCGCATCACGGCAAAGAACTCTGAGCACAGCGCCCATCGTAGGAGCCTGCGTGGGTGATATAGATATATAGATATTAATGGCCGGGGCTGACCGATGTCCTGGCCATTATATGGCGACTTAGTGCAGACGCAGACTTCGTCCGGCACCTTCTGCCGCTTCCTCCATGACTGCCCTCACCTCATCCGGAAAATCACCCTGAGCCACCTGCTGGCGTCCTTCCTGAAAGAAAAGCGCCGCGTCGACAGGCAAGTGACGGAGGAGTGCCGCAAAAGCGCTGCGCATTTCTGCAGGGTCCTGGGCACGGGTTGCCGTGATGCCCCAGTTCAGCAGCAGAATACGCCAGGGACGGCGCGGGTCGGCGCCATCCAGGTCGGTGGCGTAGTCTGCGGATGCGGCTTCTTTCACTTGGCCCATCAATTGGGCCAGGGAACGCAGTTCGTCGGTCTCAACGCGACTATTGGCCAGAATGGCCAGACCGTTGACGATAGGCTCCAGCGTGTGGATGGCGCCGTGTTGATTACATACCCATGCAGCGATACTGACGGTGATCATTTCCAGGGCGGTTTTCGCCTGACGCTCCCCGAGGCGGTCAGCCCAGGTAGCGAGATCCATCAGTAGGCCGATGGTCAGATCGCCGATACGCTCCGGCTCGTCGTCGGGCAGTGCGGGGTCCCAGGACGCAACTTCTGTTGCCAGCAGCGTGAAAAGCTGGCGTAGGGCGTCCACAATCATTGGCGGGGTGATCTGCTCTCCGGTGGCAATGCCGCTCTCGGCAAAGGCACTGAGGATGGGGTTGGCGTATTGTTCAAAGCGCTTCTGTGCGCCTGGGATGTCCAGGATAAGAGCCACTGCTGCCTCCGATATGCCCGATGAAGTCGAGCGTGTTATGCTAACATGGAATGGTGTCGGGTTCCGCAGCAAGCGGTATCCTCTTTATTCAGGAATTTTCCCTATGTCGCACCAATACCCCGTTTCTCTTATTGATTTGCATATGCACTCGCTGGCCTCCGATGGCACCATGACGCCCACCGATCTGGTGCGGCGGGTGCATGCGGCTGGGGTGCGCGTCATGGCGCTGACTGACCATGACAACACCGCGGGGCTTGAGGAGGCCCGTGTGCAGGCGACGGCACTGGATATTCAGCTGGTCCCGGGCGTTGAAGTCTCCAGCGAATGGAACACCCAAGGCATCCATATTGTCGGCCTTTTTATAGACCCAGAGAATAACATTCTACAGGGCGGTTTGAGTCGGATTATGGCCTTCCGCGATTGGCGCGCCTTAGAAATCGGGCGTCTATTAGAAGATGCCGGTATTTCTGACGCAGAAGCCGGAGCGCGAGCGATGGCGGGTAGCCGCATGGTGGGGCGTAGCCATTTTGCGCGCTGGCTGGTGCGTGAGGGACATTGCGCAGACACGAACGAGGCCTTTGGCAAATATCTTGGGCGCGGTTGTAAAGCCTACGTGCCCAGCGACTGGATTTCCATGCCCGAAGCGATTGGCTGGATCAACGCGGCAGGTGGATCCGCCGTTCTGGCCCACCCCGGTCGCTACAAGCTCAGCGGTACCCGGCTGCGTGCTTTGCTCACCGAGTTCCGGGAGGCCGGAGGCATCGGCCTTGAGGTCTGCTCCGGCAGCCAGGCGGCGGGAGATCGCGAGCATCTGGGGTGTCTCGCCAGGCAACTGGGTATGGCGGGTTCGGTCGGTTCCGACTTTCATGGCCCGAATTTTGGTCACACGGCCATCGGCCATCTGCCACCGCTGCCCGACGGTGTCGAACCGGTCTGGGACCGCGCCGGTATTCATCTTCACTGACTGATCAATCTTGCCGGTTTTTCTGACGCTTATGCGCATTCTCATCGGCGCGGCACTATGGTAGTTTTGCACTCCATCGTGGAGTGCGCATTAGGGGAACAGGAGTGCAAAAAAGCCAAGAGCCATCAGGCTATGCTAACTGGGGCATGTTCGTGTTGCTGCTGGTTTACGCTGGCGCCGCATACACCCTCAGCCCATTTGCCGGCCCCTTGCTGATGGGGGCGGTGCTGACCACAGTGGGCTGGCCTTGGCAGTTGCGCCTGGAGCGGGGTTTTCATCTCCCACGCTGGCTGGGCTCGCTTATACACGCCCTGGCGTGGGTCGCGATTATCATTATTCCTGCGGTCATTATCGTTGATTCTGTACTGCCCCAGGTGGCACTACTCATCTTCCGCTGGCAGTCAGGTGGTCCGCTCGTCGAGGTGCCACCCGAGGTGCTGCAGATTCCCTATGTTGGTCACTGGTTGCTCAGCCATTTGCACGGGCTGAACGGTGCTTATCTCTCTGCCCTGCTCAGTGCGCATTCCAGCCTCATCACCAATTCTTTGGGTCAGCTCTGGATATTCACGTTGCATACGTTTTTTGCCGCACTGACCGTGTTTGCACTGGCTCTGCATGGCGAGCGTCTCACGGAGGCATTGTACCTGGGGGCTACACAATTCTGGGGCCGTGATCGTGGCGATCGATATTTGGCCGCCTGCCGGGATGCGGCGCGTTCGGTACTGATCGGTCTCATTGGTGTGGGTGTGGTAGAGGGCATGTTTATCGGTATCGCTTACGCTGTAGCGGGACTAAGCATGTGGCCACTTTGGTTGGTTGCTACCGCATTGATATCGCCAATTCCTTTTGGTGCCACGGCCGTAGTCGGCGCCGCCACCCTCTGGCTCACTTTTACGGGGCATTGGATCGCTGGTCTGCTCGTTCTCGCCTGGGGGCTTATCGTCATCACCGTGGCGGATCTGGTGGTGCGCCCACTACTCACCGGATCGCAGACGCAGGCTCCCTTCTTTCTGGTGTTCTTTAGTATTCTTGGTGGCGCGGAAGCCTTCGGCTTGATCGGCCTGATTATCGGACCTATTCTGGTGTTGTTGGCGCGCGGGGTATGGCGTGCCTGGGAGCGGCGTATTCGCTTGCAGGAGTAGTTGCGCAGATCACCGTGGTTGTGGAACTGCGCAGGCTTTCCGCCCATCTAATCAATGGGTATTATCTTTACGAAATCAGGAGCGCATCATGGACTACTCAATGTTGGATCAACAATATAATCAGTTGCAGCAGCAGACCCAGAACAACCTGCAGACCTTGCAGCAGGTCGCTGGACGGGTGAACGCCATGGCACCGGATAAAATGACCGGACGCGAAATCAGTATGGAATTGCGCAGCTTGGCCATGAACCTGCAACAACAGCAGCAGAATGTGGGAATGATGCTGCAGCAGATGGCCCAGCGTATCCAGCAGTTGGAAATGCAGACGCAAGGGATGGGGCAGCAGCAGCGTCCCTGGAATGCGCCCATGCAGGGACAGCCGGGTATGGGCAGCGGGTTCCTGGGTAATGTCATGACCGGTTTGGGCCTGGGTGCGGGTTTCGCGGTGGCGGATAATATCGTTGACGATATTTTCGACAGCTTTTGACCCGATATGATAATTGCGCCTTTTGACGGTTCCTTGCGAGTGGCGTTCAGTTCATGATGTTACCGTTATCGGCGTATCTGGATCTGGAGTCGCGCGTTTTTGTCTGGGCTGCAAGACAGGGATGGCAGTTGCAGCGTACCGGCCCATTGCGGCGGGGTGAATGGCCGTTACCGCGCCTGGAGTTTCTCCGCGAAGGCGTGTTAACGCCCGGCGAGTGGGATGTCGCGCTGGCTGCTGCCAGCCCCCTGTTTGTGGGGTCTGTTTCCGGGCAGCGGGAGGCATGGAGTCAGGACGGTATCGGGGTAAAATTTTATCAGGCCCCGACCGAGTTCCTGGGCTTCGCACAGATCGCCCATACGGGGCCGGTCGGGTTTGTCGCGGCGTGCCGCAGGCTGCCCGGTTGGGACCAGGCCCCGGCGCCTGACGAGGCCACCGCTTTCGCTCGCGTCGGCCTGCCTTGTGTGCGGCCCTCCCAGCGCAATTCTGAAGTTTTCACGATGTTGGCGGGAGTGCCGGGTGACTGAAGAATCCCTCTATGGTATCCATGCGGTCAGCGCCGCACTGGATTCGCAAGAATTGCTGGAACTCTGGGTGGCGATTGAGCGAAGGACCGATGACCGTGTCGCGCCGTTACTGCAAAAGGCCGCAGAACAGCATTTGCCAGTGAATGAATGGCGGAGTACGGCATTGGGGCGACGACTGAACACCGACAAGCACCAGGGCGTTGGCGGCTTGCTGCGCGACTTTCCCGAGCAAGACTTCGAGACGATTCTGGCGCAATTGGCAGGTCGCGGCTTCCTGCTGGTGCTGGATGGTGTGCTTGATCCTCATAATCTCGGTGCCTGTCTGCGCAGTGCGGAAGCGGCGGGGGTCGATGCGGTGATTCTGCCCAAGGATAATGCCTGTCCGGTCAATGCCACCGTACGCAAGGCGTCTGCCGGATCGGCGTCACGTGTTCCGGTCTGTACCGTGACTAATCTGTCGCGAACCCTGTCTGCCTTGCAAGAGTCGGGTTTCTGGCTGGTCGGGATGGCGGGGGAGGGTGCTCAGAGCCTTTATACGCTCGACCTGAAGATGCCGCTGGTGATGGTGATGGGTGGTGAGGGAAAAGGTTTGCGCCGCCTTACCCGCGAGCACTGCGATTATCTGGCGCATATTCCCATGATGGGCGCCATCGAAAGTCTGAATGTGTCCGTCGCCACCGGGATTTGCCTTTTTGAGGCAGCCAGGCAGAGGCGGAGTCTATCCCCCGCCCAGCGTGTCGGGCAGGAAAATTGGTCTGAATCCGCCAGAGGGTCATAAACGCATGCTGGTAGATTCCCACTGTCATCTGGATTTCGACGATTTTGACGTCGATCGGGCTGGCATTCTGGCGCGCGCGCATGCGGCCGGGGTGCAAGAAATGCTGATTGCGGCGGTTGTCGAGGCGCACTGGCCGCGGGTGCAGGCCCTGACTGCCGAGTACCCCGGCGTGTGGGCGGCAGCGGGCGTGCATCCCAATGAACCCGCAGCGGAGACCCCGGAATGGGAGCATCTGCTCGCCGCTCTGGCGGTCGACAAGGTGGTGGCCGTCGGCGAGACCGGCCTCGATTATTTCCGCAGTGAAGGAGATCTGTCCTGGCAACGGGAGCGATTTGCCCGGCATATAGCCGCTTCCAAGGCCACGGGAAAGCCGCTGATCGTCCACACCCGTGCGGCGGCGGCAGACACCATCGCTATGCTGCGCAGTGAAGAGGCGGCGGCAGTCGGTGGTGTCATCCATTGCTTCACTGAAAACTGGGGTTTTGCGAAGGCTGCCATGGATATGGGCTTTTATATATCCTTTTCCGGCATTGTGACTTTCAAGAAGTCCGTTGAATTGCAGTCGGTGGCCAAGAAAATGCCGGCGGATCGCCTGCTGGTGGAGACGGATGCGCCCTATCTGGCCCCCGTGCCGCAACGCGGCAAGCGCAACGAGCCGGCTTTTGTCGCTCATGTCGCGGCCTTTCTCGGGGCGTTGCGGGGCGAGACGCTGGAGGATATCGCCGAGCGGACCACGGCGAATTTCCACGCACTGTTTAAACACGCGGTAGCGATATGAAGATCATATTCCTTGGTACGGGGTCCAGTGCCGGCACACCGGCGATTGCCTGCCATTGTCCGGTTTGTTGCAGCGCTGATCCACGCAACCACCGCCTGCGGGCCAGTATTCTGGTGCAGGATGGGGATACTAATCTGTTGGTGGATACCGGTCCGGACCTGCGTCAGCAGATGTTGCGCGCCGATGTGCAGGTGCTGAGTGCCGTGTTGTATACCCATTTTCATGCTGATCATATCAATGGTGTCGATGACCTGCGTGCCTTCAATTTTGCGCAGAAGATCGTGATCCCTTGCCATGCGGATGAGCGCACGGCGATGGAATTGGAAACCCGGTTTCGCTATTGTTTTCTGCCGCCGGACATCACTTGGGCGAAGCCTTCGCTCTCCATGCACCGGATAGCATCGCCGCAGACCTTTGGTGGGGTTGCGGTGACACCAATACCCGTGCTGCACGGTCAACTGCCTATTCTCGGGTATCGTTTTAATGATGCGGCGTATCTTACTGATCTAAAAATCATCCCGGATAGCAGTCTGATGCTGTTGCAAGGACTGAGAGTCCTGATTCTTGATTGTCTGCATTATGCAGAGCACCCCACCCATCTTAATGTGGAAGAGGCTTTGTACTGGGCGCGGCGCATTGGCGCAGAGCGGACCATTTTTACCCACATGACCCATGATCTTGATTATGCGACGTTGGCTGCGGAGTTGCCGGAAACGGTCATCCCCGCCTATGACGGTATGGTCGTGGACCTTTGAGCGCATGCTGCTGATGACCGGATGTATACAAAAAATGTTTGACATCGCTAGCATGAATCCATATATTACGCCGCATCGGGGCCATAGCTCAGCTGGGAGAGCGCTTGAATGGCATTCAAGAGGTCAGCGGTTCGATCCCGCTTGGCTCCACCAAATTAAAAGGCGATTCAGCCTTTTTCTCCCCGACGATTCAAGCGGTCACCATCATTTATTTTCGACAGATGCCGTCTGGATCCTATGTCCGCGCTCGTCATGCGGTTTTTTACAAGAAATGCTCATGAGGCCCTTTTTTGCACAATGAACGGCTTTTTCCCTATGGTCATGCCCGTGATGCGGATTGGCGTACGGCTTTGTCCTCCACTTTGGAGATGGCGGGTCCGCGGGTGCGAGGCGGTACGCTGGGATTCCTCTACGTCAGCGATAGCTTCGAGTCTGATCTGCCGGAAATTCTGAGCGTCCTGCGAGAAGAAACCGGTGTGCCGCATTGGACGGGCTGTGTGGGGATTGGCATCTGCGCGACTGCTCAGGAATACCTGAATGAACCGGCACTGGCCTTGATGGTGACCGATTTCCCGGAGACGGCGTTCCACCTGTTTGCAGGGCTGGAGCCTTACCAACCCGGCGAGGAGCTGGCAATGGGGGAGGCGGATCATCCGTCGTATTTCGCCATCGTCCACGGTGACTCCCAGACACCGGATTTGCCTGATCTGGTTCGTGATTTTGCCGGAAAGATGAGTAGCGGCTTCATCACCGGCGGGATCAGCAGCAGTCGTGCCAACGGTGCGCAACTTGCCGATAAGGTCGTGCATGGCGGATTGAGTGGAGTGACGTTCAGCGCGAAGATCGCCATCGTTACCCGCCTGACTCAAGGCTGTAGCCCCATCGGTCCAATCCATCAAATTGCCGAAGCCAAGAGCAACGTGATCGCCCGTCTGGATGAACGTCCGGCGCTGGACGTGTTTTATGAAGAGATCGGTGACATTCTCTCCCGGGATTTGCAGCGGGCGGCGGGGTTTATTTTTGTGGCGTTGCCGGTCAAAAACGATGATCGTGGCGACTATGTGGTGCGTAATCTGCTTGGTATTGATATCGATCGCAAGCTGCTGGCAATCGGGGAATATATAGAGACCGGTCAGTCCCTGATGTTCTGCAAGCGGGACGGCAGCACGGCGCGCGAGGATCTGGAGCGGATGCTCACAGAAATTATCCGTCTGGTGGGGGGGAGAGGGATTCGCGGTGGCCTCTATTTCTCTTGTCTTGGGCGCGGTGAAGGTCTGTTCGGACCCGATTCTATGGAATTGCGGATCATTCAGGAGCGCCTGGGCGACTTCCCTCTGGTTGGATTTTTTGCCAATGGCGAAATTTCACATGATAAAATATATGGTTATACGGGGGTACTTACCCTGTTTCTGGATGCGCCAGTCTCCTGAGTCATTAGCCGATCTACAGGCATGGTGAGGCGCTGCCGGTTTTGCGATCGCTCACTGATTTTGATGGTTGCCGGTGAGGCCGGACAGGAGTTTTTGCTCCAAAGCGTTGGCCTGCTCCGCAGTGGATTGGCAAAGCGCGCTGGCAGGATCGCGCGCGCATTTTAACTCGTCAGCCAACATCGCGATGCCGTTTTTTTGTAACTGAGCTTGGCTGTTGCGGCTCTGCGCGGTACTGGCCATCCACGAAACTCCATAAGCGAGTGTGGAAGAGAGTATGGTCGCCATCAGAAGCACCAGTACCGTGCGGGTAAAACCGCGCTCCAGTCCCTGCCCATCCAGATAACGCTTGCCATACCAAGCAAACGCCGGATAACTGACAATGCCTGCCACCAGCCCCCACATTGATGACTATCCCTCTTTGGCGACGTCCAGGGGTAGGGTATAAGGAAGCTTCCCCAAGCTCAAAGGGGTACCATCCGGCGCCCCAGCCATCAGGGCTTCCCCGGTGTTAGCGGCGCGTAAAACCGCCAGCGCGGCAAAGCCATCTTGAGGATCCGGTGCCGTATTAATAACGACGCCAATACTTTGCTCCCCCATGTTGGCACTGAAAATTTCTTCACCTGCTCGCAGTGGCGCCCGGGCCGAGATCCGGTAGGTCTGGTTCTTGAGTTTGCCGAGATAGTGGGAACGCGCGACAATCTCCTGCCCCGGATAGCAGCCCTTCTTGAAATTGATGCCGCCCAATACCTCCAGATTCAGTTCCTGGGGAATAACTTTTTCTGTGGTGGCGTTGCTGATCATGCCGACGCCGGCATGGATGGCTTGCAGTCGCCAATCTTCCGCAGATCCTGCCCGCGCACCAGCCGCTGTCAGTCCTGCGCTGAGTGCTTCCGCACGGGATGCGGGCGAAATGATCAGAAAGGCTTCCGCATTCACCCAGGGCAGACGGGTGATGATCCTATCGTCGTGGACCAACCCGCTGTTGCCGGTTTCCGGCGCCGCAAGCCCGAGGGCATGGCCAAGCAGATCACCAGCACCTCTACCAGAGACAGCGAATAACGCGAATTCTGGTTCCCCCCGCTCAATCTCCAGCTTGGCCATCATCCGGAACTTGCGCAGCCGTTCGATGACTATGTCGGCCATATCGGCGGCCAGACTCAGCCAAAAGCCATCGCGGTCGCGCTGCACGTAAAAATTGGCGATCATGCGCCCTTTAGCCGTACTGTAGCTGCTCCACTGGCCGTGACCACTGGCCAGGGCATGCAGATCGTTAGAGAATTGCCCTTGTAAAAACTTTTCGGCATCCACGCCGTGGGCGTGAATCAGACCCAGTTCCGTACGCAGGGGGGTAAAGGTAATGACGGCTGAAGGCATACGATCGAACTCCCGGTTGCTGAAACAGCATGACCCCAATCATACCCTTATGGATGACAGCGACAAAGTCCTACCGATTCTTTCCTTTGGCGGTGCCCGACGGCAGCGCTGGCTACAGAATGTTCCCTGTGCACTGGCTTTGCTCTGCGCAGGTTTTACGATGGGCCACGATTGGCGCTGGGGTTTGGCGCTGCTCGCCGTGGTGTTGGCATGGGCCGTCTGGCACTGCCTTCTGCGTCGGCGTGCCGGCCAGGCCGTGCCGGAGGCGATCTTGCTCGGTATAGAGAGCGATCTGCGAGTGAAAATGGAGGATGGTAGCGTGGTGTCCGTTCAGCATCGCGCCCGCCCATTTCTGCACCCGCGCCTGGGAATGATCCTCCTACAGGATGACGATGGTCGCCGCCTCGTATTGATCGCCTTCTTCACGGCAGGTGATGATCTGTGGCGGCGTTGGCGGCTCAGATTGCGCCAGGAATGGGACGCAGTATCGGACCCTGCTGATCCCGCTGGCTGATGCTGTCCGCTGCCACACTCCGAAGTTGTGGGTGGTCACTGTTGAAATGACAGCCACGGGATTCTTCGCGTAACAGCGCGGAACGGGTGAGAATTTCCGCGCACTGGCGCAGATTGCGCAGTTCCTGATAAGGCCGCGGTCCGTACAGGTTATCGCCAATGCGCGTGGCCAATTCATGCCAGAGTGCGCTGGCGGACCGCAGGCTTTCATCGTTGCGGATAATACCGGCCGCTTGCCACATGCCTGCCTGCAATGTCTGCCGCAAGACTGCGATGTCTATTTCTGGTGTGGCCGTTGCTGATTGCTCCGTCAAATGTCCGGGCATTTGACGTGGGCAATCGGGCAGGTGCGACTGTCCTTCCAGGTCAACGACGATCGCTGCCGCACCCACCACACATTCCAGTAATGAATTGCTGGCGAGACGATTGGCTCCGTGCAGTCCGGTGGAGCTGACTTCACCCACCGCATAGAGTCCTGGGATAGTGCTGCGTCCCGCCGCGTCTACGACCACACCGCCGCAGGTATAGTGGGCGGCAGGGACTACCGGGATTGGTTCCCGCGTCAGATCATAGCCTTGTGCCCGACAGTACGCGGAAATCGCTGGAAAATGCTGCTGCACCAGAGTGCTGGGCTGTGCGCTGATGTCCAGAGTGACATAGGCGAGGTGACGCCGTCTCATCTCGGCATCAATCGCACGCGCGACAATATCCCGCGGTGCCAGCTCGGCACGGGGGTCATAATGCTCCAGAAAGGCACTGCCGTCCGGCAGGCGCAAAAGCGCTCCCTCACCGCGTAAGGCCTCAGAAAGCAAAAAAGGTGCACTACCTGGTCGGTAGAGCGTAGTGGGGTGAAACTGGACAAACTCCAGATTGGCGATTTCCGCGCCCGCCCGATAGGCGAGTGCGATGCCGTCCCCGGTGGCCACCAGCGGATTACTGGTGTGCAGATACAACTGACCGGCACCGCCACTGGCGAGAATCACCGCCCGTGCCGACCACAACTCCGAACGGTCGCTTCCGGGAGCGAGAACCCAGGCGCCCGCGCAACGACCTCCGCTGAGCCAAAGATCGCTGGCGTAGTGTTCTTCAGCTATCTGTACGGCAGGCTCGGCCAGAGCTCTTCGCAGTAGGGTGCTCTCGATGGCGTGGCCGGTAGTATCGGCGCTGTGTAGTACTCGGCGCGCCTGGTGTCCACCCTCACGGGTGAGATGCCAGTTTCCGTCCGATTGGCGATCAAAAGGCACTCCCCAGGCAATTAATTGATGCGCCGCCTCCGTGCCGTGGCCAATGATTTGCCGGACTGCTTCCGGGTGACATAGTCCGGCACCGGCTCCCAGCGTATCCTCGATGTGTAGGGCAATACTGTCGTGGTCCATATCCATGACCGCGGCGATGCCGCCCTGCGCCCAGTCGCTGGCGGAATCATTCGCCCGTCCTTTGCTCACAATGCCTACTTGCCCGAGGCGGCTAAGCCCCAGGGCGGCGCTGAGTCCGGCGGCGCCGGAACCGATAATGAGAAAGTCGAAAAAAGGCATTTGCTGTCCTGGGAGAGGGGGGTTGGGCGTCAGCGTTGCGTGAATTGGGAGGGGTCATGATACGATGACAGTCTGATAAGGTGAAGAACGGCACCTAAAGAACAAAGGGAAGGAAAAGGCCGAATGGGTAAGATTATGGGACGCAGCACGGCGGGTGGTCAGGAGCATGGCGCACCCAGTGACCTGCTCCTCGTCCAGCGCGTGCAAAAGGGAGAGAAGGGGGCATTTGATCTCCTCGTACGCAAATACCAGCACAAGGTGATTTCCCTGGTCGGACGTTTCGTGCGCACGCCCGAAGAGGCTGAAGATGTGGCCCAGGAAGCTTTTGTCAAAGCCTATCGTGCGCTCGCCAATTTCCGTGGCGATAGCGCTTTCTATACTTGGTTGTACCGCATTGCCGTCAATACGGCAAAAAATCACCTCGTAGCTCAGGGCCGCCAGGTTTCTATTGTGGATGCAGAAACAGAAGATGCGGAACAATTTGCCAGTGCCGATGGACTAAGAGAATATGATACCCCGGAAGGGTTGCTGCTTAGTAAGGAATTGGCAGAACATATCGATACGGCATTGGCAGCGTTGCCGGAGGATTTGCGCACGGCGGTGACCTTGCGGGAGTTTGAAGGCTTGAGTTACGACGAAATCGCTCAGGTCATGGAGTGCCCGGTGGGGACGGTAAGGTCCCGAATTTTTCGAGCGCGTGAATCAATTGCCAAGGTTTTGGCCCCGTTGTTAGAGCAGGAAAAATCATGAACGATGAAACGCAAAAAGAACTGATGGCGTTCATGGAGGGCGAGCTGACAGGTCTGCGCGCCAACCGCTTGGCCATGCGTTTGCAAAGTGAGCGCGGATTACGAGAGGCTTGGGAGTCTCAGTACCGCGTCTCTTTTCTTCTGCAAAATGACCGGAATGGGGTCCAATTAGCGTCGGCCGACTTCGCAGACCGGGTTGCCTGGGCGATTATGAGCGAGCCCAGTATCCTGGCCCCGCAAACCGGGCGACGGCGGGGTGTTTCCTGGAGCTTCTGGATGAAAGCGGGTTCCGTTGCTGCAGTGTTGGTGGTGTCGGTGACTTTGGTGGGCGTCTTTCCGAATAATATCGCATCAGATCAATCGGTTGCCAGAGGTGGATCCGGTCATTACGCTACGACAGCCATGCTGAGAGGCTTTTCGTCCCGCAGTGATGAATTTCATTTACGTCCCGTAGCAGGCTTCACGCCGCGGAGCTCTGGTGCAGATGTGCTTATCCAGAGAGATATACAACGGCTCTGGGTGCCTGGCGGTGGTAATTACCTGGCTCCTTCACAAATTTTTACCGCCTATGACTCAGGTCAGGCCGGTCTGGAGAGCGCGGGCTATACGCCTGCAGCGGGTATCAGCGCAGCTTCCATGGCTTTTCCTGCAGGTAATCCCTAGAATCAGCGTCAGTTACAATACACGTCAGTGCGTATAGTCGAGAGGGGGCCGTGCCTGTTGCTAAGTACAGCAGATACCGAGATGATAGACACGGTAATAAATCGGATGGTTGGGAGGGGGTTTCTTGAAAAATCGTGTGCTGGGTAGACAGCGCCTTGTGGTGGCGCTTTGTGTAGGTTTTGGCCTGAGCATAGGGATGGTGGCGCCTGTTTGGGCGGATGCCGCCGGTACCGGTGGTCAGGCATTGGTGGGTTTACCTGATTTTACGCCCATCGTCAAACAGTATGGACCTGCTGTGGTGAACATCAGCACGACGGAGACCAAGGTGGCGCGCAACACGGGCTCGCCATTCCCACCGAACTCTCCCTTGAATCAGTTTTTCGCTCCCTTCTTTGGTGCGCCGGGGCAACCGGGTGGCCCTCAGGGAGGGCCCGGAGCCGGTCAGAAGTATCAAGTGCAGTCTCTGGGTTCTGGATTTGTCGTCAGTTCCGATGGTTATGTTGTGACGGCGGCGCACGTGGTGAAGGGTGCCCAGAAGATCATCGTCAGTCTCACCAATCATCATCAATACACGGCCCACTTGGTGGGGTTATCGACGCGCATGGACGTTGCTTTGCTTAAAATCGATGCGAAGAATCTGCCAACGGTACAAATTGGTGACTCCGGCAAGCTGGAGGTCGGGCAATGGGTACTGGCGGTAGGATCGCCCTTTGGCTTTGAGAACAGCGTGACCCAGGGTGTGGTCAGCGCGACCTCGCGGCCTTTGCCGGATGACCCCTATATCCCGTTTATTCAAACGGACGTGCCGATAAACCCCGGCAACTCCGGTGGCCCGCTTTTCAACATGCGTGGTCAGGTGATCGGTATCAACGACCAGATTTATACCAGCAGTGGCGGCTACATGGGCTTGTCCTTCTCCATCCCCATTAATGTCGCTATGGATGCTGTCAAGCAGTTAAAGTTACATCAGAAAGTGCATTTTGGCTGGCTCGGAGTCATGATTCAGGACGTCAGCATGGATCTCGCCAGGTCCTTCCACATGAAAGAGCCGGTAGGTGCACTGGTGTCACAGGTGGTACCAGATGGTCCGGCCGCCAAGGCGGGGCTGCGTCCAGGGGATGTCATTGTTTCCTTTGATGGCCAATCCATCTATAACTCAGGTCAGTTGCCGCCGCTGGTGGGTGCATTGCCGGCCGGCTTCAAGGCGAAATTGGGTGTCATCCGTGATGGTAAACCCATGGTCCTCAATATCGTGGTAGAAAGTCTGCCCGGTAATCTGGAGAATGCGGCCGAATCCACTGCGCCGGGTAGACCGGCGCAGAAGGGCGAAGTCAAACGACTGAACGTGCAGGTGGGGCCGCTGACGGCGGAAGCACGTAAGCAACTGAATGTGAATACCGGCGTTCTCGTCCTCGGTGTTGGTGTGGGTCCGGCAGCGGAAGCCGGCATTCGTCCCGGTGATGTGATTTTGCAGGTGGCACAACAGCGGATTACCAATGCCGCCGATTTGCAGAAGCTGGTGGCGGTGTTGCCGGCAGGCCAGCCGATACCGGTGCTGGTGCGGCGCGGTGAGGGGAGTTTTTATCTGGTACTTTCGCTGCCGCATTGATGCAGGCAGTAGCCGCGAGGGGCTGGGTGTTTGTGCACCAGCCCTTTTTGTTATGGTGCCCGGCGCGGCGGTACTGCCCGCCGGACGCCCACGGATTGACAGGTCATATGACTGCACAGCAACATATTCGTAATTTTTCTATTATCGCCCACGTGGATCACGGCAAATCCACGCTCGCGGATCAGTTTATCCGTCTTTGCGGGGCGCTGACCGAGCGGGAGATGTCCAGTCAGGTGCTGGATACCATGGACATCGAACGGGAACGCGGAATCACTATCAAGGCACAGAGTGTACGCTTGCAGTTTCGCGCCGCAGATGGGCAGGAGTACCAATTTAATCTCATTGATACGCCGGGCCATGTGGATTTTTCTTACGAGGTCAGCCGTTCGCTGGCCGCCTGTGAAGGGGCACTGTTGGTCGTGGACGCTTCGCAGGGCGTGGAAGCGCAAAGTGTGGCTAATTGTTATACGGCGCTCGAACATGATCTGGAGATTCTACCCATCCTGAACAAGATTGATTTGCCGGCTGCCGATCCGGAGCGGGTGCGCAAGGAGATCGAAGAAATTGTCGGGCTGCCTGCTGACGATGCCGTGGAGGCCAGTGCCAAAGAGGGCGTCGGTATTCGGGAGATTTTGGAGCGGGTGGTGGAGCGTATCCCGCCGCCCCAAGGCGAGCCGGGCGCGCCGCTACAGGCCCTTATCATCGACTCTTGGTTCGATAATTACCTGGGGACCGTGGTTCTGGTGCGGGTGATGAATGGTTCGGTCCGTCCGGGCCAGCGTATCCTGACGATGGCGGGGCAGAAATCTTATGTGGTCGAAAAGGTCGGTGTTTTCACCCCAAAATCCCTGACTGTTCCGGTGCTGGAGACCGGTGCGGTGGGCTTTGTCATCGCGGGCGTGCGGACCATTGAAGGCGCCCGAGTGGGGGACACGCTGACGGAGCAGGACCGCCCCGCAAGTGCGCCACTGCCGGGTTTTCGCGAGGTGCAGCCGCAGGTGTTCACCGGGCTTTATCCCGTGGACTCGGCGGACTATGAAAATTTTCGCGAGGCGCTGCAGAAATTGCGGCTGAATGATGCGGCATTGCAGTTTGAGCCGGAGACTTCACAAGCCCTGGGCTTTGGTTTCCGTTGCGGATTTTTGGGGCTGTTGCACATGGAAATCGTGCAGGAGCGCCTGGAGCGGGAGTATCAGTTGGAGTTGATCAGCACCGCGCCGACCGTCATCTATCAGGTGATTACCACGGACGGGCAGGTACTGAAGATCTCCAATCCTGCCGATTTGCCGCCCATACAGCAGATTGCGGACATTCAAGAGCCGGTAATTACGGCAAATATTTTGGTGCCGGAAGCTTATCTCGGACCAGTGATCGCGCTCTGCGAAGAGCGGCGCGGTCGGCAGAAAAATATGCAGTTTACGGGTGGGCAGGTTATGCTGCGTTATGAACTGCCCCACAATGAGGTGGTTTTGGATTTTTTTGACCGCCTCAAATCGGTGAGTCGCGGCTATGCCTCCATGGATTATGAATTCGCGCGCTTTGAAAGCGGACCACTGGTGAAAATGGACATTTTGATCAATGGCGAAAAGCTGGATGCGTTGTCCTGGATTGTTCATCGCGATGTGTCCGAGCGGCGGGGCCGGGAATTGGTAACCAGATTGCGTGATCTGATCCCCCGACAGATGTTTGAGGTGGCAATACAAGCAGCAATCGGCGCTCGGGTGATCGCCCGGGAGTCGGTCAAAGCCCTGCGCAAGAATGTGTTGGCCAAGTGTTATGGCGGTGACATTTCCCGTAAGCGTAAATTGCTGGAGAAACAAAAGGAGGGTAAAAAACGCATGAAGCAGATTGGTCATGTGGAGATTCCTCAAGAGGCTTTTCTGGCAATACTGAAAACTGACAAAAGATAAAACGCGCTCCGTGAACTGAATGCGGAAGCTGATTGTGGTAAGGCGCAGAGTGAAGGATAGGTGCTGAATGGATTTTACCCTTGGGTTGTTTCTGGCGGTTGTGCTTTCCGGCCTGATCTGGCTGGTGGATCTCTTGTTTTTGCGAAAGAATCGACCTGCGGAAGCCAGAGAGTCCATAGTTGTCGAGTATGCTCGGAGTTTTTTTCCAGTATTGCTTATTGTTTTCCTGATCCGTGCCTTTCTATTTGAGCCTTTTCAGATACCCTCCGGATCCATGATCCCGACTTTGCGGGTGGGGGACTTTGTGTTGGTCAATAAATTCCAGTGGGGATTGCGGCTACCCTTGATTCATACTCCCATTACCCAGGGCAGTCCGGTAGAGGCGGGTGATGTTATGGTGTTTCGGTATCCCAAGAATCCACATGTCGACTACATCAAGCGGGTTATCGGCCTGCCGGGCGACACGATCGAGGTGAAGGGAAATGCCCTCTATATCAACAATAAACTGGTGCCGCAAAAGTTTATCCGAACCTTTGATTATCGGCCGGAAGGGAAGGGTGCCGAAGGCATGGTGATTCCCACCAAAGAATATGAGCAGGAACTTGGGGGCCACAAGTTCCATATTATCGAATTTGACACACCGGAAGCCCAGATGAATTTTGGCCCTTACAAGGTGCCGCCCCATTCCTATTTCATGATGGGCGATGACCGTGATAATAGTAATGACAGTCGTTTCTGGGGTGTGGTGCCAGAGCGTAATATCGTCGGAAAGGCGATGTTCGTGTGGTTCTCCTGGAATGCCGAGGACTGGGCCATCCGCTGGAAGCAGATTGGTCGTTCTCTGGACGAGGTTTCCTGAGGGTGAGGGTTGCACTTGCAAAATCCTGATTCAGGACTAGTAGTAAATGGATGGATCCATCGGCTTCCGGAGGGTTCGGAATGCGCAAATCGATTGTAGACGACCAGTTCATGAAGAAAATCTTTGGCCAGCGTGTTCAAGGTGCGCGATCCGTAACACCACAGCATTCCGGGGAGGCAGGTATCTCACTCATCGGCGTGATTTTCTGGCTGTTGATCTTGGTACTTGCTGTTGCCTTTGTAGTGAAGGTGATGCCGCTCTACTACGATTATTCGTCCTTGAAAAATATCGTCAGTCATCAGGCGCGGCAGTCTGGGCCGGGGGTGTCCTCATTACAAATTCGCCATGACCTGAATGATCGCCTGAGGGTGGCCATGATCGACATCCCGCAGAAAGACATTCGGATCGAGAGAAATGGTACGGGCCAGACGTCGATCACCGTCAGTTATGACAAGATTGTGCCCTTGATAGCCAATATCAGTCTGCTACTGCATTTTAAAGCCATAGGGCATTAAAAAAGGCTTTTCCGTGTATGATATAGTCCTTTCTTCACATGTTTGGATTACTGAGTCTGCGTTTATGGGTGTCTTAGAAGGGCTGCAAAAATCGGTCGGCTATCATTTTCGTGAGCAGTCCTTGCTATCGCAAGCGCTGACACATCGGAGTGCTGGTGCCCAGCACAATGAACGGCTGGAATTTCTGGGTGATGCCGCGTTGAACTTCGTGGTGGCGGCGAAGCTCTATGCCCGCTTTCCCAAGGTGAGCGAAGGAGACCTGTCGCGGATGCGGGCGCGGCTGGTTCGTGAGGAAACCCTGGCGGATATAGCCGGAAAGATCGCTCTGGCCGATTTTCTGATCCTTGGATCCGGAGAAATACGTAGTGGTGGCGCACGGCGCGATTCCATTCGGGCTGACGCCCTGGAGGCGGTAATTGGCGCGGCCTTTCTTGATGGCGGTTTTTCGGCGGCAGAAGGTATTGTCGCGCAACTGGTTGAACCCCTGATGACCGATCATCTGAGCGATGAAGAGTTGCGTGATCCCAAAACGCGCCTGCAGGAATTCTTGCAGGGGCAGGGACGTCCTCTTCCCATATATGCTTTGGTGGCAGAAAAAGGGCAGGCCCATGAACGACGTTTTGTAGCGCGTTGTAATGTGCCGGGCGCCGAGGCTACCGAAGCTGAGGATGGCAGTCGACGGAAAGCGGAACAACAGGCCGCGGCGCTGATGTTGGCGCAACTGCAGGTGGCCGCGCGTGAATGATGTTACGGATGTCGTTCCTGACGAAGGATATCGCAGCGGGTATGTGGCGCTGCTCGGGCGCCCTAACGTCGGTAAATCTACCCTGCTGAACCATCTGGTTGGGCAAAAAATCAGTATCACCGCACCGCGTCCGCAGACAACGCGTGACCAGATTCTTGGAATACTGACTCGCCCCGACGGACAACTGTTGTTTCTGGATACACCGGGCGTGCATAGTGGTTATCGCAGTCTGAACCGGCATCTGCTGCGGGCTACCCGGGGAGCGTTGGAGTCTGCGGATCTGGGCGTGCTGGTGGTAGAGGCGCTGCTCTGGACCCATGATGATGCGGAGGCCTTGCGCTGGTTGCAGCGGGCCGGCATTCCGCTGGTGGTCGTGGTGAACAAAGTGGATCGGGTGACGGCCAAGACGCGCCTGTTTCCTTATTTGCAGACGTTGGCGGAGCGTGGAAAATTCGCGGCGGTCATACCGCTGTCGGCGCGCAAGGCGGCTGATGTGGAGCGTCTGGCCGATGTGTTGGTGCCCCTG
>NZ_JAAZTY010000146.1 GCF_018854775.1 Acidithiobacillus ferriphilus | reverse complement strand
CGCATTGGGTCCCGGCAGCGCGGCTTCGCTGACTATGCCGAAGCCCTCTACCGCCCCTTCGCCGACTGGCTGGAAACCCTGGAATGGCGGGCGCACCCATGACCACGATCCTCGACCCCCTGCACCTGCCCCTGCACGGCAGCCGCCTCATCGAGGCCAGCGCCGGCACCGGCAAAACCTGGACCATCGCCGCCCTCTATCTGCGCCTGATCCTTGGACACGGCGCAGAGGGTGAGCGCTTCGCACGCGCCCTCCTGCCCGAAGATATCCTGGTGATGACCTTCACCCGTGCCGCCACCCAGGAGCTCAAGGAGCGTATTCGCGACCGCCTGCAAAGTGCCGCCCGATATTTCCTCGGTTCAGACCACGCGACACCTCCGGACCCCTTTCTCGAAACGCTGTTGGCCGACTACTCCAGCCCCAAGACCCGCGCCCAAGCCGCGCACCAACTGGTCCTCGCTGCCGACGCCATGGATGACAGCGCCATTTTCACCATCGACGCCTGGTGCCAGCGCACCCTGCGCGAGCACGCCTTTGCCACCGGCAGCGATTTCCGCGAAACACTGCTCCTGGATGAAACGGATCTGCGCGACGACGCCGTGCGCGACTTCTGGCGGCAGGAAATCTACCCGCTGAGCGAACCCGCCCTCAGTGAGGTCATCCAACTCTTTTCCAGCCCCGATAAAGTCCGGCAAGAAACAGAAACCCTGTGCAGACTCGATCCGCCCCTGCCTGCCCCCAAATCTACGCTGGCGGACTGGCTGCCCGCTGCCGTCACCGCGCCCCGGCGGCGGCTCGCCGCCCTCAAGGCGCAATGGGCGGCGGAACATGATGCTTTTGCGGAATGGTTGTTAGGGCTCGTAAACGGTCCCAAAGCGAACAATCCATTGAATGGTAATAGCCTAAGCGCGGCTATTGTCACCCGAACCCTCGCCGCATTGCGTGATTGGGCTGACCATTCCGATATACTGATCCCCGACGAACCGGACAAATGTCAACGCCTTTCTGCCAGCAAACTGCCCGACTATTGCAAGAACAAGCCGCCTCTCGTCGTTCACCCCGCTGCCGAGCTACTGGATACCCTGCTCAGTGAATTAGAGGCCATCGCTCAACAATTCACCCAACTGTACGGCGAAATTCGCAGCCACGCCGCCGCCTGGATCAACGCCCGGCTGAGCCAGCTCAAGGCCCGGAGCGGGCAGGTCAGCTTTGCCGACTATCAGCAGCGCCTCGCCGGGGTACTGCACGACAAAACCCAGGGACCGGCACTCGCCGCCCGCCTGCGGCAGAAATACCCCGCCGCCCTCATCGACGAGTTTCAGGATACCTCCGCCCTGCAATATCAGGTCTTCGACGACATCTACCATGCCGCCGACAACGACCCCGACACCCTGCTTCTGCTCATCGGTGACCCCAAACAGTCCATCTACGCCTTTCGCGGCGCCGACATCGACAGTTATTTGCAAGCCCGTCGCCTGACCGAGGGCCGCCACTACGCGCTCGGCATCAATTATCGCTCCAGCCACGCACTGGTCAGCGCCCTTAATACCCTCTATACCGCCGCCGAACACGACGACCCTCAAGGCGCTTTTGCCCATGCGGCGCCGGGCGCCGACAACCCGCTCCCCTATCAGCCGGTGCAGGCCCATGGTCACGAAAAACACTGGCAAACAGCCGGACAGCCCGCCCCGGCGCTCACCTTCTGGGCGGCAACGGAGTCACTCACCAAGGACCATTACAAGGCGCTGCTGAGCGAGCAGACAGCGGAATGCATCGCCACCCTGCTCGCCGACCCAAGCGCGGGCTTCGCCGCAGATGGAAAAGATCCAAAGCCTGTCCAGCCCAAAGACATCGCCATCCTCGTCCGCGACCGCCATGAAGCCGCCAGCATCCGTCAGGCCCTCAACCGCCGTCAGTTACGCAGCGTCTTTCTCTCGGCGCAGGATTCCGTCTATGCCAGTGAGGAAGCCCGCGAACTGTTCCTCTGGCTGGAAGCCGTCGCCGAACCCGAAGATGCCCGCCGCCTGCGCGTCGCCCTCGCCCTGCCGCTGCTGAGACAGACCCTGAGCGCCCTGGATGCCTTTAATCAGGACGAAGCCGCCTGGGAGGCGCAACTGGAGCAATTCCAGGACCTGTCCCGGCAATGGCGGCGGCAGGGCGTGCTGGCCATGCTCCACCACGGCATCCACCAGTTCGGTATCGCCGCCCGCTTGTTGACGCAGCCCGAGGGCGAACGCCGCCTCACCAACCTGCTCCACCTCGGCGAACTCCTGCAACAGGCGAGCGCCACCCTCGACGGCCCCGAAGCCCTCATTCGCCATCTGCGCGAAGCCATCGCGGCCGGGAGTGATCAGAGCGGCGCCCACATCCTGCGCCTGGAAAGCGATGCCGAGCTGTTGCGCGTAGTCACCATCCACGCCGCCAAAGGCCTGCAATATCCGCTGGTATTCCTGCCCTTCATCGCCACCAGCAAAGCGGCCAGGGCCAGTCCGTTCACCGTCACGCACAGCGCCGAAGGGCAACCCACCATCCGCTGGGAAAGCGGCGACACGGCAGCCGCGGAAAGGGCACGACTGCAGGAAGATCTCCGCCTCCTCTACGTCGCCCTCAGCCGCGCCGAACACGCCCTCTGGCTGGGTCTCGCGGCACCCAAGAACGCGGGAACGCCGATTTTTGCAAACAGCGCCATCGCCCACCTGCTGGGCAGCGAACGCCCCGCCCGTGATCTCGCCACCTTGCTCGAAGACTGCGCCCGACTTTCCCCCGAAATCCGCGTCGAGACGCTCGCGAACGACATCCCCACGACGCTGGCCGTGCAGCACTGCAACAACACCCTTGATCCGCCTGCGGAATATACCGCCAGCTTCGAGAAGCACTGGGGCGTCGCCAGCTTCTCCCATCTGGTGCGCGATCTCGCGGCCGACCCATCGGCGCCACCGACACCCCGGCGCGCGCGGACCGGCGCTCCCTGGCATCGCTACCCGCAAGGCAGGAATGCCGGCAGCTTTCTCCACGACCAACTGCAACACCTCGCCCAGAACGGCTTTGCCCAAACCGGTCAGGACCTCTTTGCCGAACGATTGCACAAGGCCTGTACTCAGGCCGACCTGAGCAATTGGGCCGAGGAAACCGCCGAATGGCTGCAAGCCATCGTCCACAGCCCTCTCGCCCCCCTGCCGACAACCCTCCACGACCTTACGGATTATCAAAGCGAAATGGCCTTCTGGTTTCCCAGCGACGCCCTGCGCAGCGATGACCTGGACAGGCTCTGCAAACAGCACATTTTTCCCGGCGCAGAGCGCCCCAAACTCCCCCAGCGCGTCATCCACGGCATGATGCGCGGCTTCATGGATCTGGTTTTCAGCCATGCCGGACGCTATTACGTCCTCGACTACAAATCCAACGTCCTCGGCGGCGGCGATGCGGAGTACCACGCCGAAGCCCTGCGCGACGCCACTCTCGGCCATCGCTATGAGTTGCAATCCAGCCTCTATCAACTGGCCCTGCACCGTCTGCTGCGCCAGCGCATGGGCAACAGCTACCGGCCCGCAACGCAGCTCGGCGGTACCCTTTTCTTTTTCCTGCGCGGACTGCGAGGACCGGAGCAAGGCATGCTCCATCTTCCCGCCGATCTCGCCCTGCTCGACGCCCTCGACGGCCTGTTCGGCCTGCCGCAGCGTATAGCCCAGCCATGAGTAAGCCCATGACCTCAACCATGATGGACCAACTCCGCACCTGGACTGAGGAAGGCTGGCTACGCCCCCTCGACCTCGCCTTTGCGCAGTTCCTCATCCGCCTGGACCCGCAGGCCCCGGCCCTCCTGCCCCTGGCTGGCGCCCTCCTGGCGCGCCTCGAAGGGGAGGGGCACACCTGCGTCGCGCTAGATGACCTCCTCAGCGCGCCCGAACGCCTCCTGGACTGGCCCGCGCCGGAGCTCGCCACGCTGGCGACCGCGCTCGGTGACTGGCCCCACGCCGCCGCATGGACAGAAACCCTCGCCCAGAGCCTGTGCGTGCAGATCACCGAGCGCAACACATCCGACCCGGCAAACAGCGCAGAAACACCCCTGGTCCTCAGCGTCGCCCGCCTTTATTTGCGCCGCTACTGGCGCGATCAGCAATTCATCGCCGAAACGCTGCGCCAGCGTGCCCAACAGCGCGTCGCCGATACCGTCAACCCCGAGGTCTTAAAACCCTGGCTGGAGCAGCTTTTCCCGGCACCTGACGAACCCGGCGATGAACTCCCCTGGCAAAAAATCGCCTGCGCCCTCGCCTTGCGCAGCCACTTCGGCATCATCACCGGCGGCCCCGGCACCGGCAAAACCTACACCGCAGCCCGCTTCATGGCCTTGCTCATGGCGACCAGCAGCACCCCCCTGCGCATCGTCCTCGCCGCCCCCACCGGCAAGGCCGCCGTGCGCATCGACGAATCTCTGCTGAGCGCCGTCAACACCCTTCCGCAATTGGGTCCGAGATCCGATATGGCCGCCGCCTTCGCCCGCCTGCGTCCGGCGCGTACCCTGCATAGCCTGCTCGGCGCCCGTCCCGAAAGTCGTCGCTTTCACCACCATGCCGCCAATCCCCTCGAACTCGACGTACTGGTGGTGGACGAAGCCTCCATGATCCATCAAGAGATGATGGCCGCCCTGCTCCGCGCTCTGCCGCCCACGGCCCGCCTCATCCTCCTCGGCGACCAGGACCAGCTCGCCTCCGTCGAAGCGGGCGCCGTGCTGGCCGAGATCTGCCAAGGCAGCGGTATGTACGATGCCGAGACCTGCCACTATCTGCAGGCCAGTTGTGGTGCCACACCGCAGCCCAACGACAGCAGCACCAGCCCCCTTGCATCAAGCATCGTCCGCCTGCAACGCAGTCACCGCTTCAACGCCGAAATCGGCGCTTTGGCGGATGCCGTCCACGGCGGTCACCCCGAAACCGCCATCCGCATCCTGCAAAGCGCGCAGACCAGCACTCTCGCCTGGCAATCCGCCCCCACCATCCACCAGATACTGAATCTCGCCGGCACCGAGACCGCCCATGGCCGCGTCTGGCAAGCGGCGGGGCAGCCGCCGCCAAAAGACCCGCAACAACATGGCGCGTGGGTCAAGGCCATCCTCAAGGACTATGCCGATTTCCGCATCCTCTGCGCCTTGCGCCAAGGCCCTTGGGGCGTCACCGGCATCAACCGCGCCATTGAAGACCATCTGCAACGCCAGGGCATCTTGCAGAGCCACGGCCTTTGGTATGTCGGTCGCCCCACCCTCGTCACCCGCAACGACCCCGGCCTCGGTCTCAGCAATGGCGATATCGGCATCGCCCTGCCCGACCCGGATAGGCGTATGCGCGTCTATTTTCCCAACAGCGACGGCCCGCCCCGCGCCATCCTGCCCAGCCGTCTCAACCACAGTGAAAGCGCCTGGGCCATGACCGTCCACAAGGCGCAGGGCTCCGAGTTCGCCCACACCGTACTCGTCCTCCCGCCGGAAGACAGCCCGGTGCTCAGCCGCGAACTGCTCTACACGGCCATCACCCGGGCCCGCACATGCTTCACCCTCATCGCTCCCCGTGCGCGCCTGGAAAACACCATTCAACGCCAGACGCGGCGCATGAGCGGGCTACATGCGGCTTTGCGCAACGCCAGACATTGAACGTCACCGGCATTATTTCGCAATATTGTCGGGCAAGACGCCAAAAACGCTGGATTTGTCGCCAGGAATCTGGCGTATTGATAAATTTAACTCCCAATGGACTGTCCTCAACAAAAATCCTCAGGGTCCGCTGCGTTTCGCCAGCAACCATAAGAATCGACTATTATCACAGCTTGCAGCAAGGCCAATTAACAACTTGACATTCCACCTGCTTAATTGTTTTATTGGGCCATGGCAGGCGCGTGGATGAAGCGAACTGCTGAACGCTTTATTAGCAGAAAGCGTCACAATGCGACTTTTTCAGTCATTGTATGGAGGGAATTTTATGGGTACCATGAAGCGCTATAGGCGGTTAATTTATGTAACGGCATTATTTTTTGT
This sequence comes from Acidithiobacillus ferriphilus, assembly GCF_018854775.1. Lineage (GTDB taxonomy): Bacteria > Pseudomonadota > Gammaproteobacteria > Acidithiobacillales > Acidithiobacillaceae > Acidithiobacillus > Acidithiobacillus ferriphilus. The sequence continues at coordinate 7,433 of NZ_JAAZTY010000146.1, read as the reverse complement.
TGGCGCATCCATGCTTTCTGGCTGTATAGTGGCTCCGCCGTATGGAGGCTATTATGGCGGCCATTACGGGGAAGGGCGCGGCGGGTGGCATCACGGTGGAGATGACTGAGATTACAACCCGTCCTGTGCAATGCGTTAAATAGTGGCAGCCTGACATTGTTAACGCCTCTTTTCTTAAACATACGGAATCCTATGAAAAAACATCTAGTTACAACACCGTTATTGCTCTTGGGGCTCACATTCTTCGTTGCCCAAAGCGCGCTTGCTGACGACCAGAATTATGCTCCTGGTTACTATATGACCCCGCAGGCCTACTATGGCCAACGTTCAGACTATAGATCCCATGATCAGCGCCGATACAGAGATGGTGAGCGACACAGAGAAGATCGGCAGTATGAGCATCGAGATTATCATCGCCGCGACCATTAGGCAGCTTAAGCGGACACCCAGTAATTTTACCTTATGACACGACGAGTTCGGCCCGGCTTTTTCGCCGGGCCGAACTCTGTATCTGAATACATCCCCACAGCCGCAGAGAAATCACGCTACTCAAATATACCGTCCCCAGGGCCGGCGACTACCGGAGCATTCCTGGGGAAACCTACTATGGTCTGAATATGCGCAGAATGGCTGGAGATTTTGCGGCATGAAGCGTGGCCATGCCGATATGACCCCACCAGTACAACCAGACAAATGACGAAAGAAAATCATGCAGTTTCTTGGGAATCTGGTAGAAACTTATGGGGGCCGCCACTCCGTAATTTGGGATCAAGAAAAACATAATAAACCCTAAGAGGGCCATACCAGTCACGGCAAGCAAACCGAGACCATGTATCATGCCCGGTAAGCCGCCACGCATTCCACTGGGTGGCAACCTTCTATCCGCCAGCCCTTTTATATCTCTGCATATATTTTCCAAATACTCGCCACTGTACGGGAAAAGGTGTGAACGTATGCTTTTGTTATAGAAAACCTGGGTCCAGAATGCGATAACGATGATCGTGGCGAACATGCCAACCCACATGTGGGCATGAAACAATAAGTGCCGGAATGGAAGCTCGCCAAATTTTTTCCATATGGCCTTCATGTCGAGCTCGCTGAACAGCAGAAAAGTCACCACCAGTGCAAATCCCACATGTATCCATCGCGTACTTCTTGGCCAATCTTGAACACTTTCAGACATAAAAACTCCGTAACTATTATGATATAAACTATATAATAGAGCTGATTATTTACAGATCAAATCTTAACAGATGACGTCGCACGTTGCAATCATCAAACCGTTTTTTCATATTGCTGAATTGTTAAAACCATCTGCTAAATTATGGCACCATAATTTGTAAAAATGCACCGCGTCACCGGACGCAGTGCATTAAAATAACTTAGAATTTGGCCGATACTGTCATAAAATACTGCCGGGGAGCGCCCGGATCAGCCAGAATGGCACCAGTACTGTTACCGCCGAAATACCCGCCACTGGTAATGTACTCAATGGGGTTATACCGTGCGCCAAAAAGATTGTATATCCCCACAGAGAGCTTCACGCCTTTCAGAGTCGGTACGTATTGATTCAAACGGGTTGTTTTTATCCCAAGGATAAGGTTGGAGACGTTGTATCCCGGCTGCTTCTGATGCGATGGCGCACCGGTCACGTTGTTAAAGAGATACTGTGAACTCGTATACTGGTCCACAAACTGGGGGGAGAATAGAAAACCATGATAGTAGTACCGATAATCAATACCCGCGCTCATGGTAAGGTCCGGGCTATAAGATACATTGGCGCCATGCAACGTCGTACCCCCACCCTGCGGAGTGTATGAGGCATAGTACGAATGGTTGAATGCCAGATTAGCGAACAGGTGCCAGTTCCAGGAGGGATTGTCGGCAATCGCGACATTTACGCCATTCACCACCGCGTTCGCCGATGCAAATTTGGTTTGGGCGATGTTACTCAGATAAGTCGCTATGGTCTCATTGGCCAAATGATCATAGTAGTAGTTGATGTTGAATGTGAAATTATGAAGCATCATCCAGTTATGCACCATAAACTTGGCTCCCACTTCATAATCCGTACTTTTTACCGGCTTCAAGCTATTGAAGTCAATGCCGCCGCCGTGGCTGTTATAGGCCCCAAAATTATTGTCCGTGGGATTTTGATAAGACTGGGCATAACTGGCATATACTGAACCCCACTTTACCGGAGCAAAACGGACGCCGACCGAAGGTTCAAGGCCAGATATGGTGTCCGCAGAGCTATTGATCAGCGTCTGATTCTGAGCGCCGGCAGGAAGATTGGTGAATACCTGGTTCCCGTTATTATACATTTGGGTCTGGTACTGGACTGCGGCAATGCCCGGCGTAATCTTGAAGCCGGAAAACGGCGTGATCGTGTCTTGAATAAAGCCCGTCAAATAGTTGTTATACAGCACATCACTATTGTACTGACTGGGAAACGACGGACTGGTGCCGAGAAGCGTGTTGTATCCTGCATAGGGCGTGGTGAATTGTTGGTGAATCCATGACCCACCTGCTTTCAGGAGATTCATCGGCAGATGCCAGTCAAAATACAGCTTGTCTCCATAGGTGTCTGATGTCGGATTGTAATACTCGGAGTTCGCGCTATTCCCTGGTATATAATTATTAATGCGATAATGCACCCGGTGGCCATGGCGATACCACGCCAACTCATGTAGCGTAACGTCTTTACTGAGGTGGAGATTCAGCTTGGAATACAGCATGTAGTCTTGTACCTTCAACTGCTTAAACCAGATGGACTCCGGCAGTGATGCGTAATATCCACTGGTCTGCTGACTATACAAAGGCGCATTGGCGTTCAGACCTTGGGTAGTGATGCCCTGTATGGGGGTCACCGGGATAAAATTAGGCCTGAACTCGCGCGAGCTATCCACATAACCGCCGAGGCTGAAGGTGCCACGCCTGAAGGTCTTCACCGCCTTACCAAAATAGGCAAAGGACTGGGCTGGGGCCCTGAACGAACCCGTACGGAAGGTGTTGTTTTTCGTATAACCTCCGGCCAGAACAGCGGACCAACCATCATACATCCCCGTTTTGAGATCGAAGTTGTAGCCGAGCGTGCCGTTACTTCCGAATGAGGTGCCTATTTCAGCACTTGGTTTTACAGATGGCTGCAGCGGTATGAAGTTGATGGTACCGCCGATACTGTCGAACCATCGCCCGGCGGGATTTCCGGGACCATAGGTCACGTTGATGCCATGGATCATCTGTAGGATCGGAATTTCGTTGGAATCCCAACCACCATTGTGTGAAATCAAATTGTTCATGGGGATCCCGTCAAACAGCACCGTCAAGCCATTGCGCTCGACGTCGCCATTCACCGATGACCAACCGACCTTCACGCCGCGCACGGCGATTTCATAACGCGCGGTCGATGCGATGCCACCATAGCCACGGACAGCAATACCGGGTGCCAGAGAGAGCGCTTGTGCAGATCCTGCGGCGGGCCCGACCCCTTTGATTTCACGCTTTCCGAGTACCGCCTGAGATTGGGTGGATTTGAATATTTTCTTTTTCGTCAGCTTACCATCGGTGCTGGCTAGCGCTTTGGCCGAATCAGAAAGCGCGTTTGCTGAAGCGCTCACTTCACCAACACTGGTGGATTTACTGCTCGCATTTTGCACCTGATAAACGTTACCTCCAGGCACCGTGTCGGCACCAAAAGCCGTTGTTATGGTACTCAATGTACAAACCCCCGCAGTACACATTGCGAACAATAACGGGTTAATAAAAAACCGCTGACTCATTTTTGGCTCCTGTGTAAAAAGATGCTCGCATAAAATTCATGTGATGCCACCATGTTGCTCATGCAACAAACAAAATACTACAGGAGAATTATGACACTCATATTACGCTACAATGACCATAATATGACGATATGACAGCCAAAATCCGGGGCGAAATATTCCTTCGCCCCGGCTGGCTGTATTACGTGGTTATGCTAAAATGAAGCGTTTACACTGACATAAACCGCACGTGGCATACCTGGTTCCCCCAGGAGTTGACCGGATACCCCGTAATAGCCGCCACCGGAAATGTACTCGTAATTGTTGTACTGCTTATTGAGAAGGTTGAGGACGGTCAAATTCACGGAGGCATCATGCATGCCGGCAAACAGATATCTTTTGGATACCTTAACCTTCAGTGAGGCATTGAATATACCAAAACTGGGCAATTTCTGACGGGTGGGGGCTCCGGTGTTGTTATTATAAATATCCTGCACGCCAGTGTACTGCCACCAAATTCTCGGTTCATAAAGGATACCCGAATTATAAATCTGGTAGTAGGCACCAATGTTGGCGGTCTGCGCCGGCACATTGGAAACCGGAAGTCCGGCGTAGGACACCCCATGGCCTGTAGTATAGCTTGCGTAAGCAGCCTTTTCGAAGCTCACGTTGGAAAACAGGTACAGATTGTACAGCGGATTATCCTGCATCGACAGATTGACGCCGCTGAATACTGATGAACCGGAGGCGAAGCGCGAGTAAAGGTGGTTCACCACCGGGATCGGGATGATTTCGTTGGTGTCATCCAGGTGGTAGTAATTCGCATTGAAGACCGCCCGATGCAACAGCCCATAGTTTTCGACATATGCTTTTACACCGAGTTGATACTGTGTCGACTTCTGCGGCTGCAAAGTGGAGGTTAACTCATGGGCATAAGTTCCGGTAGCGCCGGCCGGTGCCTTATAGCCCGTGGCATAGTTGCCATACAGCGCAATATTAGGCGTCACCTTATAGTTGACACCGATCGAGGGCTCGAACTCCGTGAAATTCGTTGACGAGTTCGGTTGATAATCGCCATTATGACCGATCATATTGGCCACACTCGTGGGGAACTGGGCGGCGGTGTTGTTGACGAAGTTGGTTTGAAATGAAACCACACGCACCCCAGGGGTAATGCGCAGGTTGTGGAAGGGACGGATGACGTCCTGAACAAAGGCTGCAAGATCCGTCATATAGAGATATGAACTGTGGAACGCGCTGGGCAGAGAGAAACTGTTGTACACCGGCGCGCCATTCATGGTCACGTTATTCCCGGCATTTGGGCTGAACGAGTTATATGTTGCCACCTGATTCTGATTATAGAAATCCAGCAGGGAATTATATTTAGAATTCAGAAAGTAACCACCGAACGCAATGTGATTGTACGGCGCATTTACCGTGAGGTAGAGCTTGTCTCCATAAGTATAGCTGGAGGCATTGTAATACTGGTTCAAAACATTTGGGCTTTGGCCAAGATTGTTATAGTGCAGATGTTGGCGATTTCCATACCGATACCATAACAGATTATGAATTTCCATACTGCGTGAAAGATGCTGCTCGAATCTGGAATAAATCAGATAGGTTTTTATAAAGGCTTCTTTCCAGTAAACGGAATATGGTAAGGTCGTATAAAATCCAGTGGTCTGTTGACTATATATTGGCCCCGGATTGACATTCCCTGTATTAGGATTGACCCCATAGATCGTGACGTTAGGGTTCGCAGCGACCGGAATGGGTACAGACCGGTAAGCTACCGATCGAGAGACATAACCTCCGAAGCTGATGTGGCCACCATTAAACGTTTTGCGTATCTTCCCGTAATACGCATAGTTGTTTCCAGGATTGTTGAAGCCATACCCATTCAAATAATTTCCGCTACTACCGACCCCTCCCGCTATGATCCCTGACCAACCATCGTGCTCGCCAGTACGAATATTGAAGTGGATACCCTTGGAACCGAAACTTCCATAGTACATGCCTATGGATGCTCCGGCCTTTTTGGTGGGTTGCAGCGGCGCAAAGTTGATGGATCCGCCGATATTATTATACCAGCGATTCAGCGGATAACCTGGGCCGTAGGTGGCGGTAATGCCCTTGATCATGGACATCTGCGGCAACTCTGAGGCTTGCCAGACGCCGTAGGCGGGATCAATCATGGGCACACCGTCGAAGGTGACCATGACCGTGCCGTCATTCGCATTGCCCGCGATGTTGCCCCAGCCGGTCTTCATGCCGTTGATGCTGATCGATGAGCGCGGCGCGCCACTTGGGCCGTCGGTTACGACATTGATTCCCGGCGCCACGGCGAGCGCCTGGGCGGCGCCACCCGCAGGGCCCGCCGTGGCCATCTGGCGCTTACTGATTACTTTGACCGATTGAGTGGAATTAAACACCTGTTTTTTGGTGGGGAGATGGCCCAGCGTATCCAGGGCGCCCGTGCTAGAGGACACCTCTCCGACGTTGACGCTGGACGAGGTGGCTGGAGCGGTTACGCCAGCGGCAAATGCGATGCCTGAAAGGCTGCATAGACCGGCAGCGAGCAGGGCACTGTAAATCGGATGGTGATGGTGGTCGGATTTCACGGCTATGCTCCTGTCTAGTTTTGAGGAAGTTATTTCGCGGTTTTTGCGGCAATACCAATATCACTGACCCCGGCCTTCTGGCAGGCGTCCATGACGTGAACAAAGTCTTGAAACGGTACGGCTTTATCGGCGGCGATGGTGATCTGGGTCTTGCCGGGGTTGCCGTCACGGGTGAGCAGTTGCCTGAGACCGGCAAGATCATAGTGCTGCCCCTTGACCGCCACCGTCCCATCTTTCTCGATGTTGATGGTGTAATGCGGATGCGGCAGCAGCTTCGCCTGACTGGAGGCGGGCAACTGCAAGTTCAGCCCCTTGTCCGGGATCATCTGTAACGTGATCATGATGAAGAACACCAGCAGAAAGAGCATGATGTCGATCATCGGGATGATCTCGACCCGGCCCTTCCTCTGTTCGAAATAGCGCCGTTCCATCAGCCCGCCCTCGCCACGGTCGCTGCCATCTTCGGCATCGCGGTCTGGATATTCCCCGCGCCGTCGGTGATCGGGTGTCCGTCCATGCGGTTGAGCAGCATGGTCTTTACCGAATCCAACTGCAGCAGAATTTGCCGCACCTGATTGTTGAAGGCGTTGAAAGCCACCAGGCCGGTCATGGCAATGAAGAGACCGGTGGCGGTGGCGACCAGGGCATCCGCCACCCCGCCCGTCACCGCCGCCGGTGCGTGTCCTGGTGCGGCCAATACGGAGAAGGCGTGAAACATACCGATGATGGTGCCAAAAAGTCCCAGCAGTGGTGCCAGGGTGATGATGGTGTCCAACACCCATAGGCGACGATCCAGTTGCGGCGCCATGACCAGGATGCTCTCCTCCAGGCGACTGGCAAGTGGATCGCCCTGCACGTGTCCAGAGTGGCTCGCCGCCGTTTGCAAGAGCGCCGCCTCCGGCAAATCGCCTGCGGCATCCGCGAGGGTTTGCAGGGCACTGCGGTCCAAGCGTCCGTGCTGGGCGAGCTCCTGCACAAAAACGGTGCCGCGCAGGATGGTGCGACGCAGATACCAGAACCGGTCGACAATAACGCCAAGGGCAAGCACAAG
>NZ_JAAZTY010000145.1 GCF_018854775.1 Acidithiobacillus ferriphilus | reverse complement strand
CCCGCCTGCATTGCACTATAAGGAAAGCTCCTTCCCTATGGAAATCTGTTCACAGCACATGATCCAGCAATCGCGCCACATGCGGGCTCATCAGTCCACAGGTTCGTGGCGAGCAGTGGCGGTATTACCCTGCCTTTAACCGTTTGCTGATCATCTTTTGGGCTACGCCACCAGTCACTCATCAGTCGAGAAAATGCCGAAGGTGGGCATGTGGGATGGTATCGAAATATTTTTGAGTATCGACATCCAACATTCACCACCGTAGCCCTGGGTCACGAAAGCCGTGCGCGGGTCGTGGAGTGTCATGACCGAAAGGGGTCGAGGCTCTTGTGGAGCATTACACGACATGATTAGGCACCTATCGCCTCGCCGTGCCGCTGATCTGCTGTCGATTGCAAGACCTTCGAGATCCTTCCATACTCCCGCGAAACAGCTTGTCTCGGCCTTTTGCTTGGAAGGCTCGGTGGAGGTCCAATGAACGATTTGCCGATCTACCTCGACTGCAATGCCACCACCCCGATAGACCCATTGGTGGCACTGGCCATGCAGCCGTGGTTAGGGAAACATTTCGGTAATCCTTCTTCCTCGCATCCTTATGGCAAGGAGGCGAAGGCGGCAGTGGAAACGGCGCGGGCGGAGGTGGCGGCGCTGATCGGTGGGCGGCCAAGAGATATGATCTTCTGCGGCAGCGCCACGGAAGCCAACAACCTAGCAATTTTCGGCGTAGCGCGGGCCTTGCGGGGGAATCGGCGCCACTTGGTCACATCGGCGATCGAACACCCCTCGGTGATGCAGCCCATGCGCTGGCTGGAAGCTGAAGGCTGGGAGCTCACCGTGTTGCCGGTGGACGGCACGGGCCGCGTGCGGATGGAGGCGACGGCGCAGGCTATCCGCCGCGACACAGCCCTGGTGTCCGTGATGCTCGCCAACAACGAAACAGGGGCAATGCAACCCGTCTCGGAAATCGCCGCCCTCGCTCATGTCCACGGCGCACTCATGCATGTGGATGCCGCCCAGGCGGCAGGCAAGATCCCGATCGATGTCCATGATCTCGGCACCGACCTCCTCACTCTGGCGGGGCACAAGTTCCACGCGCCCAAGGGCGTGGGCGCGCTGTATGTGCGGGCAGGAACGCCCATTTTGCCGATCATGGCCGGGGCGAACCACGAACGGGGCCTGCGCCCTGGGACCGAGAACGTGCCGCATATCGTGGCCTTGGGCACGGCAGCCCGGCTGGCACAGGAACGGTTGGTTCGGGAAGCAACACGACTGCATGCATTGCGGGACGCCTTGCATGAACGGCTGGTTATCGCCATTCCCGGCCTGCTGCTCAACGGCCATCCTACCGAGCGCCTGCCTAATACCCTTAATCTCTCCTTCCCCGGCGTGGCTGGCTGGCAACTCCTCGCCGCCACCCCGGAGATCGCCGCATCCACGGGCTCCGCCTGTCATGCGGGTGGCCAAACAGTGAGTGATGTCCTGGCGGCGATGTCTGTGTCCCGGGAGCAAGCCTTGGGGGCGCTGCGTTTAAGTCTGGGCCGTTTTACCACTGAGGCGGAGATCAACGGGGCGGCAAACGCCCTGATCAACGCCTGGCGTGACCTGACGAGCACGGCGGGCAGATGATGGATGCCCTCGCCTATGCAGGCCCTCGCCGTCGTCGAAGCCACAGGCCTCCTGCCGGATCGCGTGGTCGAACTTCCTCCTTATCATTACGGTGCGTTTTTTCAGCTTCCCGAATAAGGGGAAAAACGGGCGTGGTCCATCTGTATCCAGACCATGCCTTTTTATAGCAGGTTCAGTTTCAGGAGGTTTTAAATGGAAATGAAAACATCGGAAGGTCAGACAGAGAGCCCCCAGGAAGCCGCACCGTCGAAAGAAGGTGGTGGCCAGGGCTCCGTCAAAGTCGCCCGATATGAAAGCAATGGCTGGCTACTTTGACGGAGCCCTAATTACACCCCCTAAGTACGAAATACCGCCTCCAGACCGCCATGCTCAATTTTCTTCCACCTGAATGGGGTGCCTTATGAAGAAACAAATCACTGTTGTAGGCAATGGATTCGCGTCCATGTTTTTCATTGGCTACTTTCTTGCCATCCCCGCCTTTCCCATCATCGCGTATTTCTTTCGAAGGATATATTCCCGATACGACATTACAGTCATCGGAAATGGTAAATTCATTTACTTTCCGGCAATTCCTGAATTTATTACGAAGAAACGAAACAAAGCAGATATCACTATTGATATTCGTCCATTCCTTAGGCGGCGAAGCATTCGCTTTATTGAGGGTGTGGTTATCGATATACAAGATGGTGGACGGACTGTGATTACCCATGACGGAGAATATAGGAATGACTATCTATTTATTGGCATAGGGCCAGCCTTTAGGAAAGACGATATTCCTGGAACAGAAGACTACACATATTCGCCATGTTATGGTCCTGATGACATGGATGGATTTGTAAAAAAACTGGAATCCCTGAGTGGTGGTGTCATATATGTCGGTTATAAGATTAACCGGAGGGACGGTTTTGTTGCCGGACGTCCCGGCCCCATGTATGAATGCGCCTGCCTCTTGGACTACGCCTTGAGAGAAAGAGGGGTAAGAAATAATTTTGAGATTCATTTCTTTTCCCCAGATAGAAGTCCGGGAGAGAAAGGTGCGATAACCGATCGACTGCGTGAGCGCGGGATTATCCTTGACGATGGATATGAGCCAGTAGAATTTTTAGATGGAGGGATGGCTGATAAGGATGGCACGTTTAGGAAGGCCGATTTGGTCCTCTATTCCCCTGAAATAACGGGACCATCGCTTGTGCAGAAGTCATGCCTTCCCATGTCCATTGGAGGCCACATTGATGTGGATAAATATGGGCAAGTAAAGGGACTGCCTCATGTTTTTGCCGCGGGAGATTGCGCTAATCACGAAAACCCACCGCCATGGGTGCCGCATCAAGCCCATATGGCCCAACTTCGAGCTAGCGCAGCGGCAAAAAACATGAAAGCGGTTTTAAGTGGCAAGAGACCAGTGAATCTTTATAGACAGGAGCTTTCCTGTATACTGGACATGAAAAATGACGCCATGTGGCTACACAGATCGGAGGATGGTAGACCCCCATTTCGAAATGTCTTTCCGCGACGTTCGAAGAATTTGATTTTTGTAAAGGAAGCATTTGAACGGATATTTTTGTTCTATCTTCGGTATTTGTAGTCGCGCACCGCCATTCGGGAACCGCATCCAGCGTCATGCGCTTGCTCAATTATAAGAGGCTGATTATTAACGGCCCTAAAAATTCCGCAGATTTTGGCTTGCAACCCCTTTAAGTTCTGTTTTCTGCGCGGGGTCAGTGTATTGTGGCGACAAGGTTTACGAGTGCCTCTGAATGGTTCGGGTTAGCGGTAAGCGCCTGTTGAAAAGCGGCTTCGGCTTCCTCTAGGCTGGAAAACAGCGCCTGAGAGTGTCAAGTTTTGACCAGAAATCAGCGTCAAGTTTGTTCACCTTTGATCAGATCAAGAATTTAATGTTTATGTTTTAGTCCATAGAGTTACGAAGCGTTATAACACTCCATAGGTGGCAAATGTCTGGTGCTGACGCATGGTCAATGGCTGACGCTGATTGACAAAGAAGAAACTTTATGCCCGTCCGCAGCCTGTGGAGATGGATAACCGCTACTCGCTTGCGGTGTGTGAACCGTCCAGATCAACTGAAGAGACCATCGGCGAAATCAGCGAGGGCGTGGACATTTCCACTTTGCTGCGCCTAGCTGAGGACGGGCTATTGCGATGGCTAATCCATCACGAAATTTACTCACCCATCCTTTGTAGCAACAGTGCGCCACCTTGCTCAAGTCAGCTGTAATCCGCCCGTACATTAGATTCGATCATAGCTCATGGCCATTAGCTAGTGAGCACATCGGCTACTCGGTGGCCAGCGCACTCGGCCTATGGTGGGTGACAGCGATCCTGCCTGCGTTCGGGGAAGCTCTGAACAAGCGACATGCTGGCTGCTTGCCGATCCATGCGCTATGCGGTGAGCCGAACCCTCTGGAGGAGCTTGGCGTTGATGGCGACGATCACCGTGGAAACGGACATCAGGGCCGCCCCCACCGCCGGGGAAAGCACCAGGCCAACGCTGTAAGCAACCCCGGCAGCAAGAGGGATCGCCACGATATTGTAGCCGGCACCCCACCACAGGTTCTGGATCATCTTGCGATAGGTCGCCCGGGAAAGTTCCAGGATGGCCACCACGTCTCGGGGATCGGAGCGGACCAGCACGATGTCCGCCGACTCGATGGCGACGTCCGTGCCCGCCCCGATGGCGATCCCGACGTCCGCCTCCACCAGGGCGGGCGCGTCGTTGACACCGTCGCCGACCATGGCCACGCGCAATCCCCGCGCCTTTACCTCCTTGATCTTCTCCGCCTTTTGTCCAGGGAGCACTTCGGCGAAATAGTCGTCCAGCCCCATTTCCTGGGCCACCCAGCGGGCCACCGCTTCCGAGTCGCCGGTCAGCATCATCACCTGCACGCCCATCCCCTTCAGCCGTGCTAGGGCTTCCCGCGACTCCGCTCGAATGATGTCGGCCAGCGCGACAGCCCCCGCTGGTTTTTCGTCGACGAGCAGGTATATCACCGTTTTGCCCTGGGATGCCAAGGCCGCGATCCGCTCATCGCTGACATCAAGGCCATGCTCCTTGAGATAGCCGGGGCTTACAACTTTCACATTGCGGCCATTTACAACGGCTTGTGCGCCCTTGCCGGGGATGGCCTTGAATTCCTTGGGAGGCTCGAAGCCGATGTCCTTCGCTTTGGCATATGCCACGATGCCGGCGGCGATGGGGTGCTCCGACTGGCTTTCGAGGGCCGCGGCAAGCCGTACGACCTGATCTTCGGCGTATCCGCCCAGCACGACCACATCCGTGACGCCAAACCGTCCCTCCGTCAAGGTCCCGGTCTTGTCGAACACTACCGCCTGCAGTTGGCGCGCCCGCTCAAAAGCAGACCGGTCCCGGATAAGCAGCCCATGCTGCGCCGCCATGGCGGTGGACACGGCAACGACCAGCGGAATCGCCAGGCCCAGGGCATGGGGACAGGCAATCACCATGACGGTCACCATGCGGGCCAGGGCAAACTCGAAGTGCTGGCCAAGGACCAGCCAAATGGCAAGGGTAAGCCCCCCGACGCTCAACGCGGTAAGGGTCAGCACCAGGGCCGCGCGGTCGGCCAGGTCCTGAGTCCGGGAGCGGGACTCCTGCGCCCGGCGCACCATCTCGATGACCTGTGCAAGATAGGTTTCACTGCCGGTCTTGTGGACCTCGACGGTGATACTCGACTCGCCGTTAACCGAACCGCCGATAACTTCGTCGCCGTCCCCCTTCTCCACGGGCTGGCTTTCGCCGGTGAGCATGGCCTGATTGACGGTGGTTCGCCCTTCGACGATACGCCCGTCCGTAGGAATTTTTTCGCCGGGCTTCACCAGCACCCGGTCACCGCGCTGCAGATTGGCGACCGGCACGTCTTTCATGCCCTCCGGGGTGACGAGATGGGCCTCGGATGGCATCATTTGCACCAGTTTTTCCAGTGCGCCGGAAGCCCCCATGACCGATTTCATCTCGATCCAGTGGCCGAGCAGCATCACATCGATCAGCGTGGCAAGTTCCCAGAAGAACACTTCACCCTGAACCCCGAACACGACGGCACTCGAGTAAAAATAGGCCACGCTGATGGCCAGGGCGATCAGCGTCATCATGGCTGGCTTGCGGGTTTCGAGCTCGGCAAACAGCCCCTTCAGGAAGGGCCAACCGCCGTAGAAATACACCCCGCTCGATAGCGCGAAAAGCACATAGGACGACCCCGTAAAGGCGAGAGCAGCCTCCAGCCCCAGCAGATGCTGGATAAGCGGCGACAAAAGGAGGATAGGGATCGTCAGCACCAGCGATACCCAGAACCGCCGCCGAAAATCGGCGATCATGGCGCCATGGTCATGACCGCCATGCATCCCGGCGTGGCCAAGAGCGGCGGGGTGCATATGGGCGTGGAAATCGGGGTGGGCGGTTTCTATCTCGTGTTCCTGATGTCCTGAATGGTCCATAGAA
>NZ_JAAZTY010000144.1 GCF_018854775.1 Acidithiobacillus ferriphilus | reverse complement strand
TTTCGCCGCCACCGCCATTTTTGCGGTAGCGGCGATTACGGATTGGGCCGATGGTTATCTGGCCCGACGCTATCATGGAGTGTCCCCCTTTGGTACCTTTCTGGACCCTGTTGCCGATAAAATCATGGTGATCACTGCACTGGTGCTCATCGCGTCTTCAGGAGAGATACCAAAGATACTGGCGGGTATTCTGATTAGTGTGATTATTGGCCGGGAAATCACCGTGTCAGCGCTGCGTGAGTGGATGGCAGAATTGGGGGAGCGCAAGAAGGTGGCTGTCTCCTGGCTGGGCAAGGCGAAGGCGGCTACGCAGATGATTTCGATTCTGCTCCTGGTCTACGAACGCCCTTTGTTTGGCCTGTCGGGACGCAACCTGGGCATTCTCCTCCTGATCGTGGCGGCGGCGATGACACTCTGGAGTATGGTAGGTTACTTACGCGCCGCCTGGCCCAGCCTGATGGCCAGCGGCGTCCGTCTTGACAAGGATGGGTGATCCCGGTAGTCTCTTCGCCCATGCGGGAATAGCTCAGTGGTAGAGCACAACCTTGCCAAGGTTGGGGTCGCGAGTTCGAGCCTCGTTTCCCGCTCCACAATCGGGGGAAAGCATTCAGCCTTTCCCCTTTCTTTTAAGGCTGGGTGGCAGAGTGGTCATGCAGCGGCCTGCAAAGCCGCGTACCTCGGTTCGATTCCGGGCCCAGCCTCCAAATATCGTTAAACGATTGGCGCGGTGGGCACCCTGCGAAGTCTGATTGCTTCCTGAGCAAGCTTGCCCTGCGAACACTGAATCAAAAATCCCTCTCCTGCTTTTACTGAAGACCCTGACTTTTCCATTACGCTGGATTCCGGCGGGGCGGGCGGTGTGTTCTCTCCCGCGCTGTATGTCGCAGCTATGCTGACTGAAGCACGAGGACGTTTATGAAGAATACCAAGTTCACTCAAACACTAGTATGTTCGACACTTGGTATCAACCTGAGAGATATCCGCGCTAGTTTACGCATATAGGATTATTCATTTTAATATTATGAATTGTAATATCTCCATAGAGATATTCGTACATGACCAAGTCTCCTGCTAAACTGCAGGCGTATATTTTTGGGGAGTCATCATGACCAAACTTTATATCATTTGTTTAAGCGGCGAGCGGGAGAAGTTGCAATTTGCGGCGATGGCGGCATCTGTAGCAGCCGTTTCGGGATCGGAAGTACATATCTTTCTGTCCATGAACGCCTTCCCCTATTTTGTGAAGGGACACCGCAAGGAGGCCCCGGCGGAAGGAGAGATGGGACAAATGATGGCCGGGCACAATGTGTCGCCGTTTTATCACATTTTTGGGCAAGCCGTGGAACTGGGGGATGCCAGGATATGGGCCTGTTCCATGGCCATGGATGTTATGGGGGTTAAGGCGGATGACATGGAGGATATTGTCGCCGGTCCCATGGGACTCACCAAATTTCTCAGCGATGCCGAAGGGGCGCAGATCCTTACTTTTTGAAGCGATAATCTAACAACAAGCGCGAGCGAAGGAGTAACAGATGAGTGAAAGAGTCGTGGATGCCCGCGGCAGTTTTTGTCCCGGGCCTCTCATGGAGCTGATTTCCACCATGAAGGTGATGAGTGTGGGCGACACCCTGGAACTGTTGTCCACCGATGCCGGCTCTGCCGCAGACGTGCCGGAGTGGATCAAGAAAGTCGGCCATGAAATGCTGGACACTGAACAGGATAGCGAAGGCACCTGGCATATCCGGGTTCGTAAAGCCAAGTAACGCGACGTCCAAATAGTGCAGAGACAAACAAGGAGTGACATCATGAGAGTTCTCGTCATCGGTGGGGGTATGGGAGGCACGATTTTTGCTAATCTTCTTGCCCGCCGCATTCAACAGGAAATGAAAACCGGGAAGGCCCAGATCACCATGCTCTCGGCCAGCCACGACCACGTCTATCAGCCTGGTTGGCTCTATGTTGCCATGGGGCGTGCGACCCCTGATGAACTCGTGCGCGAACAAGAAAGCCTGCTGGAGTCAGGCATTGAGTTCCATGTCGATCCCGTGGAGGAGTTTCATCTCGCCGACAACCATGTCAAGTGCAAGAGCGGCAAAGTCCATGAGTATGACATTATCGTCATTTCCACCGGCTCCCGTCCCGTGCCAGAAAATATTCCCGGCCTCAAGGAGAACTCCATCAATTGCTACACCGCGGAGAATGCTGTGGAGTTCTTCAAGCAACTCTCGGACTTCAAGGGCGGGCGCATCGCCGTCACCGTCGGTCTGCCGCACAAGTGTCCGATGATTCCACTGGAACTCACCTTCGCCATGCACGATTTCATCAAGGATCGTGGCCTGCTGGATAAAACCGAGTTCTACTACACCTATCCCATCGGTCGGGTCCATAGCTTGGAAAATGTGGCGAAGTGGGCGGCACCAGAATTCGACCGTATGGGAATCAAATATGAAACGCTCTTCAATATGAAGGAAGTCGACGGTAAAAACGCCGAAGTGCTCAGTGAAGAAGGTGCTGCCGTCAAGTATGACCTGCTGGTGGCTGTGCCGCCGCACAAGGGCCAGGAAGTCATCGAGAAGAACGGTCTCGGTGAGAATGGCTGGATTCCCACCAACCGCGCGTCCCTGCACATGGAAGGTGAACACGGTCAGAATGTCATTATCCTGGGGGACACCACCAACTTACCTATCAGCAAGGCCGGCTCGACGGCTCATTTTGAGGCGGAGACGGCAGCAGAAAATGTCGCGGCAACGATCAAGATAGGGCGACCGGTGCGCAGTTACGACGGCAAGGTCTTTTGCTTCATTGAAGCGGGCAAGGATCGCGCCACCTACGCCATGTTTGATTACCAAAACCCCCCGCAGCCCAAGGCGCCAAACGGTGCGGTCCATGCCTTTAAGATGGCCTATAACAAGCTCTATTGGGCCAGTGCCCGTGGTTTACTCTAAAGGAAAGGAGGTGATCTATGGCTGCCATAATATCAGAAACCACCCACGAAGAATCGCTATCCAAAGCCCAAGAGGCTTTGACGCGTTTGGTAGAAAACGGCGATCTGGAACGTATTGTGCACTTGGCGCGGCTCGCTGGGGCCGCTCAGGACTCCATGAGTGATGAAATAGTCGGGCGGCTGGCGGGGCTAGCCAGCGACGGACTCGATTTGCTGGACCGGATCAATCGCAGCCAGATCGTCCATGCCCTGCCTACCCTCTCCGTACTGCTGGAAAATGGTGACCTTGAGCGTATCGTGCATCTGGCGCGTATGGTCGGTGCCGCGCAGGACTCCATGAGCGACGAAATGCTGACCAGGATGGCGGGCATGGCCAGCGACGCCATGTGTCTGCTCGACCGTGCCACCCGTACCGGCGTCATGGACCGGCTGTTAGCTGTGGCGGAAAAAATGGATCAGGAGCACATCCTGACCGACTTCCTCTGCTGTCTGACTGGGGCTACTGAAGAAGCGGCCCATACCCCCGCACCCAAGGGTGGTATCAGTGGGCTCTGGGACCTCATGAAACAACCGGAAACCCAACAGACCATCCAGTTCCTCATGCTGCTCGGCAAGCACTTTCGCTCCTGTCGCCTCAAGCCCTGAGCAAGGGGATGATAGAATGTGCCTATCTGCTTGTCTTTCAAAGTAAACCGCGGTAGCCGATGCTCGCGCGACTTATGGCGGTCAGATACGGCATAATAATGTCGGGGAATGAGTTTGTCTTATGAATAACAATAAAAATATTAAATCAAACGACAAGATATTATCCGTAGCCCCCATGCTCGACTGGACAGATCGTCATTGTCGGTATTTTCTGCGTTTGTTATGCCCTTCCTGTGTGCTTTATACCGAGATGGTCACCACCAGTGCGCTTCTTCTGGGGCGTGATCCTGAGCGGTTTCTCGAATTCTCTGAGGCAGAGCACCCCCTGATTCTGCAGTTGGGTGGGGATGATCCAGTTGCGATGCGTGCGGCCGCGGCGATGGCGCATACCTATGGCTATGATGGGATCAATCTGAATGTGGGTTGTCCTTCGTCACGGGTGCAAAAGGGCCGCTTTGGGGCATGTCTGATGACGACGCCTGAGTTGGTCGCCGAGTTGGTGGCAGCGATGGGAGAAAGTGGCTTGCCTGTCAGCGTGAAACATCGTCTCGGCCTGGATCGGGAAGAGGATTACGCGACGCTGCGTGCTTTCATCGAAATCGTTGCGATGGCGGGATGCCGACACTTCATTGTTCATGCGCGTAATGCCTGGCTGAAGGGCCTCAGTCCGGCTGAAAACCGTGACGTGCCGCCCTTGCGCTGGGATTGGGTGCATCAGTTGAAAAAAGAACTGCCACATCTGACCATTGAGATCAATGGAGGCTTTAACGAATTGACGGCGGTGACGGCGCAATTTTCCGCAGTGGATGGGGTCATGATCGGGCGTGCGGCCTATCATCATCCCCTGCTGTTGGCGGAAATTGAACGTGCCATGGGGCGTAGGGAAACCCTGCCAGTGCCCGAAGTGATCTTGTCGGGGTTGATAGAATATGCGGAGCAATGGGGAGAGGCGTTGCCCGCACCGCGTTTGAGTCGTCATTTGCATGGGCTGCGCTTTGGGCAAAATGGCGCGGGGGCATGGCGGCGCTTTCTGGGTACAGCTGAAAGCGGTGAGAGCGCCGCAGAATTCCTGCGGCGCGGTATGCCGCTGTTAGATTGAAAGTCAGGCGAAGACGTGGTGGCTCATGGCCAGCAGACGCAGGGTGCGCTGATCGCGGATACGAAAGTACACACGGCTGGCTACCCGTCGCACCAGTACCAGGCCACTGTCCTGCAGTAGGGCAAGATGCTGTGATGCATTACTGTGGCTGGTATTGATGGCTTTTACGAGGTTTTGCATGCTCATTTCACCGCGCCCCAACAGGCAGATAATCTTGTACCGCAAGGGGTGAGACATGGCTTTGATAACCTCGGAAAGTTGTTGAATTTCGCGTTCGGGAATAATGGGATTTTGCATCGTTAAGCTCCTTTATGATCAGGTTTTGATCTTCGCTTAAGCTGCAAGCATGGATCATGCCATATCGTTTTAATGGTCTGAAATTATTATATTAAACTGAAAAAATACCCGGATAAATCATCCTCGTACCGGGCCTGTCTGTAGACTACTGGCTACGCTTTTCCGAAGGTTGCCATAGGGTTATTGATTTTTATATAGTTTTTTCTGTTTGCAACAGACGACAGGCGGGGTAATGGCGGAGCGCGGGTGGTCTCCGCCATTCGATTCGACTTAGATTTGATTGCGCCAGTACTGATCTTCTTTATCCATGATCCGGGTGGCCTCGTCTGGTCCCCAGGAGCCAGCGGGGTAGGTGAGGATATAGTCGGTTTCCCGTCCCCAGGACTTGATGATGGGGTCGACGACACGCCAGGCCCATTCGACCTCGTCAAAGCGAATGAACAGGGCTTTGTCGCCTTGCATCACATCCAGCAGCAGGGCCTCATAAGCATCAAGCTCCTGCTCCCCTTCTTTGCGGTAGGATGCGTTGAGTTGCACAGGGCGGACGCGCATTTCCAGACCGGGTTCCTTGATCTGGATTTCGATTTTAAGGCTTTCGGGCTCTAGGGAAAGTAATATCCAGTTGGGTTCAATGCGCTCAATGCTGGTTTCGCGAAAAAGTTGCTGTGGCGTATGGCGAAAGCGGATCGCAACGCTGGAGGTTTTGGCGGTGAGGCGCTTCCCAGTACGCAGGTAAAATGGCACGCCGCGCCAGCGCCAGTTATCGATGTAAAACTTGGCGGCGACAAAGGTTTCTGTTACCGAGTTGAGTTCAACACCCGCCTCGTCCTGATAGCCGGGAACATGTTTGTTGTGGACAATGCCAGGCCCATACTGCGCGCGCATGGCATAGGCGGTGACGG
>NZ_JAAZTY010000143.1 GCF_018854775.1 Acidithiobacillus ferriphilus | reverse complement strand
CCGACGTAGAGCATGCCCGGTCGCAGGCGGCGGGTATCGGTTTCAATGCCCTGCAGGGCAATTCCCGCCAAGGCAGTAGGCGTGGCGGGCAACAGGCTGGCGAGTGTCTCAGTGTGCGGCATCGCCAGCCCCCTCGGCCCAACGCCGCTCCTGGTCCGCGCTCCTGGGTTTCCCTGCCGCGGCATTCCAGGCGCTGGCGCTGACATCGGGTTGTACGCCCATTTGATGCAGGGCAGCGCTCATGGTCACCCGAAATACCGGGGCGGCGACTACCCCGCCATAACGCCAGCCCTGAGTTGGTCCACGCACCACTACGGCCATGACGAATCGCGGATTGTTAGCGGGCGCGAAGCCGACAAAGGTGGTATTCACTTGATGCTTATGAAAGCCGCCCTTACCATTAGCCATGATGGACGTGCCGGTTTTCCCGGCTACCGAATAGCCGGGAATCGCGGCAAGGAAACCGGTGCCGCCCCGACTGATCACCCCGGTGAGCCAGTCGCGCAGTCGCGCCGCAGTGGCGGCCGGTATGACCCGCTGACTGTGCAGGGGGGTGTTGCTGGTGCTGCGCAGTAAGGTGGGTTGGACATAGACCCCGTTATTGGCGATGGCGCCGTAAGCCGCCGCCAGTTGCAAAGGGGTGACGGAGAGACCATAGCCGTAAGCCATGGCGGCACGCCGCGCCACATCCCAACCTTGCCATGCGGGAACCGCACCGCCCGTTTCCCCCGGCAGTCCTAAGCCGCTTACCTGCCCAAAACCGACATTGCGCAGCATCTGGTAGAGATCGGCAGGCGGTGTCCGCAGGGAAATTTTCGCCGCGCCAATGTTGCTGGAATACTTGAGCACCTGAGCGAGGTCGAGGGTGCCGTGACGGACATCGTCCTGAATGCAGTAATGGGCCACCCGAAAGCAGTTGGTGTTCACATCAAACGTGGAATTGGGCTGAATGCTGCCGTCATCCAATGCGGCAGCGATGGTAAAAGGTTTCACCACCGAGCCTGGCTCGAAAGTATCGGCGACGGCGCGATTGTTGTAGAGGTCTGGCTGGTAATCGGCGCGATCATTGGGGTTAAAAGAGGGATAGCTGGCCATGGCGAGAATTTCGCCGGTATGCACATTCATCAGCACCGCTGCTCCGGAGCGCGCCTGAAAACGCTGTACGGCGGAGGCGAGAGCGGTGTACGCCACATACTGGATATTGCGGTCGATGCTGAGTGTGAGTGCCTGGCCGGGCAGGGCTGGTTTGGTTGTGCCCAGGATGGCGAGCGGATGTCCCAGATTGTCGCGCAGCCCGGTTTCCTGTCCTGCCTTCCCCTGTAGCCACTGGTTATAGGCCAGCTCCAACCCTTCAATGCCGCGTTCGTCCACGTTGGTGAAACCGAGCAATGGCGCGGCGATGCTGCCGGACGGATAGTAACGCCTATTTTCATTGAGGCTGTATAAACCGGGTATATGCAGGGCGAGAATAGCAGCGGCACGTTCCGGAGCAATCTGGCGGGCAAGGAAGGTGAATCGGCTGCCGCCGCTATGGATCCGTGTGGCAAGGGCGGTTGTGCTGATTCCTAAGGCGGCGGCAATTTGTGGCCAATGTGCTTGCTGCGGGTTGAACAACCGGGGGTCTACCCAGAGGGTTTGCACCGGGACGGACAGAGCTAACGCTTTACCGGAACGATCGAGAATGGGGCCGCGCTGCGCCGGCAAGGCGAAATGTCGCAGATACCGCAGTGCGCCCTGATTGCGTAGAAACGGACCGCGCTCCACCTGCGCGCGCCAGGCTTGTGCCATGATCGCCGCCAAACCCAGCGCAACCACCATCCATACAGCGGCCGCCCGCCACGCGGGAAGCGTAACGGGTTGCGGCGAGTGGAGGGGGGCGCCGGGATAGGTCATGGTGCTTTGACCATGACAATCTGATCGTTTTTGGGGGCGGCAAGCCCGAGTTTTTGGTGTGCAATATCGCCCACGCGGGCATTGGAAGCGAGTGTGGCCTGCTCCAATTGGAGCTGGCCCCAGCGGTTGTCCAGGGCGAAATGTTTGGCCTGGGCTTCCTGCAAGGCGATGAACTGGCTACGGGTATTCTCTCTTGCCGCGACGATTCCGAATAGCGTGGCGGTAATCAGCAGGGCGAAAATAATGGTGCTACGCCGCATGTCGTGCACTCCTTTCGGCAGCCCGCAGCACGGCCGAGCGGGAACGGGGGTTGTCGTAAGTTTCCCGGGCGCTGGCCCGCAGCGCCTTACCGACAGGATGCCACGGCAGAGGCGGGAGCTCGCTGGCCCGCAGGGGTATGTCAGCGCTGATACGATAACCGTCAGCGCGGAAAAAACGTTTTACCAACCGATCTTCCAGAGAGTGAAAGCTGATGACCGCCAGCCGGCCGCCCACGCGCAATGCATTCATGGCCTGGGGGAGAAAGGCTTCCAGTTCTTCCAGTTCGCGGTTGATGAAAATGCGGATGCCCTGAAAACTGCGGGTGGCCGCATGCTGTCCGATTTCGTGACGGGGCAGTAGCTCAGCGATCAGATCCGCCAGTTGCAAGGTTCTGGTGATCGGAGTTTGTTCCCGGACACGCAGGATGGCGCGGGCGATAGGGCGGGCAAAACGTTCCTCGCCGTATTCGCGCAATACCCGCGTTATTTCTGCTTGGGGTGCGATGGCCAGCCACTCTGCGGCGCTCATGCCTGCCCCGGGGTCCATGCGCATGTCGAGAGGGCCGTCGCGCAGGAAGCTGAAGCCGCGGTCTGCCTCATCCAGTTGTGGGGAGGAGACGCCGAGGTCGGCGAGGATGGCGTCCACACTCCCCCACCCCAGCGTAGTGAGTATCCCGGCCAATTGGCTGAAGCGTGCCTGACGGATATATACCCGGGAATCCTGCGCGAAACGGGCGCGCAATGTGGCAATGGCGGTCGGGTCGCGGTCGAGGATGAGCAGGGTGTCCGCCGCTCCGAGCTCGGCCAGCAAGGCCGCACTGTGGCCGCCGCGCCCACCGGTCGCGTCGACGCAGCGCACCGGCGCACCGGTATGGAGTGCCGGACGCAGGACAGCGATGGTTTCTGCCAGAAGAACTGCAACGTGTGCTGTGCTTGGTTCATTTTCACCTCTCACAGGACCAGATCACCCAAGCCGGCGAAACTATCGGCGTTGGCCAGCCAGTTTTCCTGGCAGATGTCCCAACGGGCGGCATCCCAGATTTCAAATTTGTCGATCTGACCCACCAGTACCAATTCCTTGTCCAGCTCGGCGAATTTGCGCAGGTTGGGAGAAAGGAGGACACGGCCTTGGGCATCCAGGCGGAGCTCTTCAGACTGCCCCACAAAAAGACGTTGAAACTGACGGGCCGCGGTATTGTTGCTGGGGAGTTCGGCGATGCGGCGTTCGACCTTTTCCCAGGTGGGCAGGGGGTAGGCGACCAGGCAGCGTTCTCCTTCCCGGCTCTGGGCATCAATGGTAATGATTAATTGCCCGTCGCAGTGGGCGCTCAACCAGTCGCGGAAACGCGCGGGGACGTTCATGCGTCCTTTGCTGTCCAGACTGTGTCGATGCGTTCCCCTAAACATGTCTGCACTCTCCTCCAAAAACTTCCACTTTGCCCCACTTTGCCCCACATTTCGAAGATTAGAGGGAAGGGTGTCTGCTGTCAAGGAGAAAAAACGAATAATTACGGCATGTTAGAGGGTGTTTATAAAGAGTAAACAAACTACTTGAAAGGGTTCCTGCAATCATCGGATTACATGATGCAAAATGCACTTGATAATGCTCTTTCTTCAACCGTGGAATACAGAGGTAGGGCGCGTCTTGTTTTTCTAGGAGCTTGATTTTTATATGCGTGCTGTTGAGATTGCCGGGACAAACGAGTGCTGGTGGTAAAATTGGAGTGGGCCGATAAGCCGGGTTCTGTCGTGGACGACCATTCCTCTAGGCCTGCACTTACGCACAGGCTCCAGCAACCTACCCGCGTGCACCGCGGGCCACGGTATCGCACGCCTATTTGGTCTTGCTCCAGGCGGGGTTTTCCCTGCCATTTCCGTTACCGGAAATGCGGTGCGCTCTTACCGCACCTTTTCACCCTTACCGGCGCTTACGCGCTTGGCGGTATATTTTCTGTGGCACTTTCCGTAGGCTCACGCCCCCCGGCCGTTAACCGGCGCCTTGCCCTATGGAGCCCGGACTTTCCTCCCCGGATTGCTCCGCGGCGGTCGCCTGGCCCACTCCGTCGCGAAGCATACGCGTTTTGTGGCCCGCTGTCAGAAGAAAAACGCAGAGCCGGACTTCGCGCACTATACTGTGATGCGTCTTCACGTTGCATCAGAATCCGGTCGCGGCCCGCTGCGGTGACTATGAAGGGGAGTGAAATGCCATGATCAATGACGGTTTTCTCGATGAGGCGCGGGAAGTACCTTCGGTTACACCGATGGAGCGAGTGGTGGCCTGGTTTGTTTTCCGGAGTCGTGAGGATGCCCGACAGCATTTAGAGCATGTGTATCTGGCAGCGGGGCAGGGCTTGGTGGGTGGTTGTGGCCGCGATAGCGTCGCTCCGTACTGGTGGGTAGGGGTCCAGGTACAAGATATCAGTCAGTGGGGAAACGTGACGGCAGTGAATAAACGCGGTCGTCTCGGAGACTGAGTTCGGACAAGCGCCGGTGCAGCGCCACCGTCAGAGATTCGCGGTCGTGGTAACCACCGCTCACCTGTAGTTCGTGGGCAAGGGCCAGCGCTTTGCCCAGTTGCGGCCCGGGGGTGAATCCCTGGGCCATCAGGTCAGACCCATTTAGTAGCGGGTCCGGGAGACCACTCCAAAGATTCATCTCTTGCCAAATCTTGCGGGTGGCGTCTATGGCCGGGGGATACTCTGTGCCTGCGCCACGCGCATCCGCCAGGGCGACATCCAGCAGTAGGGGGCGGTCAGGGACCTGTAGGGCAAGACGGGCATAGGCGGCGCGCCCTGCATCATCGCGGTGCAGGGCATAGGGCGCGGCATGCCAGCGCAGGATTGGCAGCACCTGGTGGCTGAGATGCTTGCCGGGAAAATAGTAGCTTAGGAAAGTCTCGGCGGCGACACGTGCCTGTTCATGTCCGCAAGCGCGCCAGCAACCTTGAGGATCGCGCCGGGTGGTGCTGGCCTTGCCGAGGTCGTGCAGCAAGGCGCCCAACATGAGGATGATGTCGCGCTTTTTGTCGCCGCAGCGCAGTTGGCCAGCAGCGGCAAGCACCCGCCCGGTGTGTATCCAGGCATCACCTTCCGGGTGGGCATCGGGGCGCTGGGGTACAGTTTGCAGGGCACGGAGTTCGGGAAATCGGGTAATGGCGCCGGTCAGGACGAGACTATCCCAGGCCCGGACCAGATACTGGCCGCGCAGGAGCAGTGCCTCCCATTCTTTGCGTATGCGTTCTTGGGGGATTTCTTGCAAGCGAGGCGCCAATTGGCGGCAGAGTGTGGCGCTCCGGGCTTCAATAGAAAAACCCAATTGGCCTGCCAACCGGGCCGCGCGGAAAACGCGCAAAGGGTCTTCCCCAAAAGTGTCGGTCGCCACTACGCGGAGCCGCCGGGCATGAATGTCCGCTACTCCCCCAACATGGTCCAGGAGGCGCTGAGCCTGCCAGTCCCAGGCCAGGGCGTTGACCGAAAAATCCCGCCGCTGGGCGGCGATGGCCCAGGGCAGGTGCGGGTTGATCTGCCCGCCCCGTGCTTGTGGCAGGGAAA
>NZ_JAAZTY010000142.1 GCF_018854775.1 Acidithiobacillus ferriphilus | reverse complement strand
ACCAAGACAAAAGGACCCCACCACATGGCCAGCTTGCCGAGGAAGAGAAAGTCCACCCGCAACATGCCATAGAAGGCCATCTGCAGCATCGCCCCACTCATCAGCGCGGAGACCGGGGCGGGTGCGGCGGGGTGGGCATCCGGTAGCCAGATATGCAGGGGGAGCAGCCCCGCCTTGGCACTGAAACCGAAAAAGGTCAGGAGAAAGGCGGCCGATGCCCAGAACGGAGCGAGGGGGGCGTGCAGCATGGCGCTGAATGGCCCGCCCTGGATTATGGTCGCCCCGGCGAGGAGGACGAAGCCCAGCAAAATGGCCAGCGCGCCCAGGTGGGCGATGAGCAGATAGAGGAAACCGGCGCGTTGGCTGCCGGCCTCTTCATGCTCCGTCACTACCAGGAAATACGAGGCCAGCGCCATGATTTCCCAAGCGACCAGAAAGGTGAAGGCGTTGGCCGCCAGCAGAACCAGCCCCATCCCCAGCAGAAAACTGTGGTACTGGAGCAGTAAACGGCGCAAGTCGGGTCCCGGTAAGGAGCGGAAATAACCGGTGGCAAACAGCGCTACCGCGAAGGCCAGCAGTCCCAGCAGGATCAGGAAAAATCCCGAGAGGGGATCGATCTGGAAAGACCAGGGCAGAGCGGGGAGGGAGCCGCGCAGTTGCAGGTCGTCCGGGGTGGCCGTCAGCGCGGTGAATCCGGCGGTGGTCAGTAACAGGGCGACCACGCTGCTCAGGGGAAAGACCAGCCGACAGGCGAGGGCCGGCCAGCCGCCCAGCAGAAAGCCCAATAGCCCCAGACCCAGCCAGAGCAATAATGCCCCGGTGGCCAGATCCAGCGGCAGGCAGGAGGTCACTGGGCTACCACCACCAGCAGGGTCGTTGCGGAGTGGCCGCGGTTGTGCCAGTTGTGGGGCAGACGCGGATCATAGTAAATGGCGTCGCCTTCCCCCAGTTCCGTGGTCACCCCGGATTGCTCAAAAGCGGCTGTCCCGCGGATGACGATGGTGAATTCTTCTCCCTCGGCACTGGTATAGGGATGCTCCCCACACTCCCCGCCCGGTTCGAGTACCATCAGCAGCGGTTGCATTTTCTTTTGCGGCAGGCCGCGGGCCAGCGGTTCCAGTGAAGCGTGGGAACCGGCACTGTAAAACTTGCGGCGGTCACCGACGCGCATGATCAAT
>NZ_JAAZTY010000141.1:2500-5251 GCF_018854775.1 Acidithiobacillus ferriphilus | reverse complement strand
CGACAAAAAACAACCCCGACTCGATGTTAATGAGTACGGGGTTGTATGGTATAGGTGTCTGGCGGTGACCGACTTTCGCGGAGGGAGACCCTCAACTATCATAGGCGCTGCAGCGTTTCACGGTCCTGTTCGAGATGGGAAGGGGTGGTTCCACTGCGCTATGGCCGCCAGACAAGGTTAAACTGGTCTGGCCCTGGGCGCGGGTCTTGGCTCGCGCTCAGGGTGTTGCTGAAGGGAAGGCCTTTTTAAACTGGATGCTTGGGTGATATATGGTCAAGCCACACGGGCGATTAGTACTCCTTAGCTGCACGCATTGCTGCGCTTCCACATGGAGCCTATCAACGTGGTGGTCTTCCACGACCCTTCAGGGGGCTTATGCCCCGGGAGATCTCATCTTAGGATGGGCTTCCCGCTTAGATGCTTTCAGCGGTTATCCCGACCGTACATAGCTACCCGGCAATGCCCTTGGCAGAACAACCGGAACACCAGAGGTACGTCCACTCCGGTCCTCTCGTACTAGGAGCAGCTTCCTTCAAATCTCCAACGCCCATGGCAGATAGGGACCGAACTGTCTCACGACGTTCTGAACCCAGCTCGCGTACCGCTTTAAATGGCGAACAGCCATACCCTTGGGACCGGCTACAGCCCCAGGATGCGATGAGCCGACATCGAGGTGCCAAACTCCCCCGTCGATGTGAACTCTTGGGGGGAATCAGCCTGTTATCCCCGGCGTACCTTTTATCCGTTGAGCGATGGCCCTTCCATACAGAACCACCGGATCACTAAGACCTGCTTTCGCACCTGCTCGACTTGTCTGTCTCGCAGTCAAGCACCCTTGTGCCTTTGCACTCACTGCGCGATTTCCGACCGCGCTGAGGGTACCTTCGTGCTCCTCCGTTACTCTTTGGGAGGAGACCGCCCCAGTCAAACTACCCGCCTAACACTGTCCCTGATCCGGATAACGGATCGAGGTTAGAACCCCAAGATCACCAGGGTGGTATTTCAAGGACGGCTCCACCAGAACTGGCGTCCCGGTTTCACAGCCTCCCACCTATCCTACACAAATCATCTCAAAGTCCCATGCTAGGTTGTAGTAAAGGTGCACGGGGTCTTTCCGTCTTGCCACGGGAACGCTGTATCTTCACAGCGACTTCAACTTCGCTGAGTCTCGGGTGGAGACAGTGTGGCCATCATTACGCCATTCGTGCAGGTCGGAACTTACCCGACAAGGAATTTCGCTACCTTAGGACCGTTATAGTTACGGCCGCCGTTTACCGGGGCTTCGATCAAGAGCTTGCACCCCCTCACTTAACCTTCCGGCACCGGGCAGGCGTCAGACCCTATACGTCGACTTTCGTCTTTGCAGAGCCCTGTGTTTTTGTTAAACAGTTGCAGCCACCGATTCTCTGCGACCCCTTCGGCCTTCCTCCGCAAGGGAGTACAACCTATCAGGGCACACCTTCTTCCGAAGTTACGGTGTCAATTTGCCGAGTTCCTTCACCCGAGGTCTCTCAAGCGCCTTGGAATATTCTTCCTGCCCACCTGTGTCGGTTTGGGGTACGGTCATCGTAAGACTAGAGCTTAGAAGCTTTTCCTGGAAGCGTAGGTTCACTCACTTCTCCTCCGTAGAGGATCGTCATCACGCCTTGGAATTGCCTTCCCGGATTTGCCTAAGAAGACTCCCTACACGCTTAAACCAGGACGTCCAACACCCGGCTGAGCTACCTTTCTCCGTCACTCCATCGCATCTTACAACAGTATCGGAATATTAACCGATTTCCCATCAGCTACGCCTCTCGGCCTCGCCTTAGGGGCCGACTCACCCTGCGCAGATTGACTTGACGCAGGAACCCTTGGGCTTACGGCGAGGGTGGTTTTCACACCCTTTATCGCTACTCATGTCAGCATTCGCACTTCGGATACCTCCAGCATGCCTTCCGACACACCTTCACTGGCTTACCGAACGCTCCCCTACCGCGTGTTCATAGAACACACCCGCAGCTTCGGTATATGGCTTGAGCCCCGTTAAATCTTCCGCGCAGGCCGACTCGACTAGTGAGCTATTACGCTTTCTTTAAAGGATGGCTGCTTCTAAGCCAACCTCCTAGCTGTCTTTGCCTTCCCACATCGTTTCCCACTGAGCCATATTTGGGGACCTTAGCTGGCGGTCTGGGTTTTCATCCCTCTTGACGACGGACGTTAGCACCCGCCGTCTGTCTGCCTGGCTCGTACTTGCCGGTATTCGGAGTTTGCAACGGGTTGGTAAGCCATGACAGCCCCCTAGCCGTAACAGTGCTCTACCCCCGGCAGTAATACCAAACGCGCTACCTCAATAGCTTTCGGGGAGAACCAGCTATCTCCGGACTTGTTTAGCCTTTCACTCCTATCCACAGTTCATCCCCGACCTTTTCAACGGGCGTGGGTTCGGACCTCCAGTAGGTTTTACCCCACCTTCATCCTGACCATGGATAGATCGTCCGGTTTCGGGTCTACTCCCTGCGACTGTCGCCCTATTCAGACTCGGTTTCCCTACGCCTCCCCTCTTCGGTTAAGCTCGCCACAGAAAGTAAGTCGCTGACCCATGATACAAAAGGTACGCAGTCACCCGTAAAACGGGCTCCCACTGCTTGTAGGCATACGGTTTCAGGATCTATTTCACTCCGCTCTCCGCGGTTCTTTTCGCCTTTCCCTCACGGTACTGGTTCACTATCGGTCAGAGACGAGTATTTAGCCTTGGAGGATGGTCCCCCC
>NZ_JAAZTY010000140.1 GCF_018854775.1 Acidithiobacillus ferriphilus | reverse complement strand
TCCATTGCCTCGGCCAGCCGGTAAATGGCCGGCTCGCCAATGTCACTCTGGTCCCCTTCCAGGGCCTTGAGCGCGGAGCCGATAATCACCGGAATGTCATCGCCTGGAAACTCGTACTTGGAAAGCAGCTCCCGCACTTCCATTTCTACCAGTTCCAGCAACTCGGCGTCGTCCACCATGTCGGCCTTGTTCAGAAACACCACTATATAGGGAACGCCCACCTGGCGGGCGAGCAAAATGTGTTCGCGGGTCTGGGGCATCGGACCGTCGGCCGCCGAACAAACCAAAATGGCACCATCCATCTGCGCGGCGCCAGTGATCATGTTCTTCACGTAGTCGGCGTGACCTGGGCAGTCCACGTGGGCATAGTGGCGATTTTCCGTCTCGTACTCCACGTGCGAGGTCGCAATCGTGATCCCTCGTGCCCGCTCTTCCGGCGCATTGTCAATCTGATCATAAGCGCGAACCTCACCACCAAACTTCGCCGACAACACCTTCGTCAGCGCCGCCGTCAATGTGGTCTTGCCATGGTCCACGTGACCAATCGTTCCCACGTTCACATGCGGCTTCGTCCGCTCAAA
>NZ_JAAZTY010000014.1 GCF_018854775.1 Acidithiobacillus ferriphilus | reverse complement strand
CCGCCGTTACTTTAGGTATAACAGGCATCATCCCCGGCATGCCCCACGTTGCTTTTTTGTTTTACGCTGTATTGACGGGTATTTTGTGGCAGGTGCTGCAGCACCGGGCCACAGCCACAGTGGCGACACGGGCGATGGCCGCTCCGCCCCAAGAGCCTCCGACAGATGTTGTGGATTCCAATATTTTGCGTCCGGTGGAACCGCTCTCCATAGCCATTGGTTATCAGATCATTCCACTCATTGCTGAGGGTGGAGACCTGCAGAAACGACTTAACCTACTGCGGCGGCGGACCAGCGAAAATCTAGGCTTTTTACTTCCCAGTATTCATGTTCATGATGATCTGACTTTGCATCCTGGCGGCTATCGCATTCAGGTGCATGGCGTTCGGGTCGCCACCGGCGATGTACGCGTAGGCTCTCTACTAGCCATATCAGGGAAAACTCCACTGCCCCCCTTGGAAGGTATCCATACGACCGATCCGGTATTTGGAGCTTCCGCATATTGGATTGCTGCGGAGCGCAGTGATGATGCAGAACTGCTCGGCTACACGGTCATTGATCCGGCCACGGTAATCACCACACATACCAACGAATGCCTAACCCGTTATATCGGCGAACTTTTTGGTTTGCGACAAACCCAGGAGCTGCTTGATATCGTCGCAGCACGCAACGGAAAGTTACTGGAGTCGGTTGTCCCGCGCGTCATCTCCGTACCCGCCTTGAGCAAGGTCTTGCGGGAACTGATCGTTGAGGGGGTTTCTATCCGTGATATGCCGACCATCCTTGAAACCCTGGCAGAAAACGGACAGGAAGGTGCCAGCATGGTGCAAACCGTGGAGATTATTCGCTCACGCCTCGGTCGTCAGATACTGAGCGTGCTGGCACCCGACGACCCCATTCAGGCCGCCATACTTGGGCAGTCCATGGAACAACTTTTACTGAATGCGGTGGAATCAGCCGACCCAAATGGAATGCCTGCTCTGGAGCCTTCTATCCTGATGCACCTCATGCAAGCACTACGGCAAGGCATCGAAACGATGCAGGCACAATCGTTAAAACCGCTGCTCGTGGTACGTGACCCATTGCGCCAGGCACTGTCCACCTGGCTACATTCGGCGGGATTGACGATGGCTGTGGTCGCTTTTTCCGAAGTGCCTGGTGCAAGGCCGTTGAAAAGTGTCTTGGAGATCTCCTAATGAACAAAAAAATCTTGATCGGTGGTTCTATCCTCTTGTTGTTGGCGCTCGGAGGTGGTGGAGCATGGTGGATATTGCATCGGCCAACGGTCACCGCCACACCAAAACCATATATTCGGCAACTAAATTTCAAATCCTTTGTGCTGTCGGTGCAGGGCCCGCATGGCACGCCGCATTATCTGGCAATCAACATGTCCGCAGTGATCTCCTCTCCTGTGGCGCTCCCCGCTACCTGGGCGGTTACGCACAAAGCGATGTTACGTGCCAGCGTGCTCTCCGCCTTGCTGCGGCTTCCCGATATGAATGAGGCAATTACAAAGCCACCGGTCCGCGCCGCGCTAAAAAAATCTGTGCGTCAGGCAGTGCTCCAGGTACTGCGTCAGACAGATTCCCAGGCTACCGTGACCGATCTTTATATCACCAAGCTGCTTATGCAATAGGAAGTCGCCTCCATGGCCAACGAAGAAATCAAAAGCACACTAGATGGGCGGGGCTACAAAAAACCCACGGCGAAGAATCGCCTGGATTTACTGTTCCCGTTTGGACTCGCCGGTGGCTTCGCGGCACTGTTAGGTGCTGCCATGGTGGATGGCACCAGTCCAATTGCCTTTCTCAATCTGGCCGCGCTTATCATTGTCGTAGGCGGAGCTGTCAGCGCATCCATGGTGCAGCATCCATGGCCCATCGCGAAACGGGCGCTACTGATAATCAAATGGGGATTTTATCCCCCTCATTATGACCCCGCTGAGTTTATTGATGAGATCGTTGATTGGGCCAAAAAGGCGAAGAGCGGCGGCCTGCTTTCTATGGATGCGTTGATCGAGGGGGTTGAGGATCCTTTCATGCGAAAAGGCCTGCAGATGGCCGTGGATGGTATCGAATCTGTTGTTATTCTCAAAACCCTGCGTCTGCGCCTACATACACAAACCGAGGTAGATATGATGGCGGCCAGCCTTTATGAAGCGGCTGGGGGATATGCGCCTACTTTTGGCATCATGGGTGCGGTAACGGGGCTCATCGAAGTGATGCACCACCTTAATGATCCCTCTACGCTGGGCACAGGGATCGCCGCCGCTTTTGTGTCTACCATTTATGGACTGGTCCTGGCCAACGTAATTTGCATTCCAACAGCCAATCGTCTGCGCGGAGTGATCGCGGAACAACTGGTGGCTCGCAATGTCTTTTTAGACGGACTCGCGGGTATTCTGCGGGGTACCAATACCATGGAATTACGAGAGGTGCTGGAAAGCTACTATTTGCCAAAAACCCGAACTCCACCACCCCACGATACAGAGAAGTCCGCCCCCCTCACCGACATGGGCAACGCGGCATGAGCACCAAAAAAGCAGACGACTTGGAAGCATTGGATGAACAGCGGCATAAGCGGTCCGAGAATGCGGCTGGAGCGGATCGATGGTTGATCTCCTATGCTGACTTCATGACCCTGTTGCTGGCCTTCTTCATCGTGATGTTTGCCATCTCTCAAGTAAACAAGGCCAAGGTTGAAGGTTTCGAGCAATCCATGCAAGTTGCTTTTGGTGGAAAACGACCCGTGACGGAAACGGCCCCACCCAAAGCTAACGCGCCCTTTCATCATCTACCTTCTCCAGTGCCGCTGATTGCCGTCCCACCCGCAGTCGCCCAGGCCATTCGTAAACAAGAGCTTGCCATGATGCGGATGCGAGACAAACTGGAAAAAGTGCTACAACCACTGATCAATACCCATGAGGTCAGCATTGCTCACACCCCAACGGGGACCAGAATAAGGATCAATGCCAGCGTCCTCTTTGCTAACGGCAGCGCCCAACTTCAGCCCGAGGCGCTCCAAATCGTCGATGCCGTGGGGTTAGTACTAAAGCCCCTCCACTATCGTATTTTCGTGATCGGTTATACGAATAATCAACCGATACGTTCCGCAAAGTATCCGTCGAACTGGTACCTCTCATCAGACCGGGCGCTCTCGGTATTGAACAGATTTTTGCATGATGGTGTGGATCCATCTCTCCTGAGTGCTGTAGGTCGCGGCAAATATCATCCTGCCGTTCCCTATACCCAGAAAACC
Organism: Acidithiobacillus ferriphilus; assembly: GCF_018854775.1. Lineage (GTDB taxonomy): Bacteria > Pseudomonadota > Gammaproteobacteria > Acidithiobacillales > Acidithiobacillaceae > Acidithiobacillus > Acidithiobacillus ferriphilus. Next base: position 21,110 of record NZ_JAAZTY010000014.1, on the reverse strand, counting down.
ATGCAGCAAGCGCTTGCAGGAAATCGACGAGTTACCATCGTCGTGCAAGGGAATACGCGCATTATCATGAGAGAAATGACGCGCACGGCGGAACAGGGGCCGACAGATACACCGAACGCCATAATCAATTAAATGCTATCGGAGGAAATCAGTGAGCATCAACACCACCCTCAAATACTTAGTTGTCGATGACTTTGCGACCATGCGCCGAGTTGTGAAAGGACAGCTTCGAGAACTGGGCATTGAAAACATGGACGAAGCGGAGGATGGGGTAGACGCGTTGGTCGCGTTACGCAAAGGTGGATTCGGCTTCGTCATAACCGACTGGAATATGCCCAACATGCAGGGTATCGATCTGTTACGCGCCATTCGTTCCGACCCCCTCTTGCACCACCTGCCAGTGTTGATGGTAACGGCAGAGAACAAGAAGGAAAACATCATTGAAGCTGCCCAGGCGGGGGTCAACGGATATATTGTCAAACCTTTCACCGCCGACGTGCTCAAGGAAAAACTTGAAGCCATTTTCAAACGTCTGGAGGCCGTGCGATGACGCGACGTAAAAGAAGACCGGCTATCGCCACTGATTGCAAGTCGGATACCGATAGGATGCAACCGCTGTTAACGGCCAACTCATCCGTAGGCATGCCGACGCAGTCAAATGGATTGCGCCTGCTGGCAGAGGCCGACCTACTCCTGAATGAGGGGCTGAGACGTATCGCTGGTGCAGGTGATGATCTGCCAGATGCCTGCAACCCGATTGAAGAAGCCTTGGCGTTGTCCGAAACCCAGACGATGAATACTTTAGAGGCCCTTGAATCGGCCCAAGCCGCTATTCGACGGATTGAGAGTGTTCGGCAAGGCTTTATCGACAAGGACATCCTGGAAATCAAGGCGGCCATGGCCACCATTCTAAACTCTCAGCAAGGACAGGATTTGGCTGGACAGCGCCTCAAAAAGGCACTGCGTCTTTTGCATGCGGTGGATGACCGTATCAGCCAGGCTTTGACAAGCTTGCAAGACGCTATGGGAGTGCCCCGCATGGAGACAGTTGATATTGCTTCCACACCGGAAAAACCACCCTTTGTGCATACTGACGCACCGGCTTTGGATGCGGCGATTCATGGGAAACATGTTGAACAGGATGATGTAGATGCTCTTTTGGCCGAGCTGGGGATATGACCATGGATATGGAAATTCTACAGGACTTTCTACCAGAAGCGACGGAGTTGCTTCAGAAGGCACAGAGCGAGGCGCTGACGTTGGAGAAAAACCCCGATGACGCCAATGCCATCGCATCCTTGTTCCGCGCCTTTCATACTCTGAAGGGCGGGGCGGGTTTCCTGGAAGCTACGGCGATGGTTGATTGGTGCCATCATTTGGAAGATTTACTCGACAAAGTGCGTAACAAAAGCCTGCGCATTACGCCAGAGATGGTGGATATCATCCTAAAGGGGATCGATGTAATACAAGGCATGTTAGGTGCGTTGCAGGCAGGCGATTATCCAACCATCGGTCCGGAGAGTTTGGGAAAGATGATTCAGGAGATGGCCAGTGGGCAGTCTTTAGTGGGAGCGTCGAAGCAGTCGAAAACTCCAGATGTGGTGGCAACATCTACACCCGCGGAACATCCTTCACTCAACGTATCCGATACCCTATACATAGAACATCGCTCCCGTGAGGACGGTTCGGAGGGTATTTATCTCCAACAGCAGAGCGTGGATTCCACGTGTCCTGTTGGTAATGGAGAAGATATCATTACGGAGGATGAGTTCGAACAGTATCTCGATCAGCTATACGGTCCCGGCCAGAAACCTGGAGATTGGCCAGCAACCTCTCTAAATCTCCCTGTTACTGAAGAAACCACAGTTGCTCCCCTAACAGTCCAAGACCAGATAAAGCCAGTGCCAACAATGAGCAAAGCAGCAGCTCAGCAGGACAGTCCACCTGAAGTGGCTGAAACCACTCTGCGCGTTGATGCCGTGCGCTTGGACGCAGTTATGAACCAAGTGGGAGAGCTCGTACTTCTGCGCAATCGCCTCGCCTCAGCTGTGGGTGGCCTCAGCGAAGAGAATGAGGATATGGCCCGTATTGCCCGAGAAATGGACCTCACCGTCAACGATATCCAAAACACCGTCATGCGCTTGCGCATGCAGCCGTGCAAACGCCTTTTCCAGCAGTTGCCCCGGGTAGTGCGCGATGTCTCGCGACAATTGGGCAAGGAAGTCAAGTTGGAGATTGTGGGCGAGGATGTGGAGATCGACAAGGCCGTCGTTGATGCTCTCGCCGGCCCCATGACGCATCTAGTGCGCAACAGCTTGGATCATGGCATCGAAGGTCCCGAGGCGCGTGCCGCCGCCGGCAAGGCGCGCACCGCCAATTTGCGTGTCGCCGCCATCCATCTCGGCGACAAGGTGCGCATTGAAGTCTCCGACGACGGCAAAGGCATTGATCGACAGTTTGTCACCCAAAAGGCCATCGACAAAGGGGTCATCACCGCCGAGCAGGCCGTCCGTCTCTCGGAACAAGAGGCCTTGGAACTCATCTTCAGGCCCGGCTTTTCCACCAAGGACCAGGCCACAGATCTATCGGGTCGGGGCGTCGGTATGGACGTGGTCAAGGAGACGGCTCGTAAGTTACGCGGTCGCCTGGATCTCCAAACCCACCTCGGCCAGGGTACCAGCATCGCCATGGAATTTCCCCTTACCTTGGCCGTGTTGCCGGTCCTCTACCTGCGCTTGCGGCGGGATATCTACGCCCTGCCAATATCAGCCATCGACAGTTTGACCGACATGGAGGCGCATCGCATCCATCGGCTGGCTGGTCGGGTTACTTACCGGGTTGATGACACTCAGATCGTACCGCTGGTAGACCTGGGAGCCATTCTACAGGATAAGCCCATGCGCATGGATTCCGAGAGCGTTGAGGGGGTACTGACCGAGCGCGGTCTCTTTATTGTCTCCGAGGTACTCGGCAACGAAGATTCAGTGGTAAAACCCATCGACTTCCTTGCCGACCAGAACTGGTACCAGGGCGCCACCATCTCCGGCAAGGGCGGAGTCGTCCTCATTTTGGATGCCGGGGCGCTGGGCGCAGCCGCATCGCTCGCCGCTGAAGGATCTGTCCAATGAATATTCAACGCATCATGATGATCGTGGACGCTTCCTACCATACTCGCCGCACCATCGAACATTCACTACGCGAGATCGATCGACGTGCTTTGAATGCCATGGTGCTAGTCAAGCGTCATGGCAAAGCGCTAGCGGGGTATGGCGTGGTGGCCCAGGCATTTCGCGAGCGTGCGGCCAACCTCAAGGAAGCGGCCTCCCATCTGCAGGAATCTATCGCTCCTCTCATCCAGGCCCACATGTGTATTCTGCAGCACCGTAGTTATGCCGATCTTTTCCATCGGAAAATGCAGGAAATGTATCACTACGACATAATCTGCCCCACATTCGTCCGCACCGAAAAAACCTGGGAGCGGGTCATCATCGCGGAAGAGGCAGTAGCGCTTACCATTCTACGCCAACTGATTAAAAACGTGGAGAAGCTACAGGAAGGCATTGCGGAGCAAGAATACGTGGTCATTATTGGCCGCATCGAGGCCGCGCTCTCCGAAGGCACTGGCGCACCATTGATGCGGGTATCCCGGGACATGGGAATGGCAGTGGCCACGGTGCGGGATGCCATCTGGAAATATCATAACCAACTGGAGGAAATTCTGCATGAAAGCAACATCGGTATTTGAAGCGGGCAACCACCGCTGGTGGATCATTTACGACCAAAATGAAGGCCGAGTTATCGACTCTAATGTCTATGTCATGGAATCCAACGAGCAGAGCATTCTGCTGGATCCCGGCGGCTTCGAAATTTTTCCCCAAGTCTTTGCCGCCATGGTGGAGGTGGTGCAGCCTTCCACCCTCCAGGCCGCCTTCGTTTCCCATCAAGATCCGGACATTGCCTCCAGCCTGCCCTTATGGAACGCCTGTAACAGCAATATCCAGTGGCACATGCCAAAGCTCTGGGAAGGTTTCATCCGTCACTATGGAGCACTGGACGCGAATTTTGTGGGTATTCCCGATGAGGGGGGGGGGCTCGTCATCGGCGGGCGCAAGCTGGAATTCATCCCCGCTCACTATCTGCACTCCTCGGCCAACTTCCACGTCTATGACCCTGAAGCTAAGGTTTTCTTCTCTGGCGATGTGGGAGCGGCATTGCTGCCGTCGGGGCACAGTGCTTGGGTAGAACTGCGTGATTCAGACTCCAGTAAGGCCTTCGATGATCATATCCAGCACGCCAAATTCTTCCATCAACGTTGGATGCCCTCCAAAGAGGCCAAGAAAGATTGGATCAGTCGTGTTAGCCAACTGGATATAGACTTTCTCTGCCCTCAACACGGCGCTATCTATGTCGGAGAAAACGTACAACGTTTTTTGAGCTGGTTTGATGCGCTCGATATTGGCACCGCCATATCCCGCTGAAAGAGGCTGGACAAGCAAAAACGGGAAGTCGCCGCCAGGTCGGTGGAGATTGGGAATCAAATGGAACTCTCTGATTCATCTAGAAAGTGAGCAGAAATATGAATCGCGGACTATTACTGAATTATGCGCAGGCTTTGCTGGACTCCATTCCCAGCCTGGAAATCATGAATCGCACCGCCTTGGATACCATAAATTTCCACCATGGGCGCTTCAACTTCATCAAATGGCTCAAGCCATCTGGGTTGCCCAGCAATCGGGCAACCGGGAGGAAACCATCCGGCAGAGCACGGAAATCTCTCGCCTGGAGCAGGATATTCTAGACAAGTTAAATACCCTGAGTACCGCCATCCGTCACCAGAACATGTAAAGGAGCCCCCATGAATGATGTCTTGCAGGAAGTAGACGAGCGTTCCAAACTCGCCGGCACCAACAAATTTGAGCTTTTGATCTTCCGCCTCGGAGAAGATCAAAACACCCATACCAGAGAAATTTTCGGGATCAACGTATTTAAGGTCCGCGAGGCGCTGGTCATGCCACCTATCACGCCTATGCCCGGAGCGCCTGAACATGTACTTGGCGTGGCGAATATCCGCGGCCAAATTATTCCGGTGCTCGATCTGCCTGGCGTGGTGGGCTGTGTACCCGCGAGCCGCAGCATACTTCTGGTTACCGAATATGAGCGTTCTATTCAAGGCTTCGCCGTGGAAGAAGTGGAAGAAATCCTGCGACTGGAATGGAGCCGAGTGATGTCCGCCGAGGGGGCAGCCGTAGGAGGCATGGTAACGAGCTTTGCTCGTCTAGATGAAGATGCGGAGGCGGGACGTGTCGCCTTGGTTTTAGATGTGGAGGCTATTCTGCGAAAGGTGCTTCCTTCGCGTTTCATGATCGGCGATGAAATGGTGCAAACCCATACGGTGGGCATTCCCCAGGGATCCGTAGTGCTCTATGCCGATGACTCAGGTGTTGCCCGTAGCCAGATTGAAAAAGCTTTGAGTGCCCTTGGATTACCCTTCATCGGCACCAAGACAGGCAAAGAGGCATGGGAGCGGTTACAAGTTTTGGCGCAAGAAGCCAAGGCTGCAAATATACCTATCCGCCAGAAGGTGGCTATAGTCCTGACTGATCTGGAAATGCCGGAAATGGATGGGTTTACCTTGACCCGCAAAATTAAGGAAAATGAGACGCTAAAGGCCATTCCTGTGGTTATCCACTCCTCCCTGTCGGGGTCCGCGAATGAATCCCACGCGAACAGCGTCGGGGCCGATGGTTATGTCGCTAAATTCGTGCCCGATGAACTTGCTCGAGCGGTGACTAAGGCGGTAGGGGCACTGTAAGCTGGAATGATCAAATTGTCGCGGTAGAAGAGACACCATTAAAGAGGAAGATAACATGAAGGTATCATTGAATATGTCTGCTATTTCATTCACAAAACTAGTCCATTCGTTGATGTGGAGCGCCATAGTAGCCTTAATTATTATCTCTGCAACAGCCACCTGGACGCTTTTTATGGCAGAACAATCGGGGACAGATACGCTACATGATGCCGAACGTACCGCCGCCCTAATTGATTTTCGTCAGAGCGTAGATGCCAATATTGCGCTAACAGGCATTCTTGCGACAGAACAACAATATGAACCGGTGGTTTACATAGCCCTCAAGCGTGGAGAGGAAAAAGTTTCTCAATCTTTTGCCAGATTACAGCGCGTGTCTCCAGCAATAGCAAGTAGTTTTACAGGGCCAGATAATATTTTGCAACATGCGAGCAACAAGGTTTTACTTTTGTCAACAACAATGAATCAGTCAGGTGCGTTGACGGCCTATCAAAATAATTTTTTGCCCGATGTAAAGAAGTTCAATAGTGCTGTAGACGCTATTGTAGCCCGTCAAAACAAGGCTTCACAAGCTGCCATAAAAGAAAGAGAATCCGCAGATAAACGGGCTATTATATTGCTAATTATAATTGGGCTATCCGCCATATTTATAGTTTTTTTATTTGGCTCTATTATTGTACGTAGTGTTGTCCGGCAGCTTCAACGTATCAGTAAAGCAATCCAAAAAATCGCCTCAGGAGATTTAAATGTGAAGGTCCCTGTAGATGCCGGCGGACCATTGGGAGAAATTGCTATCGCAACCAACCAGATGGCCACTGATCTATCTACGCTTATTAAGGGCATCAGTGTCAGCGCACAACAGATTTCAGATACCTGCGTGCAACTCTCCAGCGTGGCAAACACGCTGACTGAAGAGGTCGGTGACACCAGCACTCAAACTGAGAAGGCGAGCGACGCGATGACCAACATGGCCACAACTAGCGTTCGTGTAGCACAGGATGCAGAGGATATATCTAAAATTGCCAGCGCCACCGCTGATTCAACCCAACAAGGAAATACAGCCATTGGTCTGTCATTAGAAGAATTGAGCTCAGCAGGAACTGCTATTATTGGCATGGCACAACAAGTCCAGAGATTGGAAGAATCTTCTCACCAGATTGGAAGTGTTGTTAGCACCATAAAAGAGATCACGGCCAAGACCAACCTGCTTGCTCTCAATGCGGCTATAGAGTCGGCGCGTGCAGGCGAATACGGAAGAGGTTTTGCAGTCGTGGCAGACGAAGTCCGCAATTTGGCAAAAGGAACCGCTGTTGCCGCAGAGGATGTTTCTGCAAAGATAATACATATTCAGTCCCAAATGCAGTCCTTTGCAAGACAAATGGTGCAAACCAATGGGCAGGTGTCGCATGGAACGGAAATGGCTGGAGAGTCTCTGCATCGTCTTGGGTCGATAAACGAGTCTATTGCCAATATTTCGGAACGAGTCGCCGATGTGGCGACCTCCGCAGAAGACTTGAGAAATACTGCAAGCGCTATCAATGATAATATCATGATGATTTCTCGGAAAACTATTGGTATAAACAAGGAGATTGAAATCACGCAAATTCAGATTGTTGCGTTACGGGATGAATCACAGCGGTTGACTGAACTCACTGGACGATTTCGGATCACTTAGTTCCATTGTTATGCATTGAAAGCTACAAACTGCTCGCCAAGAATTCTAGCGTTGATGCATAACCTTTCAGTCGAGCGGACCTACGCAAAAAGCCGCGGAGGCCGCTCGACTGTGTTAAATAGCGTGTAAATTGACCACCTGATACCCTGCCGAGTTTAGCCCGGAGGCACCTGGAGTGATTTGCATGGAAACGATCGCCAGAGTTCGTCAGCCGGATTGCCCGCAAAATGAATCTGTCCCGCACCACGGTACGCAACTATGAGGTAAGACTTTCGGTTGAGCATGGGCGTGTTATCGTTGAGCCAGCCACTACAATCGCCAATCTGACGCTGGTGGATCGTCTCAATCTCTTCGATCCTGTCTTGCATGGTGGCGAAGTCATGACGGCTGAACGGGTTGGCGCTGAATTGTGGTGACGCCAGTGGGCTCGGTGCCAAAACCGGCAGGAAATCCTATGGATCGACTGCAGTCCTCATGCCGGAAAGGAAATTAGGTGTAACGGCTTGCAATCGAAAACGGCGTGCTCGCAATCAACAGGGATCGTCACCCCTTTCTGGGGTTGTCTCCGTTACCAACTTTATTTGCACAAAATTTAGGGGCTTTGGGCCTGAGTAGCCAAAAGGTTACCAACTTTATTTATTTTTGCAAATTTCGAGGCGTCAATTTTACTGGCTTAGATCTGATAAAAGTTACCAACTTTATTTTATCTTACACGGTGTGGCATTCGGTGCTCCGGGTGCGGTCAACGCTTCCTGAGCGGATGTAATCATCGAACGTGGTCCCAAGGGTGTCAGGCAGAAATACCCGCCCACCACCGGCTCCTTCAGAGCCCTTGCTCACATGCTGAGAACTGCAGTACCTTTCCAAGTGGCCTGGGTGATCCGTAGCCCGATCGTCTGGACCAGACTGAAAGCGGACATATGGGTAGACCAATGTTCTTCTCTGCTTGTCATGACCCAGAGGGGGAGCTTTATCGTTTAGCCTTAATATAGTGCTGCCGCTGCAAGCTTGCTTGCAGCATCAGGCAAGCATATACCGTTAGCCACTCTCTATTGTTGCGCAGGCCGATGAATTTCCACATTGGAGGTATTGCCCGTGATTACTAAGGAGTTTGCCGAACATTTCGCAAAAGAATGGATTGAATCGTGGAATACGCATGATTTAAAGAAAGTTTTTTCGCGCTACGCCTACAATTCTTTTGATGTCATCGCCGTTTATAACCAAAATCACCAATGATATTTCTAGGTTCCAAATCTCCACAACACAGGTTTCTCGAGGCACCCTTAAGGTGAAGCTGCAAAACTCAGCGGCATAATGCGTAAGGCGAGGCAGCGGAGGATTTAACGATGTGTGTAGCCAGGGTAGAGACCAAAAATATCGATCAGCGCCATCAGGTAAACAGTTATTGGCACACAAATAAAGAGCATATATCAAATTTCTTTGATACTTTAATACACCTTTTTAAGGATCGAAAAACAAGATTTATCGCCATCACATCATTAATATTATGTCTAATAGGCTGTTCCCAAAAAGATGCCAGATATACCGTTATTCATGCATTTAAGATTGGTGAGCGTGGGGGCGGTCCTATGGGCGGCCTTTTGATGGCTAATAACGGAAACCTCTATGGAACCACGGCATTTGGTGGCACGAACCACGCCGGCACTATTTTTAAGATCGCGACAAGCGGCAAAGAAACCATACTTTACTCTTTCAAGGGTGGTACGGATGGTTTCTATCCTGAAGCGGGCCTAGTAATGGGCCGTGCAGGCAGTATCTATGGAACCACCAGTGAAGGCGGAGCTAGTAATGCAGGCACAGTCTTCAAAATCACCCTGGCAGGTAAAAAAATCAAACTTTATGACTTCAAAGGTGGTTCGGATGGGGCCGTCCCAGAGGGTCGTTTAGTGATGGGTCGTAATGGAACTTTGTACGGGACCACATCATCGGGAGGAAATGGCAATGGCACTGTTTTTGAAATCACGAAAGATGGCAAAGAAAGAATTCTCTATAGATTTGAGGGGGACACTAATAATTCGGATGGTTCTGCCCCTAAAGCCGGGTTGGTGTGGAGCCGTGATGGCAACCTCTATGGAACCACCTCTCAAGGCGGTAGTGATGGCGTGGGTACCATCTTCATGATCTCCCCTGCAGGCAAAGAAAAAGTTCTCTATAGTTTTAAAGGTGAGACAGATGGAGATTTCCCTGAAAGCCCATTACTCATGGGGCCAAGTGGCAACTTTTACGGCACCGCCACTGGAGGCGGAACTAGTGATTCAGGTACAATTTACAAAATCACTCCCACAGGAAAAATAAGAATTCTTTATAATTTTGAAAGTGGGAAATATGGAGCAATTCCAAAAGGCGGCTTGATATTTGGCAGAGACGGAAATCTTTTTGGAACTACAACTTTCGGCGGAAATGGCATCGTTTTTGAGATTACGCCTCAAGGTTCGGAAAAGATTATTCATACATTCGGAGATGGATCGAACGGGGCTTGCCCTGAAACAGGTTTAGTGATTAGCCGAAGAGGCAATCTCTATGGAACCACCCCGTCTGGCGGGGCACATTTGAGAGGCGTGATATTCAAAATTACAACATGATTACAAATCAGAGGAGATAATGGCACCTTTTATGGGTGGGCTGCCTTTATTTTAAAGCCCCTGCCGGCAGACTCTGTTTGGCTTGAGCCATTGCAGCCATCGCCTTTGCCGATAATGCTTGAAGGGCTTGCATTTGTTTTGAGGGCTTGAGTGTTTGCTCCGTTGGCACCGGTTGATGAGCCAGGCAGGCTCCACTGAGCCATTTACCGTGCGTCGTATAGGCTTCAAACAATTTTCCATTGTTGACCAGGCTGCCGTGACCCTGCATCTGGAAATGCTTGCCTTCTCCGGTGTACCGCGTGTGAGAAGTGACCACCTCCGTGGTTGTCGAACCATTTTCCTTTCCGATGGAAATCGTCCTGCAATTCCGCAAGGTCTCATGCAGAGATGGGTGCGAAGTCACACAATGCACCGTCGCAGGGGTGGAACCGGGTGTGGAGAGTGTGGCGTTGGCCGTATCCTGTGGTTGATAGAGACTATGGGAGCACCGCATGGTGGTGGCGCGGGAGGTGCCTAGCAAGGGACCCGTGGTGGTCGTGATAAATTGCCATTCGCCGGGACGGAATCCGTAGGCTCCAGAAAAACCTCCCGCCACCGCTGAACGCGTATGCGCCGACCCCTCATTGATCGGCAATGCAGACAGTATCGTCAACGCGGTTACACTTCCCAGTATCACTTTGACCTTAATGTGCATGGATATCCTCCAAAATTTCGTGGGTACTGGACAACCCTTCCCATCGCACGGGAAAATGGTGGCCTTTTTGTTTTTTTATGGCTCAGTGTCGGAGAAAATATGCGTATTCGTCAAATAGTGCTGATCGCTTGTGTGACAGCGTTTTCAACGGGGGCGTTCGCGCAAGGACTGCCGCACATGAAGCGCGGTGAATGGAAAGATACGAGTATTGCCACTGGGCACGGGATCAAGGACACCTATACCGTCTGCAATCACGGTCAAGCCTTTACCTCCTGGATGATGGCAAAGCAGGGGGCGACCTGTATGACTACCGGGGTGCCGGTTATCGAAGGCGGCGGGCGGACGGTCTTTCAGGAAAACTGCCTCTCAAAGCAACCACAAGGCGGTGCCGCGCATATGCACATGACGGTTCATCTGGCGGTAACCGATGCGGGGCGTGCTTTCCAGTCCACCGTTACCGGACAGGGAAATGCGGATGGCTATAACTTCCCAATCAACGACACGGTAACTGGGCATTATGTAGGGGCTTGTCGTCACGGTGGCTGATGTGGTCTGATGGGATTCGTGCGCCCGGAATCCGTGAAATGGCCGCAAAAGACCATGAAAACAGTAAAAAAGGCTCGACCAGAGCCCATCATTAGAAGATTTTCCCTCGGATTCGCGGAACAGAAGAGATTTTTTACGACTTTTTCAGCGGCTTCTTAGTGAGGCAAAAATCCGCAAGGAAAGAAATAAATGTCAAATTGTTTTAGCATTGTCACGGGCCGGCAATATGGCGCCTCTCTGATGATTATGTTGCTATTTATCCCAGCGGGATCATCGGCAGCTGTAAATCTCACTGGAACTTGGCAATGGGGTTGGCATAAGATTGTGCAGAATAAGGAAAAAACATATTCTGCTGGCGGAACTTTGAGGATTATTAAAAAGGGAGACGATGTTCATTTTTTGCTTAGCCTTACCGCCGGGCCACCTGGACATAATATGGGTATTAACGGAGGGAGGTTCGTGCTGCATGGAACGCAGGGTGCTTATAGGAATGCTAAAGAAAGATGTATTATTTATTTTACTGTTATTAACAGAAAAGAAATAAGAGTTCGGCAATCAAATAAATACGGGTGGGACGCCATGCCTTGCAACTATGGTTATGGAGTTATCGCAAATGGAACGTATAAGCTGGTTTCCAGAAATAGACCATCCGTGAACGGTGGAGGTGGGCCTTACAAAAAGCGTGATTCATCATAGGACTTGACTAACGACAGCTCTCGCTGCATCCCGGACATGCCGCCCAGGGGTGCATCAAGCAGCCGGCCAGCGAATCAATGCTGCGGCGGAATGACGACGCCGGCGCGGGCGTCCTTGGCGATGCTGGCCTTCATGGCCGCCAAAGCCGCATTGGCTTGCGCCATTTCCGCCGGCATCGCCTTTTTCGTCTGCGCCGCTTCGGCCATTGCCTTTGCTGCGGCCGCTTGAGTGGCCAGCATTTGCCGGGATGGGGTGGAGGATTGCGTTGCCAGGGGCGGGTGCACCGAACAAACAGGGCTGATCCAGACGCCCCTCATGACGTTTGTGGTAACCTGCTTCAGGCCGTTGGATATCTGCGTAATTACATACTTCCATTGCATGTGATAGTCCGTCCCGGAGCCGGTATAGACAGCATGCAGCACGTCCGTAGTCGTTTCGTGCCAGCCATGGAGCTCTGCGGTTTCGTTCACGACGGTTTCGTGTTTCGAGACATGCACCACAGATCCGTGCATAGGACCTGGCGTACTACCGGGCAAAATTCCCGAGGCTTGCGTTTGCGCCAACTGCGGGGAATGATAGCATTTCATGAAAATGGATTTCTGGGTGCCAAAAACGTCCGTGGTCGTGCTGTGGATGCGCCATTCCCCTGGCCGGAATCCGTAGGCACCCTGCGACGTACCGGCGGCTGCCTCCTGCGTCCAGGCCACGCCGGTTAGTATCACTCCCAGCACAAAAGCCAAGGTGCTGAGGACTCCGGCCTTCACCGTTGACATGCGCCGCCCTCCTTCAGTTTCTTAAGCAATCGAGATGCCGACTCTGGCAAAACTTCACCATTGTGATAACAATACATCAATAAATTTTGCCTGGGAGGTTTTTCGTGCGATTCATCCAAACTGCGCTGATCATGATGCTCCTTGCCAGCCCGGTGCTGGTCCATGCTGCAACCCTGCACCGCGGGGAATGGAAGGCCACGGAGCGCACCGCCCAAGGGGTTCAGGAAACCTATACCTATTGTGACCGTGGGCAGGGGTGGGCCGGATTGATCAATCACGATGCCGGATCATCCTGCTCGATCTCCCACCCAACCGTCATACGCTCCGGCGGGCGTGTGCAGTTCACGGAAAAGTGCCTGTTGCGCACCCCGCCAAACGGCGAGGCCACGACGCAGATGCGCGTGGAACTGCAAATGGGTGACGGCGGGCGTGCCTTTCATGCGACGATCACGGGTACCGGCACTGCGGGTGGCTATCAATTCCCCATTAATGAACAGGTGTCCGGTCATTATATCGGTGCCTGCCATAACCCGTGAATCCCGCTTCAATGACACCGTAACCGGGTATTATGTGGGTGCCTGCCATCAGGGTGGCCGATCGGCAAAGACACCCGAAGGCATGCGCGTAGACGCCATTTATTGTGTTTCGCGGACCTCCGTGACTGCCTACGGCGATCCAGGGCCTGGATGGATTTTCGCGCAGCCGGCAGTCCACAGAGGCGCCGTACCCGTTATGGTCAACCCCTCGGCTTTCCCTATCCTGAAACCTGGTTACCACGCCTTCGCGGTGGTCGGCAATGTACCATATACGGGCGGCACCGAACTGAAAAGTGACCTGAGTTCCTGGAATGCGATGGATGTCGCTTCCATCGGCAATATGAATTTCGCCGATTACTGGACCTGGATCCTGACGCCATTTGGTCCTGTCCTCTTCTTCATTATAACTTTCATCAACCAGGAAGCCCATAAAATATTTTATTTACATCTTGTTCTAACACGAAAACAAAATAACAGACCACCAACTCGTGAGGTTGATTTGTGTTTTATACTTGCCGTAAATACTTTATAGAAATTTTTGCGCTATCCATTTTCGTAATGAAAGATGTCTGCGTTAATAGTGCAGATTATCCCACTTTACGTTATATTATAAACATATTTACAAGGACGGAAGCAAATGTTATTTTACGTTTGTAAATGAAGGCCGCACGATATAGGTTCAGTCTTGCCCTGGAATCAGCGGAATAGAACAAAGCGTTATTAGTGATTCGATAATTTTTTTTCCAGAAACCACCTCTGAGCCAGCAGGTTCAGGCTGGCCAGCACCGTCCCCAATTCTTGACCCCGCTCGGTCAATCCGTAGCGGACCTCCGGCGGTATGGTGGGACGGTAATCCCGAAAAACAATCTGGGCTGTCTCCAAACCCCGCAGCCGCTCTGTCAGCATGCGAGATGAAATGCCTGGGATGGTCCTCTTGAGTTCACCAAAGCGCAAGGTGCCCTGGTTTTCCAGTACCCAGAGGATATAGGTGGTCCACGGCCCCATGAGGAGCCGCAGGAGCTGGTCCATAGGACAAGCCTGTTTCTGTCGGGATTGACGCATATTGGTTACCTTAAAGTACCTACTTTACAAAAAGAATCCTGCATGGTCTATTGAAACCCAGACTCCATATGGGAGTCCATAGAGAGGAATGGTTTATGAGCAAGATTTTGGTTTTGTATCACAGCCTTTGGGGGCATGTGGAAGCTATGGCCGAGGCCGAAGCGGAAGGTGCCCGCTCGGTAGTGGGCACTCAGGTAGACATCAAGCGCGTACCCGAGACTGTGTCCGCAGACGTGCTGGCCAGTATGCATGCCAAGACGGAGCAGCGTGCGGTGGAGGCCAGCCCCGATGATTTGGCCAACTACGATGCGATCATTTTCGGCACCCCCACCCGCTTCGGGAATATGAGCGGGCAGATGCGCAACTTCCTGGATCGCACCGGCAACTTATGGCAACAGGGAGCACTGGTGGGCAAGGTGGGCAGCGTATTCGTCAGCACCGCCTCTCAGCACGGCGGTCAGGAAACCACCATCACCTCTTTTCACACCTTCTTGCTCCACCAAGGCATGATTGTCGTGGGCGTGCCCTATAGCTGCCCGGAATTGCTGAACATGGACGAAATCAGCGGTGGTACGCCCTATGGTGCCAGCACCTTGGCCAAGGGCGACGGTAGCCGCATGCCTTCGGCCAACGAGTTGACCATTGCCCGCTTCCAGGGACGGCATGTGGCAGAAATCGCAAAGAAGATTTTTCCCTGAATAAGGAACTAACAATGTTAAAACGATACCCTTCATCCACATTAGCAGTTACTGCGTTGTCTTTGGTAATGGCTGGAAGTGCCATGGCCACACCCATAAAGCACTACACTCTGCTTTCTGGGAATCCCGACGGAACTTATCGTATTGACCCACAGCACACCAACGTACTGTTTACCATTGGTCACGTGGGCATCACCCAGTTCACCGGACGCTTCGACAAAATCGCAGGAAGCTATACCTTCAACGCCCAGAATCCGGGTAAAGACCGGGTCCAGATCACCATCCCCGCTACCCGTATCAATACGGGCTATGCCTTAAGGGATGTGCATCTGCGTAGCAAGGAATTTTTTGATGTCAAGAAATATCCCGACATCACTTTTGTCAGCAGCAAATACGTCCCAAACGGTAAAGATATGGGGGATCTTTACGGCAATCTCACCTTGCATGGGATAACCAAGCCCGTGGTTTTCCAGGTCCGGGAGCTGGGTGCAGGGAATGTTTCCTACCTTCCCAAACCTTGGGGTGGCTATCTCTCGGGATTTGTGGCCACAACTACTATCCATCGATCGGATTTCGGTATAGGTGCTTACTTGCCAGAAGGTTTATCAAACGCTGTTAGCATTAAGGTCGAAGTGGAAGGTGTCAAAAAGTAATCATCAACATAGAGAGCAGGATATTAAGCGATTTTAATAGCCCGCTTGTAACAATGGAACACAAACTATATTATGCGCCAACCGACTCTATTTATACCGCATGGGGCAGGTCCTTGCTTCTTTATGAACTGGGATCCGGCCAATACCTGGAACAGGCACAGGAAATTCCTGGAGAATCTCCCAGCATTACTACCAAATCGTCCAGATGCTATCCTCATCGTATCCGCTCACTGGGAAGAACAGATATTTACTATACAAAAAAACAGTAACCCTGGATTGTTATTCGACTACTCTGGATTCCCAGAAGAAACCTACCAATTGCAGTGGCCGGCCAGAGGTGATCTCCACCTAGCATTGCAAGTCAGAAACTTGCTCGAGAAAGCAGGAAATTATACCCATATAGATGAGAATAGGGGATATGATCACGGCGTCTTCGTGCCGTTGAAAATAGCTTTTCCATCGGCGGATATTCCCTGCGTACAGCTATCTCTGCAAGCCGGTTTAGATCCAGAAACACACTATCTAGCCGGAGAATCCCTCACGTCCTTGCGGGATGAGAATGTCTTAATAATTGGCTCTGGTAACACTTTTCACAATATTCCTGTATTGATGCGTGGGATCAAAAACAAGACGGATAATATAGCCGGATACGACTTTGATGACTGGTTAACAAAATCCCTAACAAATCAAAATCTGGAAGAACGTAGACGATTATTGTTTCAGTGGTCTGAAGCTCCTGGAGCTCGGCACTCTCATCCTAGAGAAGAACATCTTGCACCCTTGTTTCTGGTTGCCGGTTCGGCAGCAGGGGAACTGTGCAAAAAGGTTTTCGAGGATGCGGTTCTGGGAGCGGTTGAGAGCGCTTTCATGTTTGGCTAACGCCGGTTTCCGAACCCCTATCAGTCAACGAATGATGGCTCGGATGCTGGATGTTTGCTGCGGGAAACTGCGCCCGAGATGCAACTTCATGCTTATTCTGTCGATGATTTGAACGACAGCTCCCGCTGCATCACTGACCATTCCACAGCGCCCAGATCGCGCCACTCGGTGCTCCGGAACTCTATGGTCGGCGTCGGGACCAATCCGGGAAACTTCATTCGCAAGCTACGAGAATACACCCTGAATCCCGGTCACCTTGCCGGAGGCAACAAGGCCAGGGTGTTCGCCTCGTGCCTGGGGATAGACCAACAAGATGTCGAGTTGCTGCGCTCAGTATGCCTCCGTGCCATACTGAGCAAATGAGGCCACCGAGAAGGTGGCCGACAGTCATGGCAAGCGTTACCAGGTGGATTTTGTCATGCAGCACCAGGGAAAGTCCGTGATCGTTCGCACGGGTTGGATCATCAGGACTGGAGAAGACGTTCCCAGGCTGACAAGTTGCTATGTGAGGACATCATGAAACTACTCGACGTTGTAGCGCTTTTGGAACCCATACCAGAGCAACACCTTCTGCGTGGCCAGGTCGGAACCGTCGTGGAAGAGTTGGACCCTGGTTACGTGGAAGTTGAGTTTCTTGTGGGCGACGACTATATCACCCTAGCGGTGGCGGAGAATCACCTCATACCGCTGCACTACGCTCCAAACCAAAGTATTCGCGCGGCATAATCTAAAGGGAGCGCCACAGAAGTTTTTTCGCACTAAGATGACTCTTAAAAGACTGGAAGCAGTCGTTTGATTGGGTTAGGCTTACAAAGCGAGAATCGTTTACTCCAGAAGGAGACCAAGCCATGAATCAAACGAATGAAGCGTTCAAGCTTGGTGTAATTCTTGGGTAAACACGAAAAGATCCAGACCGCCGTTCTCAGCGGTCGGAGCGATGCCAACATAGCTTTTGCTGACCTTTTGTCCTTGTTAGATGGGCTTGGATTTATGCTTCGCGTGAAGGGAGACCATCATATCCTTACCAAAGAAGGGGTGGCCGAGATCATCAATCTCCAACCCATAGGACGCATGGCGAAGCCCTACCAAGTGAAGCAAGTGCGCGGCATACTCACCAAGTATCACCTGGGGATTAATAACGATGAGTAAGTATGAACTGGTCATTTATTGGAGTAACGAAGACAACGCTTTTATCGTGGAAGTTCCTGAGCTCCCTGGCTGCATGGCCGATGGCGCCACTTATCAAGAGGCGGTAGCCAATGCGGAACGAGTGATTGGTGAATGGGTCGAGACGGCAACGGATCTGGGGCGCTCCATACCAGAGCCACGCGGGCGGTTGCTCTATGCATGAAGCACTCCTTGTCCCCATTTGACGCCCTGCCGCAGTCAAAGCCTGTTGGACAGCAACAGACTGATTGCTGTCATTGGTCAACCGTTGATCATGTAGCGCTCGCCGGTCGGACTTATGGATGACGTGCGCGCTGTTTTTGTACTATGATCTTCGCATCGTTTTACGGTCGGCCTGAAACAGGGTTAGCTGTTCCGCGAGATACTGGAGCGATGGCGAATGCACTACATGGAATGGAGGGCATCGGAATAGTGGTTAACGGTTTAATGTCTAATGACGGCTTCTTCCTAGGTGCCAAGAATGCTGTAATGGCGTGCTTTCCGTCGTTTCCAGGATCAGAGAACAGTGGGACAGAATGATGAAATTTGTCTTTAGATATAAAAACAAACAGACGCACGAAAGTTCATAAAAGCGCATTGCTGATGAAACAGCACAAAACTACTGAATATATTTATTAGGATTACTACCATGTCAGAAAAAGCAATTGATCTAATTGTAAAAGGCGAGTCAATAGAAAATCTTTACCGGAATTATTTGCAAAACAAGTATATCGTTAACCGGCGATACCAAAGAAAGCTTGTATGGTCTAAAACAGAGAAGTCATCATTTATAGATTCATTAATAAGAACATTTCCTGTGCCACTTATACTCCTTGCCGAGGTTTTTTATTCACAAAAAGTTGCGTACGAAATAATTGATGGTTTGCAAAGATTGGAGGCGATATTTAGCTTCATAGAAAATCAGTACGATTTAGATGGAAGTTTTTTTGATTTAAACTCAATCGCGGCCACAAAAGAATTACTTGATAGCGGAAAGTTGACACAAAATACACCAACGCTTCCTCGTGGAGAATGTGTAATTTTGGCTTCATATAACGTTCCATTGTCAATTTTTGATTCAAGTTCAGAGGAAGACGTTGACAATATATTCAGAAGGATAAACAGTGGTGGCAAGAAATTATCTAGGCAAGAACTGAGAATGGCTGGTTCAACCGGACATTTTTCATCGGTCGTAAGGCGCTGCGCAACAGAAATACGTGGTGACGTTACGAATTCAGATGTATTACAACTAAATATAATGAAAACCGTAAGCATCACCAACAGAGATCTTCCATACGGAATAAAGGTAGAAGACGTATTTTGGGTAAAAAATGGGATATTAACAAAGGAACAGGTTAGAGAGTCTCGAGATGAGGAAATTTTATCAGATATAATCTCGTATGTATTGTTTAATAATAAACCTCCGTCAAGAAGCGATTATTTAGATGATCTTTTCGGTTTTTCTGAAACAGAAAGTGCTGCCAAGAAAAGTGCCGAAATAGACAATCTTGTTCAAAAAATTACCCCAGATGCGGTAGTAAATAACATAAACAAAATAATTGATCAATTCAATACAATAACATCAGAGTCTGGAAAAAGTCTTAAAGATATTTTGTTTACAAGCAAAGCAAAGCCAGCGAAGGCTCCAAGATATTTTCAGGTTATATTCCTGTCTCTATATGAATTGGTTGTAAATAAAAACAAAGAACTAGCAGACATGAAAGGAATTATTAAAAAATTGACTGGGTACTCAAAAAACATCACCATAACAGAAGGTGGCAAGTGGGGCGCAGAAGCTAGAAAAACACAAGTAGATGCATGTACTGGCGTTTTAGATCAGTACTTTATAGATAATAACAATTACGATCCATCTAAAATAATGTGGGTTACGCAATTAGAAAACATCCTGCGTCAATCCGACACGGAACAAGCAGCATATGATTTTAAGCAGGGATTTCTAAGCCTGGATGGAAAATATTTGTTTGATGAAGGATCGTTTGAAAAAATACTGAAGACACTATCTGGAATATCAAACATCAGAAACGGGATAAAAGGTTATGTGCTAGTTGGCATCTCAGATTGTGAGGCTGACAATCACAAAGTTGAAACATTATATAATATTAAATCGAGAAAATATGTAACTTTTTATATAGCCGGCGTAGACAGGGAGCCGCCAAAACTAGGAAAATCGCTCGATGATTTTTTTAATCTTATTGTAGAGAAAATAAATAAATCAAAACTATCTGATGAGCTAAGAAATTACGTGTCAAGAAATCTTAAGCTGGTAAAATATCACGATAAACATGTATTTGTGCTAGAAACAAAATCGCAACAAGATCCATCGTTCTACGAAAATGAGCTTTTTGTAAGGCACGGCGCCCAACTAAAAACCATCGAACCTAAAGACATACCAGCATTTATCAAAAGTTGGAACGATCGGCGATAACGTAAAACCAATGTTTAATCGACCCACCATTTCTGGACACTCTCGGGACTATTCCAGCCCTCAAAGTGTTCATCAACCCGTCTGGTTTTCTATGTCTGGTACACGTCTGCAAAGTGCGCGGCGTTCTAATATGGCTTTTCTCAATGATGGCTTCCGCTGCATCACCGCCCATTCCCCGGGCATATTCTTAGCGCGGGTTGAGGATCTCGTCCAGTAAGCTCATCTGGCGGGCGCCCCGCTTCCCATCTTGAACTTGGATCAGACCACTCACGGTGATCCCAAGCAGGCGCACGGACGCGCCCTGGGGAACCGCCCGATCCAGTAGCTCTGGCAGCAGTGCCGCGATGGCTTCCGTGTTCAAGATGCCCTCGGTTGCAGTATGCGCTCGGGTGACCGTTGCAAAATCGGGAAAGCGTGCCTTGATGTTCACCGTGTAGCCCGCCAAGGCGAGTGCCTGGAGACGGGCTGCAACCTGCTCGGCCATCTGCTGTAACGTGGCCAGCATGGTCCTTCGATCCTCCAGATTTTCCGGGAAGGTCCGTTCGTTCCCCACCGATTTCCGCTGGCGGGTCGGCTGTACGGGTCGTCCATCGATCCCCCGCGCCACTTCGTAAAACCAGGCGCCAGCTTTACCAAAATGCGCAATCAAAGTCTGCTGGTGCATTGCCCGCAGATCTGACACACTTTTCCTTCGGGCAGCGATTTAAAACTGATACACCCCCAATTCTGACTTTGCGTGGAGGGTACCCCTTTTCACGTGGTATTTAATCGGTGGCGTCCCCCTTTCTGTGTTGAACCATACCGGCCTGACGCTGATGCTTGAGCCGATAACTTTCTCCAGCAATCGGCACAATACGCGCATGGTGCAGGAGG
>NZ_JAAZTY010000139.1 GCF_018854775.1 Acidithiobacillus ferriphilus | reverse complement strand
CTCCTTGTGTCATGGTAGACAACGACGATTGAAGCCACTGATTGGGTTCCAATGCTTGATTGGCATTGTGGATGATCTTCTAATTTATAAAAGTAAAATATATTTACTATTATGATTTACCATGATTTACTATTGACATGTCTATCCGCCACGCTACATTGCACCAACTCAAAATCTTCGCTGCCGTAGCTCGACACATGAGCTTTGCCCGCGCCGCTGAAGAACTGCATTTGACACCTCCCGCCCTGTCCATCCAGGTCCGACAACTTGCCGAGGCCGTTGGCCAGCCGCTTTTTGATCAAATAGGTAAAAAAATCTATCTGACAGCGGCGGGGGAAGCGCTGACGTCGGCTTGCCACGATATCCTGGATCGACTGGAATATTTCACTCAAGAGATAGCCGCCCTCCAGGGACTGGAGAAGGGCAGCTTGAAGGTCGCCACACTCTCTACCACCAAATACTTTATCCCACGTATGTTGGGAGGATTCTGTACAGAGCATCCTGGTGTCGCTACCGTTTTGTTTATTGGTAATCGGGAGGTCCTGCTGGAGCGGCTCGCGCGTAACCAGGACGATCTTTACATCCTGGGTCAGCCGCCGGAACACATGAATGTTGTCGCGGAAGCTTTCG
Source organism: Acidithiobacillus ferriphilus (assembly GCF_018854775.1). Taxonomy (GTDB): domain Bacteria; phylum Pseudomonadota; class Gammaproteobacteria; order Acidithiobacillales; family Acidithiobacillaceae; genus Acidithiobacillus; species Acidithiobacillus ferriphilus. The sequence continues at coordinate 6,622 of NZ_JAAZTY010000139.1, read as the reverse complement.
CTGACAATCCCTTGGTGGTGGTGGCCCGGTTGGACCATCCCCTGACGCAGGAAAAGGATATCGAGCCATCCCGTCTGCGGGACGTGCCATTTATTTTGCGCGAGCCCGGTTCGGGAACGCGCCTGGCCGCAGAAAAGTTTTTCGAGCAACACGGCGTTATTCTCAAAACGCGTATGGAGTTTGGTAGTAATGAGGCTGTAAAGCAGTCTGTGGCTGGCGGTTTGGGCATTACTGTGCTGTCCGCCAGTACGATACGCGCGGAACTCGCCAGCGGAAAACTGGCGATACTTGACGTGCGTGGTTTTCCGCTGGAGCGCAAGTGGTATGCGGTTTATCCGGCGGGAAAGCGGATTTCCCCAATCGTCAAGGCCTTTATGGAGTACCTGTTTGCGGCATCGGCAGATGGTGAAAATGGACCAAGCCTTCCAAAACCGTAGGGTGATTTATCTCAGAAAATCGACGACCTCCTCCAGCAGGTTCATCTGGCCAGCTTCCGGCGGAACCGCCTCGACATTGACCAGGCCGCTCACGGTCACTCCCAGCAACCGGACGGATGCGTGCACAGGCAATCCGGCAGGGATGGCCTTGGCCAATAGGCCGGGTAAGCAGGCAGAGATGGCTTCTGTGCGCCAGATCGCCTGCGCGTCGGTATGCGCCCGGGTGACCGTCGCGAAATCCGGGAAGCGGGCCTTGATGCTTACGGTGCGCCCCGCCAGCCCCAGGGTATGGAGGTGGTCGGACACCTGCCCCGCCATCTGCTGCAGGGTGGCCAGCATGACCTTCGGGTCTGCCAGATTCTCCGGGAAGGTGCGCTCGGTGCCCACGGATTTCCGCTGGCGGCTTGGTTGAACGGGCCGTCTGTCGATGCCTCTGGCGACCTCATAAAACCAGAGGCCGACCTTGCCGAACTGCGCGATCAAGATCTCTCGTGACGCATTCCGGAGATCCAGGACCGTATGGACACCCATTGCGGACAGCTTTTTCACGGTGGCCGGACCCACGCCATGGAGCTTGCCGACGGGGAGGGGCGCCAGGAAGGCCAACCCGCGTTCCGGTGGAACCACAAAGAGCCCGTTGGGCTTGCGCCAGTCGGAGGCGAGCTTGGCAAGCAACTTGTTGTAGGACACCCCCGCCGAAGCGGTCAACCCCGTTTCCCGCTCGATGCGCGCCCGGATCTCCCGGGCGATCCGGACGGCCAGGACCCCATCGGTGGTGGCCGCGGTCACGTCCAGAAACGCCTCGTCCAGCGACAGGGGTTCCACGAGGGGCGTATAGCACCGCAGGATTCCCATGACCCGACGGGAGGTCTCCCGGTACGCGTCCATGCGCGGGCGGAGGAAAATGGCCCGGGGGCAGAGCGACCGGGCACGGGCTGCCGTCATGGCGGAGTGAATGCCAAAGCGGCGGGCCTCATAGCTGCAGGTCGCCACGACGCCCCGGCCGGCAGGATCGCCGCCGACGATGACGGGCTGACCTCGCAGTTCGGGATGGTCCCGTTGTTCCACAGCCGCGAAAAAGGCATCCATGTCCACATGGATGACCTTGCGGAGTTCGGCACAGTGCTTTGAATGTGGATCCGGCAATGGACAGTCTCCTCGGCTACTCAGATTCTATCAGGAACCGGCCCGGGGAGGGGACGATGCCTTGGGTATGTAACTGGGCAAGTGGCGGAGAAGTGGTGGGTGGTAACAGGAAGCGGTCGTTGAGTCGCTCATCGGTGCGACTTATAGTTTATCCAAGCCAAACCCGCCTTGCGGGCCAGCATAATTCTGAGATCACGCCATGCGCATAGACCACCTGGATCATATCGTCCTGACCGTAGTGGATATAGCAGACCTGCGGAGTCGCCCTGGAAGCCGGTCCGGTACCACGCACTGGAGCCACTGGGCCGATCACCTCTGTCTACTTCCGGGATCCCGATGGCAATTTGCTGGAGGTGGCCACATATGATCAGCCGATACAACTGTCATGACCGATAATTCGCGCATCGCGCTGGTCACCGGCGCCAGCTCCGGCATTGGTCTGGCTATCGCGCAGCGTTTGACGCAGGCGGGATATTGGGTGGCCCTGCATTCCCGCGCTTCCTCCGCTGCGGGTCTGCAAGCGGCGGCAACGCTGACGGGTGCCTGCTATTTTCAGGCAGATCTGCTCGATGAAGATGCGCGTAGGGATCTGATCGATCGGGTGTATGCGCACTATGGTCGACTCGACGTGTTGGTCAATAACGCGGGTGAGTCCAGCGTGATTCCGCATGATGATCTACTGGCCGCGACACCGGACATCTGGCACCGCCTCTACGAACTCCATGTGGTGGCGCCCTGGCAACTCGTCGCGCTGAGCGAACCCTATCTGCGGGCGGCATCGACGCCCGAACACCCGGCATCGGTATTGAATATCAGCTCCCATGCCGGCGTGCGACCCAAGGGGGCTTCCATACCTTACGCCGCCAGCAAGGCCGCATTAATTCACGTCACTCGCCTGCTCGCCAAAACCCTGGGACCCGATATCCGGGTGAACGCTATCGCTCCGGGGCTGGTGGATACGCCGCTGACCGAAGACTGGGTGGCCATTCGCGAACAATGGATGCGCGATGCCCCCATGCGGCGAAGCGCGCGCCCCAACGATATCGCTGATGTGGCTATGATGCTGACCGAATCGACCTATCTGACGGGAGAGGTGATTCTTGTGGATGGCGGGATGAATCTTATTTAACCAGCCCCAATCGATGAAAAATCCGTCAAAAGAGGTGCATATGATTTACACAGTTGAATGCAGCTTTACCGACCCGCCTGCAGAGAATGAATGGAATGCCTTTTACAGCAATGAAAAGTTGCCCGCGTTAATTTCTGTTAGGGGGTTTCTCACATCCCAACGATTTAAATTGTCCGATGGAATACCTTCTGCGCCGACTTATCTCGCTATTCACACTATTGCCAATGAGGGGGTTCTTGAAAGCGCTGATTATCACCAAAATGGTGGCGGAAATTTTGCAAAGTGGCAACCCATGATTACAGATTGGCATAGGAATATTTATGGAGGGATCGATCTGTTCACAAATGTCACAAATGAACAGCGATTGTTAATTAGCAATGAAAGTGGTGACGCATTAAGAGCGCTCGGTTTTCAAGTGCTGCATCTATGGGCAACAGGACTTGATCGGACGCCAATGGAACGTTGGGTGGCGATTTCCGGCAATCTACCAGATCCTGCCCATCATCTGAAAGCAGATGGAGTATGTATATACGTCCCTATGGGAAGTCAATTACAGAGTGATTCCACATAATTATCATACGCAGAACAAATGAATTGTGATTTTGCACTCTATAGCGCATCGCGGTGAACATAATGGATTATTTCACAACGACGAAGGATGACCATGCATCAGATCGTGACACAGATTGATATTGCGGTATCACCAGAGCGTGTGTGGTCCATCCTCATGGATTTCCCCGCCTATCCGCAATGGAATCCCTTCATTCGCTCGCTTTCCGGAGTGGCGAAGCCGGGAGAGAAGCTGCGTGCGACCATTCAATCAGAGGAACGCAGGGCCATGACCTTCCGGCCGAGGGTGATGAAAGCAGCAAATCAACAAGAACTACGCTGGCTGGGTCACCTGGGATTCCCGGGTCTCTTTGACGGCGAGCACTACTTTCAACTCACCACGATCGGTAATGGGTATACGCGGTTCACCCAGGGAGAGCGATTCTCAGGCATTCTGGTGGGCATGTTCGTGTCTAGCATGGAAGCAGCGACAAAAGCGGGTTTTAATGCAATGAATCAGGCATTGAAGAATCGCGCAGAGGCGAATGACCATATTGGCCACGCACATGATGACATTTCCAAGGAGTGGTGCTGACATGGATACCAGAAAACTGCTGCTCACCGCGCAGGAAATCAGTCAGATGAAGGGCGAACATAAGGTCCATTTCCTCAATCCCGGCGCTGTTCGTATCAATAAGTCTTTAGGCGATGCGGTAGGCCTCCGGCACATGGGTATACATCTCATCCAGATAGAGCCGGGTAAAGAGAGTACCGAGTACCACCTGCATCATTATGAAGAAGAAGCCGTGTACGTGCTGTCTGGTAAGGGCACGCTCACCATGGAGAATGATCAGTATCCCATCGCCCCAGGTGACTTCGTCGGTTTTCCTTGCCATGCAGCCGCGCACAGCATCAGCAACGATGGAACGGAAACACTCGTGTGCCTGGTCATCGGTCAGCGACTGGATCAGGATGTCGCGGATTACCCGAATCAGCATAAACGCCTATACCGTAATAATGGGGAATGGAATCTGGTGGATATGGCAGATATCCGTGTGTTGCGCGAATCCACGCAGGAATAACAGGAAATCTATGAAACCCGCAAAATTAGATACCCAGCCGTCGCAGCACTTCCTGATGGAAAGCGCCACCGTAGATTATGCGCATGCCAATATCCGCAAGTTGGCAGCAACCTTATCCTCTGACGATCCAACGGCAACCGCCAGGCGTTGTTTCGAATGGGTACGCGATCACATTGAGCACAGCATGGATTTTCACCGGGAAGAAGTGACCTGCGCAGCGTCGGAAGTGTTGCAGCAAGGCACTGGTCTATGCACAGCGAAAAGTCATCTGCTTGTGGCCTTATGGCGCGCCAACCAAATCCCTGCGGGATTCTGTTATCAACGACTGACGCTGGATGGCCCCAGTCCGCCCTACTGCACACACGGCTTCACCGCGGTCTGGCTGGATGACCGGGGTTGGTATCGTTGTGATGCGCGCGGCAACAGCAAGCCCGGGATCCACTGTGCATTCACGCCCGGACAAGAAAACCTGGCCTATCCGGCTATTTATAACGGCGAGCAAACCTATTCGGATGTTTGGGCCGAGCCTTGGCCGGACTTGCTCGCCGCCATGGAGAAGCTGCAAAGCATATCGCAGTATCGGAGCCATCCCATTGACGCCTGCCCACCCGCTGCTGATTTGTGCGTAAGCGAGCCTGCGGCGCCGAACATTGAATAGCGCGGAGACCGGCCATGTACTGCCCTGAAGCCTTTGCAGAAAACCGCCCGGAGATTCTGCGGACACTGATTCAGCGTTATCCCCTCGCGACACTGGTCAGCATGGGCGGTAATGGTCTGGAGGCCAACCATATTCCCTTGTACCTCGCACCCGGCGAAGGACCGCAACCGGTGCTGCAGGGACATGTGGCGCGCGCCAATCCGCTGTGGCGGGAGGCGTCCCCGGACGGCGAGGTGCTGGTCATCTTTCAGGGGCCGCAGCACTATATCAGCCCCTCCTGGTATGCGACCAAGGCGGAAACCGGCCAGGTGGTGCCCACCTGGAACTATGCCGTCGTCCATGCCCACGGTCCGTTGCAGGTCAGGGACGATCCCGATTGGGTACGGCAACAGATGGTCGCCCTGACCGCGCAGCAGGAGAACGACTTTACCCTGCCCTGGCAGGTGGATGATGCGCCCCAGGATTTCACGGAGCGGCTCATCGGGCAGGTGGTGGGAATAGAAATCCCCATCTCCCGCTGGATGGGCAAGTGGAAGGTCAGCCAGAACCAGCCGCCTTGCAACCGTGACAGTGTCGTCGCGCACCTGGCGCGGCAAAAGCAGCCTGACTCCGGGGTCATGGCTGAATACGTTCTGACCAGCCTGAAAGACGACAAAAAGGACCATGCCGGATGACGATTACCGTGGGTTTTCGGTGTTCCGATGCCTTGACAGCGATATGAAGCATTCGCTCACCCTGGATTCCGGCCAGGTTGTATCCTATGAAGATGTTGGTGATCCGAACGGGAAGTCGCCGGTATTGTTTTTTCACGGTACCCCCGGTTCCCGCCTGCAACTGGAGTTGCTGCCTGCGGCCCTGCGTGAGGGCCTGCGCTGGATCGCCTTTGACCGACCGGGTTACGGAGAATCGGATCGGCAGTCAGAATCGACCCTGACCGAAGTGGCGACCATAGGCAGGGCCTTGGTAAATCGTCTGGGGCTTGACGCCTTTCATGTGCTGGGTTTCTCCGGCGGTGGCCCTTACGCGCTGGCCTGTGCCTACGCTATGCCGGGGCGGGTACGCAGTGTGCACCTGGCGAGCAGCGCGGGACCGACTGCGCTTCCCGAGATCTGGTCTGCTTTGCGCAGTCAAGACCATATCCTCTTTGTTCTGGTGCGCGGGGCGCCGTGGCTCTTCAGGGTTTTGTTGCGCCTCAGCATGGGTGGCGTGCGCCAGGAGCCGGAGCGTTTCGTGGCGCGGTGGGCGGCAAAGATGAGTGCGGGTGACCAGTCGCTGTTGGCAGCACCTGACGTCCTGGCGAAGCTGCGCGATGATTTGCGGGAGGCGTTGCGGCAAGGGACAAAAGGAATGGCCGATGATTTCGCGATACTCAATCGCCCTTGGCTTTTCCGGCTGGAGGATATTCGGGTGCCGGTGCATATCTGGCAGGGCGCCCAGGATCAGGTGGTCAGTCCACAGATCGGCGTGGCGCTGGCTACACACCTGCCTACGGCGCGGTATCATCTGCTGGAGTCGGGTACGCATATGATTTTACTGACCCACGCTGCGGAAATTAGGGCGGAGATCCAGGATGTATTGCCTTGACCCGTTTGCAGAAACCCGCCCCGAGATCCGGCGGGTG
>NZ_JAAZTY010000138.1 GCF_018854775.1 Acidithiobacillus ferriphilus | reverse complement strand
AGGTATGGGGCGAACAGCCGATCTTAGGAGCAATAGACTCCACCGCCGCCCAGGGCGAGGAATACTCGCCGCGGTGTTCCTGCACCATGCGCACCGCGCGTTCGCGAACTTCAGGGGAATATTTGGGTGTTTTAGCTTTGTTCATCATGGCTCCATTCTCTTGGAAAAAGGAGCCTCCTCAAAATCCGGGGCGGTTCAGACGTAGGCTGAGGGCGAGGAGAAAGGGGGCATGCTGGTCAGCCCACCTCATCGCCCTTCAGCGGTGGCTTGTCCGGGCTGGCCGCTAACCAATCGTCGAGGGCGGCGATATCACCACGTGCCTGACGCTCGCGGAAATAGACTTCTGTTTTGAGGGCCGAGACTTTTTCGGCGATGGCCGTCACAAAAAACTGATTCATGGATACATGCTCTTCCTCAGCCACCTGGCGCACATAAGCGAGCAGGGACTCGGGCACGCGCAAGGCATAATTGGACATCAGGGTTGCTCCTCTCGCAATTGGCGCAAAAATGCGCCGGGTGTCGCCACCTTCAGGCGAAAACGCCTGGCGGTGGCAAAGTCTCGGATATTCATAGAAACCAGAACGTCTGCACGGCCATTCAGCGCGGTTTCCAAGACCATTTCGTCGGAGGGATCGCGCAGTTGTGGACGCCAGAGGTAATGCAGATGGACCGCTTCGCCGCATAAACACAAAGCGTCCAGAAATGCATCCGTCATAGGCACGCTTCGCCCGCTGGCTGTCAGTTGCTCCGGGCGCTTGAGCACGGCTTCATACTCCAGCATCAGCGGTACCGAAAGCAAGACGAGAAATTGCCTGTTTCTCATAGCCTGCAACAAGGCGAACGACGCACCCAGACGGCTGCGGGAAGCCGCCACCAATACGTTCGTATCCAGTACGACGCGCGGTAGTTTCATATTGCCTATGATATTATCATGTCGAAAAAAAACAAGTATCCCTACGCATCCATGCCCCATCACCACAGCCGTGGACCGTTTTCGGCAGTGATAGTTTGTGGTGGCGGGAATGACCAACTGTCCGATACCGTCACCGGTTCTCAAGATCGGTCATTCTGGCGTCGGCTTCCTGACGTGGAGCGGACAAAATCCCAATGAGTGCAACTCGGCCGAAGCGGCTCTTGGGGCCAAATGATACCAACGACAGTTGTCGGCCTCCTTACAGCCTATTCAGGTTGGTCCGATCCCTTTCCTTCGGTTGAACCATGACTCAGGTAGTAATTTCATTAAACCTGCCCGCCGACCCCTTTAAACTTCTCGACAAAAGCAACGATTTTCTGAAATACGCTTTGCTTTTTGGTCAGGTACTGCGGGTTTAACGGGCTCCGCCGGAAGCTGGCCAGATGAACCTGCTGGAGGAGGCCGTCGACCTTCGGTGAAATGATGTTCCAGGAATAGGTGCTAAGGCAGCCCAATCGGGCACACGAATGCATCAATTGACGGATCAATGGCACGCAAGAAGCCATCATGCGGCGTGAGGACGATCGCTTGATTATCGAGCCCGTAAAACGCAAAGGGCTTCTGGCCACTCTGGCGAGTCTTTCTGCCTTGGATGAGGAGTTCCCGGATACGGATCGCGATTTTCTCCCACTGGATGACATCGAACTGTGAGTGGGACCCGTCGCTACCTGCTGGTTGGACAACCCATACGAGGGGGTTGGCCCTATTCAATCTGGCCATTGATAGCAAGCTTCGTGGATGTGATCTGGTCAATCCCGGGAATCCCTGGCGATCTGGATCGCCAAGGTCGATTTGAAGCCTGAGCAGTATCTTTTTCCCGGCCAGCTAAGGGCATCCCCAATTCGTCCACCCGTCAATATGCCAGGATCGTTGATCGGTGGGTGAGCTCCATTGGTCTTGATCCCACGACGTATGGTACCCTCGGCATGCACGGGACCAAAGGCGACTCCTATTTACAAGCTCAGGTCAATTAATTTAATTTATGAATGGTTTATTTCGAAGATCATTCACCGGGTGGCTAATGCAGCCCGCTCGTCTACTCCACATCAAGGATAGAGCACCATGGGTTTTAACGGCTTTCGAACCTGCCGCCTCCGCGATCCGCTCTTATGGATAAGCGTCGCGCTGCTGATGGTTTTTGCGGGTGGCGCCAATGCCACTGGCATCGCGCAAATCATCCACGCACGCAAGGTGCACTTCAGGACACTCGGCAGGACCGACAAACTTCTGCGGGATCAGATGGATCGCTCGCACCTGAATTGGCGCCTGATCCAAGTGGACGCGAGGCAAATTGCCTTGCTTGCCGATTCCCTGCCCACATGGTTTCCTGCGGGCAGCGGGAAAGGGCATGGGGTCGGCACCCGAGCGAGCCGGGAAATCTGGGCGAAACCCGCTGCGTTCACCCAGGCCGCACAGAGAATGCGAATCAGCGCACAAAACATGACGCGGGACGCCGCAGACCACGACCTTCACGCGTTCGCACTGGATACCAGGAGACTCGGTCAGTCCTGCGACAGTTGCCATCGGGTTTTCCGCACGCACAGCGGCTGGTGGTGATGCATCATGGTCAACACGGGGGGTTCAGTTCGAAAGCGTGTTCGAGTCTGGGATCTGCCGACGAGGATCTGGCACTGGAGCATCCTGATTCTGTTCGCGACCTGCTGGTGGACCGCGGACACCGATCACATGCGATGGCACCTGTTCGCCGGCTACGGAGTCCTCGGTATCGTGTCTTTTCGGATTTTGTGGGGTTTTTGCGGCGGACAGACTGCCAGGTTCAGCAGTTTCGTTCGCGGACCCGCGAGCGTCTGGCGCTATGCCCGCAAGCTCCGCGATCGCGATCACTATGAGTCACTCGGTCACAATCCGCTGGGTGCACTCAGTATCATCGTAATGCTGAGCCTTTTGCTGCTGCAAACGATTCTCGGTCTATTCGCGGTCAATAACGACGGCGGCTCCTCAGGTCCATTGTCCCAGTGGGTCTCTTACACGACCGGACGGCGTTTCGCACATTGGCACGCCGACAATTTCAATCTCCTTTTGCTCATCATTGGTCTGCATCTCACCGCGATCGTATTCTACCGCCTGGTTCGCGGAGAGAACCTGGTGTCGGCCATGATTCATGGCTACAAGTCGCACCGATCATCCGGTGAAACTCCGTATTTCGTGCCGCTGTGGCGCGCGGTACTGCTCGCCGTCCCGATTCTCATCGGGATCGTATTGTTGGCGAGAATCTAATGGAGTGCTTATGGCAGCGCATGGCGAAGTGGCGGTTCTGGGGGCAGGTATTGTTGGGGTCTCCATTGCCTTGCAACTGCAGTTACGGGGTCGTTCCACCATTCTTCTGGATCAACAGGGGCCCGGAGAGGGAACGTCCTTCGGCAATGCCGGCCTGATTCAGCGCGAGGCGGTTATGCCGCACCCCTTCCCCCGTGCCCTCGCGACGCTGCTCAGCTATGCCCGTAATCAGTCGACCGAGGCTTACTACCGGGGGACAATGTTGCCGCGTCTGGCCATTCCCTTCATGCAGTACTGGTATAACTCCCAGGAAGATCGTCATCGGATGATTGCCCGGCATTATGCCGCACTGATTACCCACTGTTTGGATGATCACCTGGCTCTGGCCGGCGCGGCTGGGGTGATTGACCTGTTCCGTCCCGGTGGTTGGTTGCAGGTGCATGAAGAGCCCGAGTCTCTGGATCATGCTTTGAAAGAGGCGGCATTTAAGGCCGAAAATTTTGCGGTGGCCTACGATGCGCTCGACAGCGCTCAGGTGGCGGCGATGGAGTGCAGTCTGCGCCCCGGATTGGCCGGTGGCATCCACTGGACCCAGCCGCTGGCCGTCGTCGATCCCCATGCGCTCACGCGCGCGTACCTGAACTATTTTACCAGGATGGGTGGCGAATTCCGCACCAGCGCCGTGCAGGGTGTGGAGCGCAGTTCGACGGGATGGCGCATTGCTACGGTGCATGAACCGGTCGGCGCCGCCGAGGTGGTGGTGGCTTTGGGCGCATGGTCGCCGGATGTGACTCGGCCTTTGGGCTACCACCCGCCGCTTTTTGCAAAAAGGGGCTATCACATGCACTACGCGCAGCCGGAGGCCACACCACTTTGTCACCCGGTGCTCGATGCCGACCAGGGCTATGTATTGGCGCCCATGCAGCGCGGTATCCGCCTGACGACCGGGGCGGAGTTTGCGCATAGGGATGCTCCGCCATCGGTTATTCCGCTCACCCGCGCGGAGGCGCAGGCACGTCGGTTATTGCCTGCCCTGGGCAAGCGTTTGGACGCCGATCCCTGGATGGGGGTACGCCCCTGCACGCCGGATATGCTGCCGATCATCGGTCGGGCGCCAGGGCATCCTGGGGTCTGGTATGCCTTTGGTCATTGTCATCAAGGCTTGACCCTGGGACCCACCACCGGGCGCCTGCTGGCTGAAATGATGGCGGGTGAAACGCCGTTTACCGATCCCGCACCCTATCGCCCGGAGCGCTTCTGAGCGGGTCAGTGCTGACCCTGATCCAGAAAAAACTGGTAGGCGGGGTTGGCGGTTTCCGCCACATGCGGGTATTCGAGCCGGGCGAGCAGCGATTCAAATTGCGTCATCTCGGTATCCGGCACTTC
>NZ_JAAZTY010000137.1 GCF_018854775.1 Acidithiobacillus ferriphilus | reverse complement strand
CACCGCCAATGTCCGCACCATCCGCAATATTCCTCTGCAACTGGCGGGCAAGGGCTGGCCGGATCTGTTGGAGGTGCGCGGGGAAGTGGTGATTCCCGTGGCGGCTTTCCAGCGATTGAATGAAGAGCGCCTGCATGGAGGAGAAAATCCCTTTGCCAATCCACGCAATGCGGCAGCCGGCAGCCTGCGGCAACTGGATTCCACAGTGACGGCGAAACGCCCGCTGGCGTTCTTTCCCTGGGGGTGGGGAGAAAGCAGCGCGCCACTGGGGGGGGCGCACAGCACGATAATGCACAGCCTCTCTGTCTGGGGTTTTGAAGTGACGCCTTACTTGCGCAATGTTCGACATCTTATTGAATGCGAAAGCTATTTCAATGAAATGCAGAAATCACGCGAAGGCATGCCTTTTGAAATAGACGGCCTCGTGTTCAAGGTCGATGATTTGGCGGCCAGGGAGCGCCTGGGCTTCACGGCCCGCGCACCGCGTTGGGCCATTGCCTATAAATTCCCGGCGCACGAAGAGCGTACCGTGGTCGAAGATATCCTGGCTTCCGTGGGGCGCACCGGCGTGATTACTCCGGTGGCTGTCCTGCGGCCCGTGCAGGTGGGCGGCGTGACCGTGAGCCGCGCCAGTTTGCATAACCAGGACGAGGTGGATCGTAAAGATATACGCGTGGGCGACACGGTACTGGTGCGCCGTGCCGGGGACGTGATTCCCGAAGTGGTCATGGTGCTCAAGGAAGAACGGCCAGCGGCAGCACAACCCTGGCAAATGCCGTTGCGTTGTCCGGTTTGTGACTCGGAAGTCCTGCGGCTGGCCAACGAATCGGCGCACCGCTGCATGGGTGGGCTGTACTGCCCGGCGCAACGGATGGGCGCTGTCGAGCACTTCGCTTCGCGCAAGGCGATGGACATCCGGGGCCTGGGCGAGAAACTCGTCCAGCAACTGGTCGAGCGAGGTCTGGTGCATTCCGTAGCCGATGTTTATCATCTGGATGAGGCCGCACTTTGCGGATTGGAGCGCATGGCCAGTCGCTCCGCCCAAAAACTGCTGGCGGAAATAGAGCAATCCCGTCATACCAGCCTCTCTCGCTTCCTCTACGCCCTGGGTATCCGCCAAGTTGGAGAAAGCACAGCCAAATCTCTGGCAGCCTATTTTGGCGACTTGGAACCCTTACTGGCGGCGACGCCGGAAGTCTTGCAGAATATTCCCGACGTGGGGCCCATAGTGGCGGAATCTATCGTACATTTTTTTGCCCAGCCCCATAACCTGGAGGTGATCGCGGCGTTGCGGGCTGGTGGTTTGGATTGGGATGTCGTCGAACCGCAAAAAGGCGGATGCTTCCAGGGGATGACCCTGGTACTCACTGGTTCTTTGGACAGTATGACCAGGGAAGATGCCAAAGTCGCCATAGAAAATAGGGGTGGAAAAGTCAGCAGCGCCGTTTCCGCTAAAACAAGCTACGTGGTTGTTGGTAAAGAGGCGGGCAGCAAGGCGGAAAAAGCCGCAAAGCTGGGCCTGACACAGCTCACTGAAGCACAATTTTTGGCGATGCTTTCAAAAAAGGAATAAGCATGCAGCAGAATGGAACATTCCGTATCAATGTGGTCGATGTGCATGGCGAAGTGTACAGCGGTATGGCGCGTTTCGCGGCAGTGCCGGCGGAGCTGGGCGAGATCGGAATTCTGCCAGGGCATGCACCCTTGCTGTCGGGGCTGCGCGCCGGAGAGCTGCGCATTACCCAAGCCGATGGTCAGACACAGATTCTTTTTCTGGAGGGCGGGTTGTTAGAGATTCAGCCTGATATCGTGACGATACTCGCCAATGCAAGTCTGCGGATCATGGATATTGACCTCCATGATACACAGAGCCGCATTAAAGATGCCCAGGCCACATTGGCGAAAGATGCCGTACCTCCCATGGATTTTGCCCGCGCCGAACTGGAACTGCAGAGAGAGCTGGCGAAAGTAAGCGCCTATCAGCGCTATCAGGCATGCGAACAACGGGGTGGTAAAACGAGTGATTACGACTGGGAGCGTCCGCCTTTGCAGAACGTGCCAAAAGTGAACGCGCAAGAGCTGGAAGAATAAGGGCCCGAGCCCGGATTAGGAATGGTGGTCTTTGCGCGCCAGCATAGGTGGAAAGTGCGCTCCAGACTCTCGCAAAAACTTATGGTAGTGACTTTGAACCCGTAAAAATCGGAAATAACTAAAGCCGCCAATAACCATTGATAATAAAATGAATAGCACACCGAGAATAATAACGGCGTGATAGTTAAAAAAGTGAATCAGTACCAAACCCGCTATGGTCAGGTCCAGCATGGTGCGCAAAAAAGAATATAAAGTCCGCCGGTTGGCCGCTGCTGTGCGGTCCAGTGCGAGCCAGTCACGGAGTACCAATTTACTTTTTGGATAGGTATGAAAATAATCGCGATGCGCATCCAGGTGGTTGAATAGGAATCGGGATTTCATTATAGATCATCTTCTGTCTTTTCGTAGGTTTCCGTTTTTTGCAAATTTTTATAGTGTATCTTAATTTTCAGATAGAGAGAAATACCCGCGGCCAGGATAATCAGCGCGAGAATAAAGCCCAGATAAAACAGATGGTCCTCAACATAGCCATTGAATACACGAATAAAAATGAGCGTGGCGATGATCAAAGTCAAGGTCACACGAATATAGCCCAGAAAAGTGCGAGTGCCCGCAAATACCGTTCTGTCCATGGCAAGAAAGTCACGCAGAACCATCTCTTTTTTATCGTAATCATCATAGGGCAGGTGGCGCATGGTACCCTCTTAAAGTTCCTTTCATGAAGGTGGCTGGCGGTGGCGCGGCCACCGCATTATAAGGCAAGGCGACCGGATGGGAAACCATTCCTGAGGCAATGATTTTTTATCGCGGAAAATAAAATTCTGATGGGCTCAGTGCTGACTGGTTTTTTTTGGCGGTTCTTTACCGCATTGGGCACAGACCCCGTTGACCACCAATTCCATTTCAATCATGGAATAGTCGGCTGGCAGTCGAGGCGTCGGTACACTACTTTCGGGCAGGCAAAATACCTGGCGGCAAGCGACACAATGGAAATGCGGGTGTTGGGTGGTCGTTTCATCACGGTGGGCGCTAAAGCGCCAGATCCGGTCGTCTGCCGTGATCCGGTGGGCGAGTCCGGTCTGTACCAGCCATTCCAGATTGCGGTAGAGACTGACGCGGTCAACCGCCCCTGTCTCCGACGCCTCCAGGCGCTGCTGCACCTCGGGATGACTGAGTGGTTGCTCGGCTGCCAGCAGTGTTTTGAAGACCGCTACCCGTAAACGCGTGATGCGCTGCCCGATAGCGCGAAGACGCTGCGCTGCCTCGGCATCGGAAACTTCCGCCGTGAGAGCGGGGTGGAGTGATAAATGCGCCATAAAGTCATGCTAGAGCAGAAAGCCGGGAGGGCGCAAGCGATGACCCTGCGTTACTTCCCTGGACAGCGCCCCATCTGCCGCGCTAGATTTTCAGTCAGTCCCACTCAGGAGTTCCTCATGTCCTCAGAAGTCATCAGCATCGGTCAACCTGTACCTCAGTTTCGTGCCGCGGCCTATGGTAAGGCATCCTCCATCCACATCGATGACCTGCGCGGAACGGTCGTAGTGATCTATTTTTACCCCAAGGATGACACGCCGGGTTGTACGACAGAGGGGCAGGAGTTCACGGCACTCTACCCGGAATTTCAGGCCGCCGGCGCGGAAATTCTCGGTGTTTCCCGTGATACCCTTGCCAGCCATGAAAAGTTTTCCTGCAAGTTCAACTTCCCTTTTCCGCTCCTGGCCGACACGGATGAAACGCTCTGCAAGGCCTTTGATGTGCTCAAGGAGAAGAACAATTACGGCAAGGTGGGCATTGGCGTTGAACGCAGCACTTTCGTGATCGACCGGGAAGGCAAAATCGCCTACGTCGAGCGTAAGGTGAAGGCCGCCGGACATGCAGCCGCCATCCTAAACATCGTCAAGCAATTACCATGAGTCGCCAGGAAGCGGGGGGTTCAAGCCCGGTGAGGGCGCGTCTCTACATTCTGGATACCAACGTGCTGATGCACGATCCCTCAGCGCTATTCCGCTTCCAGGAACACGACATCCTGCTGCCGATGGTCGTGCTGGAGGAGCTGGATCAGCACAAAAAAGGCCTGAGCGAGCAGGCGCGCAATGTGCGTCAGGTCAGCCGTTATCTGGACGAGATGCTGACGGATACCGCTGATCTGGATCGTGGTTTGGCGCTGCCTTATGCGCAGGGACGACTTTATTTCCAGACCGCTGCACATCAGCAGGCGCTGCCTGAAGATCTGGCCGGTGGCAAGGCGGACAATGAAATCCTCGCCGTGACTCTGGCCCTGCAGAATCGTCATCCCGAAAAAGATGTGATTCTCGTCAGTAAAGATATCAATCTGCGCATCAAGGGACGTACTCTCGGGATCCGGGTGGAGGATTACCAGAACGATCGTGCTCTGGACGATGTGGATCTGCTCTACACCGGTACAGAGACGCTGAGTGCCGATTTCTGGGATCTGCACAGTCGCGATCTGGACGCTTGGCAGGAAAGCGGACGGAGCTACTATAAAATCAGCGGCCCGGCCATTCAGCGCTGGCATTCTAATCAGTTTATCGCGATCGATACACATACGCAGGCGGGGGTGGCCGAAGACTTCGCGGCGATTGTCCGCGAAGTGCATCCGGAACACGCCATTATCGAGCGCATAACCG
>NZ_JAAZTY010000136.1 GCF_018854775.1 Acidithiobacillus ferriphilus | reverse complement strand
GAGATCAGCAAAAGATTCGGAAAACTCGCCCCGGTAACGCCGCGCGCGGCGCAGCACGAAATGCTTCTTGAAATCCATGACGACATCATGGCTGCGGGTCCGGGCCTGCAACTCCGCCACCTCCGGCTCCACACAAAAAAGCCGGGCGATAAACCGCTCAAGATGCGGCGCAAGACATAACAAAAACTCACTCTGGGCTTGCCCGCTGAGCGGCTGCTGCTTGCCATCGCGATAGGCACGGAGGCTGGTCGCCAGCCCGCCATCCTGCGTGCTCAACTGTCGCAAAAAATCGGCATCGAGGCGAAGCAGTCCGGCTGCGGTGAAAAGTTCTGAATAAGAAAATTCATTCATCATAAGACTCATTTATCTGTCCCAGGCTGGTGTTGTTACTCAGCGTCAATAATGTGACCTATCTTGTGAGCTACACCATCCCATTTATCCGCATCTACAGGAGTATTGGTCCGCTCGGTAATCACCGGCCATTGAGAGGATAGACGCACATTTAGTTCAATAAATTCACGAAATTCATGCGGGATATCACTGTCTTTATAAATAGCACCTGCGGGACATTCAGGTTCGCATAAAGTGCAGTCAATACACTCCATTGGATCTATAACGAGGAAATTTGGGCCGGCATGAAAGCAATCCACAGGACACACCTCGACGCAGTCCATGTACTTGCAGTTGATACAGTTATCTGTAACTACAAAAGTCATTATAAATACTCCTATATTGCTTGTAGCTTTGCTATTGCCCACGCCGCAATTTTCTTCACATCCGGATCCCTATCTAAAAGTGCGTCGCGCAGACTGTCAATGGCAATAGGGTTACCAATTTCTCCAAGACACATCGCGGCTTCCTTGCGGACATTGCTCACAGGATACGCTAACATTTTAATTACTTCGGATACTACGTCATGACACTTTATTTTACCTAGCGCAACCAATATCTTGGAAATTACTTGCCATTGCGCTTCTGTAGACATGACCTTTACCACTTCGTCACATACTCCATCGGCGCCAAGTTTGGCAATTGTCCCAGCAGCTTCTGCCCGCACTTGCCACTCTTTGTCATGCAAACCTTGAAGGGCAGCAGCTAAAGTCTCTGGCGTCAGTGAATATCCAATAGCGCCAATGGCAACGCGCCTAACTTCTTCACTCGCATCACTTATCGCGATTTTAGAGAGATCGTGAGCATACGCTGGGTTTTGCAGGTAGCCAAGGACACCGACGCTTTCTAAACGAACCTGCTGCGACAAATCATGCAAACCCTTTAACGCATAGATGGCCACACCAGGAATCCGCAGAGGCCTAAGAGCTCGCAACACAGAGGATCGGACAAAATCATTTTTGCTTGTGATCCACTCCTCATATATATCACCAAATTCTTTCAAGTTGCACTCTGATAACGTATCCGCTGCTACCATTCTGACATTTTCATCACTGTCCTCAAGCAGCTTGAGCAGCGGTACCAACATGTAATCTCCCGGGATATCCGCAATCGCTCTGGCTGCCTCCTCGCGGACCGCACTACTCGTATCGTCAAATCCATTGAGAATCAACCTCAAAGCCGTCTCTCTGTCTGACTCTATAGCGTTAATAATGACCAAACGTCTCACATCTGGATCAGGATTATAACTTTTTTGATCTTGTGCCATTAATTGCCTCCTTCAATATTTCTTCCATCACTTAA
Source organism: Acidithiobacillus ferriphilus (assembly GCF_018854775.1). Lineage (GTDB taxonomy): Bacteria > Pseudomonadota > Gammaproteobacteria > Acidithiobacillales > Acidithiobacillaceae > Acidithiobacillus > Acidithiobacillus ferriphilus. The sequence goes on along the minus strand of NZ_JAAZTY010000136.1, from coordinate 8,504 downwards.
CAAGATATGGAATATCCACGGTCAATGCGTGGGTAGGACAATCCACCTCACACGGAGTACAATACCAACATTCATCATATTGCATGAGCGCAACACCATTCTTTATGTCGATCACAAGCACATCAAGTGGACATACATCAACACATACTGTACATCCTTTTGATGCAATACACTTGTCGGCATCGACAGATACTGGAACCTTAACAGACATTGATGCTGTAGCCATTATAATATCCTATATGGTAATTTATACCATGTCCTTGGTGACAATTCTGAGCCGTTCATACGCCTGCACCTCACCTTCATCAGGTTCGAATATATAAGGTTCAATAGGGATTTTCTTGCACGCCATCTGCCCACCTTTATCCTTATATAACTGCACATGGCAAAGCCAGTCATCATTTTTCTCCGGATAATCTACTCGGTAATGATACAAGCCCCACCGACTTTCTGTTCTGTAGAGAGACGATACCGCCGCCATCTCGGCACAGTCGAGAATATCATGCACCTCCATAGCCCGTAGAAGATTATGCGGGCAATCTGCCCAGAGATCATTTAAATCTTCACGAATCTCTGAAAAACGGCGCAAACCAAGCTCCATCTTCCTTGTTACCTTAGGAGGTTGAAGGTAGTCATTTACCAGCCGTCTTATCTTATATTCGGCTTGATATGGGGTAATGCCATCTTTCCGTTTTAATGGTTGTAGAATGCGTTCGGTCTCACGTGCGGCAAAATCGTTATCCGGTTTGTCGCGGCTCATATTCTCGCAATATTTCACAGCCTCCAATCCTGCAATCTCACCGTATACGAAGGCCCCTAACATATAGTTATGCGGTACACATGCAACATCTCCAGCGGCGTAGAGTCCTGGAATAGTTGTTTCTGCGCGCTCATTTACCCATATGCCAGAGGCGCTATGGCCACTGCATAAACCAATTTCAGAAATGTGCATTTCAATCATATCTTGACGGTAGTTGGTTCCTCTTCCTTCGTGGAACCGGCCACGGCTAGGACGTTCATTGGTATGGAGAATGTTTTCTATTGTGGAAATAGTCTCTTCCGCCAAATGGTTTACCTTGAGAAAGACGGGCCCGTTCCCACCTTCAAGCTCCCTGAAGAACTCCAGCATCATCTGGCCACTCCAGTAGTCACACTCAATAAATCGCTCACCATGTGCATTGGCAGTGTAGCCACCCAGCGGTCCTGTTACATAGGCGCAGGCTGGGCCATTGTAATCCTTAATCAACGGGTTTATTTGAAAACATTCTATGCCGGAGAGTTCCGCGCCGGCATGATATGCCATGGCATATCCATCGCCAGCGTTGGTAGGATTCTCGTACGTGCCGAATAAATAACCAGAAGATGGGAGACCAAGCCGTCCAGCAGCTCCAGTGCAAATGATTACGGCCTTAGCTTTAATCAATGTAATCTCTGCAGTTCTTGTATCTACAGCCATGACGCCTGAAACACGTTTATTTTGCCCAACCACTACACGCGTTACTTTATATCTATTCGTAACATCTATTCGGTTTTTTCTAAGCAGGCGATATAATATTTTCTTTACATTATGACCTTCCGGCATGGGAAGCACATAGTTTCCGAGATGGTGAACCTTTTTTACTGCAAATTCTCCGGTTTCATCCTTTTCAAATTTGACACCCCATTTGTCTAATCTTTGAATCATCTGAAAACTGTTGTTGGCGTAAGCCAATATGGCTTTCTGGTTTACAACTCCATCATTGGCAATGGTTATTTCACGTACATATTGCTCAGGCGTGGCATGCCCTGGTATCACTGCATTGTTTAAACCATCCATACCCATGGAGATCGCGCCACTTCGTTTTACGTTTGCTTTTTCAATTAGCATTACGTTGAGGAGTGGGTTGGCTTCCTTGGCTCTGATTGCGGCCATTGGCCCAGCAGTACCTCCGCCCACTACAAGAATATCAACTTCTTTTTCAGAATATGTTGAGTTCATTCATTTGTCCTCTTGATTCCGCTTAAGATTTATCATGTATTTCAATGCGTCGCCACGATAATAAATATGTTCATAATCAATTGGCATGTCTTCCGCCGTATAAGTAAGTCGTTCCATTTTTAGAATGGGTGACCCTTCCTCTATTTTTAGAAGTCTAGAAAGTGCCTCATCTGACAGTATGGATTCCAATTGAATCTCTGCGCGGCCAAGCCGAAGGCCATATTTGTTTTCCATGATGACAAAAATGTCCTGCGTCGCCAGATCCTCTAGAATTAATCGCCTACCAATATCGCATGGTACATAAGTAATATCTACGGATATTGGTTCTCTATTTAGATAGCGCAACCGCCTAATTTCCATAATATCAGTGGCGTCACGTTTTAATTTTAATCTTACCGCCTTATTCTCGATTATTTCTTTCGACCCGAGCAGTGTCGAAAATGTTTCGTGTCCTTTTGCTACCATGGCTTCGCCAAAGCCTTGGAGTGAAATCAATTCTTGGGTAGCCTTTGGTCGAGAAACAAATGATCCTTTGCCTGGGACTTTAAATATCAACCCATCTGATTGGAGGTCTCTTAGTGCTTGCCTTACCGTAGTTCTGCTTACGTTAAAAGATTTTACCATATCACTTTCGGACGGCATCTGAGAGTGTGGTGCGTATGTTCCATCCAGTATTCTGGATCGTATTTGCTCTTTTAGTTGTAAGTACAATGGATGCATTGAGGTGATGGTTGAGTAGACGTATTTCGTAGATGTCATTGATATCGATCCCGTTGTGATACCTGTAGGTACAGGTAGCAATATCAATGCCAAGACCGATGCGCCATAAATACCAAATAAATCATGGATATGTATTTGCTAAAGGAATGTTCCCAAGGCCAGGACGCCCCATTATTGCGCACCAATAGCGTGCAGCGCGCCAAAAATGGGCGAGCCATTACTCTAGGATGCCACGGTGAATCCTTGGTGGGGGCTGGACTTTGGCAATGGCTAGTTGTTATACCGAATCGGTGTTCTGCGAGCGCATTGTTTACGGAACGTTACATAACATATTGTTTTATTTGGTGGGGACGGCGGGATTCGAACCCGCGACCCACGGCTTAAAAGGCCGCTGCTCTACCGACTGAGCTACATCCCCCAAGGCGGGCCCTGACGAGACAACCGTCAGGGCTGCGTATTATCGGGTGCGGATGGGTGCCGGTCAAGGATAAATCATGGCAGTGTCCTGCCACACGGCATCCGATAACGATCGAGGAGATAGGCATGGAGGCTAATCAGGACCTCGGGCCGGGCCAAGGACGTCCTTAGATCACCCGTGAATAATGAACCGTTTTTTGCGCCAGATAGGCGTCGAAGGTCATGCAGATATGGCGAATCAGCAATCGTCCCCGCGGAGTGACCGTCAGAGCATGGGCGTTTATTTGCAGCAGTCCATCATTCGCCATGGCCTCCAGGGCAGGCAGAATGGCCGCGAAATGCTGATGGAAGTCGAGATCGAACTGCCGGTTCAGTGCGTTAACATCCAAGCTAAAGTCGCAGATCAGGCGGGTGATGATGTGGCGGCGCAGTAAGTCTTCGTCGCTCAGGCGCAGGCCGCGCTCTACCGGTAAGTGACCACTGTCCAGGGTCGCGCCCCAGGCGTCCAGATCCTTGATGTTCTGACTGTAAGTTGGACCGACCATGGCGATGGCGCTCATTCCAAAAGCCAGCAAATCGGTCCCGGCATGGGTCGAGTAGCCCTGAAAATTGCGATACAGGCTGCCTTCCCGCTGGGCGATGGTCAACTCATCTTCGGGCAGGGCGAAGTGGTCCATGCCGATATAGAGATAGCCCGCCTGCTGCAGGGTGGCGATGCTCTCAGCGAGGATGCGGAGCTTCATGTCCGGACTGGGGATGTCGGTATCGAGAATGCGTTTTTGCGGCGGGAAGCGATCCGGCAGGTGGGCGTAATTAAAGACGGAAAGGCGATCCGGGCGCAAGGCGAGAACCGCTTCCAGAGTCTGGGCAAAGCTTTCCGGGGTCTGCAGGGGGAGTCCGTAGATCAGGTCGAGGCTGACGGAGCGGAAGCCAAGTTGGCGCGCTTCATCAATGACGCCGGCCGTAAGGGCAAAACTTTGTTCGCGATGCACCGCTTTCTGCACCGCCGCGTCCAGATCCTGGACCCCGATGCTGATGCGGTTGAAGCCAAAGTCGCGGAGCAGGCGGAGGGTGTCGGGCTCCAGGGCGCGCGGATCGATTTCGATGCTATATTCGCCTTGGTCATCCGGGAGCAGATGAAAGTGTTTGCCGATGCTGTCCAACAGGAAGGCAATATCATCACGGCGCAGGAAAGTGGGCGTGCCGCCGCCGAAATGCAACTGGTCCACGGGACGCCTGCCGTCAACGTGTTTCCGCGTCAGGGCCATTTCCTGATCAAGATGGGCGACATAGGGCGAGCCCCACCCGTGATGACGGGTCACCACCTTGGTGCAGGCGCAGTAAAAGCACAAATGCTCGCAGAAGGGAATGTGAAAGTAGAGGGAAAGCGGCCGCCCGCTGGCATTGGAGTCGTTGAGTGCACCTTGCAGTGCCCTTTCATCGAAGTCTTCGCCAAAATGGGGAGCTGTGGGGTACGAGGTGTAGCGGGGCCCCGGCTGATCGTAACGACGGATAAGTTCATGGTCAAAAACAAGATGTTGGCTGGTATTTATGGTCATCGCTGCTGGGCTCCGTCAAATACGTGTCGAATAGCGATCATACGCCCTGAATATCTTTTACCCCAAACAGATTGGCCGCCACGCTGGCGCGGATTTCGGCGAGAAAAGCCTGCATGTGCGCTTGCTCCGCCTGCTCCGTCGTGGTGGCCGCTTGCAGGGTCTGCCAGAGGCCCTGCGGTCCGAGGGGGATGGCGCGCACGTAATTTTTCTCCCCGTAGCTTCCCACCGCCCAGGCGGGTAGCGCGGCGATACCCTGCCCGGAGGCCACCAACTGGAGGATGATGACGGTCAGTTCGGCATGCCGACGGCGCCAGGGTTGCACACCCGCCGGCTGGAGGAACTCGCGGAAAAGGTCGAGGCGACGATCCTCTACGGGGTAAGTGATCAGCGTTTCTTCCAGAAAATCCTCAGGGGCCAGGAAACTGCGCTGCGCTAAGGCGTGCCGGGGGTTGACGAGGGCGACGACCTCGTAGGCAAAGAGTGGATGCAGGAGAATATCGGAGGCCATGGCATCGGGCGCGGTGAGCACCGTGAGATCGGCCTGATGATTCTGGAGCAGAGGCAATGGATCCTGTTGAAAGCCCGAAACCAGATCCATTTCCACATCCGGCCAGTTCTCGCGAAAGTGGTCCATGGCGGGGGTCAACCAGTCAAAGCAGGTATGGCATTCGACGGCAATACGCAGACGGCCGCTATTCCCTGCCGCCCGTCGCCGCAGATCTTCCTGCATTTGCCGGATGCGTGGCAGCACTTCCCGGGCTACGGCCAATAAGGCCTCTCCGGTGGGGCTCAGGCGCAACTGCGTGCCGCGTTCCCGATCCAACAGGCCGACACCGAATTCCGCCTCCAGCCCGCGTAACTGGTGGGAGAGTGCCGACGGCGTCAGGTGCAGGCGTTGTGCCGCAGCCGCCAGGCTGCCGAACTGGGCGACGGCCTCAATGGTGCGCAGGTGACGTATTTCCAGGGGCATGCGGGCCTCGGTGTTCGGTAAATCCGCTTCGCAGTGTCCCACGACCAGCCGGTAATGCAAAGACTTTTGAGTTTGATGAGACGGGCGTGAATACTTCGCTGTTTAGGATACACCGTCATAAAAAATTCATGAAACCGTCATCATATTGTCATATTACCCCCTTATTATGGCACCCATCGTTGCAAGGATGCCTAAAGAGGAGGTCGTTGTGTTTACCAAAAACCGCATTGCCATCGCCGTTGTTGCCGCCCTGTGCGGCGTCAGTGCTGCCGCACAGGCAGAAACCCTGACGGACTTTTTCAAGCAGAGTAAGATTGACGGCCAGATCCGTTCTTATTATTTCAGCCGTGATTATGGCGCCGCCGGTCCCAATCAAAATGCCTTCAGCCTCGGCGGTATCTTGAATGTGCAGACCGCGCCTTTCCTGGGTGGTTTTGGGGTTGGCGTCAGTTTCTATACGGCCAACGCCCTTGGGGCGAATGACTTGTCCGGCGCACCGGCGTATCCCTACGTGGATTCCACGCTGATGGGGCCGCAGCAGTCCATCAATGCCCTGGGTCAGGCTTACATCCAGTATGCCCTTCCCAAGGTCCTGCTCGTCCGTGCGGGGGACCAGGTCATCAATACCCCCTGGGTAAACAATTCGGACTCACGTCTTTTGCCAGCTACTTATCAGGGCGTTTTCGCGGAAGTTTCTCCCTATTCTGACTGGCACATTTACGGTATGCGCATCTTCCGCTGGAAGAGCCGTACGTCATCGGGCTATTACCGGGATAACCTCTACGACCCAGCCACCTTTGATGGCGACTCCATGTATGGTGGTTCTGGCACACCGGTGATCACGGGTTCTTCACCGGCGACCAACGGGGTGTTGGCTTTCGGTACCAGTGGCAGTCTCATGGGAGCCAAAGCCCAGGTCTGGTATTACGATTACTATCAGTTTGCCAAAACTGTATATGGCGACGTGAATTACACCCTGAAGACGGGTACCGGCCTCGATCCTTTCGTGGGCGCCCAGTTCAACCGCCAGTGGCAGAACAATGGCCTGCTGGATGGTTCGAATATCAACAACTCCCCGATCACCGCTACCTCGGTGAACAGTACGGCCTGGGGTGCGCAGGTGGGTTTGAACTACGCGGCTTTTAATAATGTGCTGGGAAATGGCCAGCTAACCTGGTCTTACAATGAAATCTTGGCGCACCCCGGTGCGGTGGGTGGTGGTGCCATTATTTCACCCTATACCGCTGGCTATGCCACGGACCCTCTCTATACGACTTCCATGATTCGCGGTCTGGTGGAACTCGGACCGGGCAGCGGCTGGAAGGTCAAGTGGACTCAGAATCTCTTCGACAAACGCTTCCTGCTCATGGCGGCTTTGGCGCAGTACCACACCTATTATAATGGTACCAGCAATGATACCTATGTGGATCTGACGTATTTCGCTCCGGGCAAGTTCAAAGGCCTGTCCATCCGCGATCGTGTGGAAGTGGCCAATGGCCTGGACGCCTATAACGGGCTCCAGGGTAATGGTGCCGGTTTCAATAAGGGTCATTCCTTTATCTATAACCGGGTGATGCTGACTTACGCATTTTAATGATGGAAGCGGGTGCCGCGGCGAAATGCCCGGTGCCCGGCAACGCCGCTTTACCTCTGCAATGCCTTGGCATTGCTCCTCCTCTCCTTGCCCCGCTGGTCGGGGCTTTTTTGCGCCCGTTTTGTGATTACCAGGGATACAGTTGCTGGATGACCAGATCCGGGCCGAGGTCTTCCATACAGCGATGATGCTTGAGAGGACATTCGCGCTTGCCACAGGGACTACAAGAGATATCCAGGCGTAGCGGCTGGGCGCCGGGCGAAAGCGGTGGCGTCATCGTGAGCGGGGTAGGCCCATACAGCGCGATGACCCGACTGCCTACGGCACCGGCTACATGCATCAGACCAGAGTCGTTGCTCACGGTGACTGGGGCGAGGGAGAGCAGATCGATGACCTCCAACAACGTGGTCCGACCACCCAGATCAAGCAGTTCGGGGACGGCAGCGGCGATGGCCTGAGTGATTTCCGCATCTTTGGGGCTGCCGAACAGCCAGACGGCATGGCCGCCCTGGACGAGGGATTGGGCCAGTGTAATCCAGTGACGCACCGGCCAACGCTTGGCCGGACCATATTCGGCGCCAGGTGCCAAGGCGACGAGTGGTTGCTGCGGTATGGAGATCCCGAGTCGCTGTAAGGCGGCAGCGCGGGCGCTGTGGTCCACCTGCAAGCGGGGAGCGGGCAGTTGCGTGGGTTGGGGAAGACGCAGCGGTAGGCCAAGGGCCACGAAGCGGTCCACGGTACGTGGTAGTTTCCTTTTGTTCAGGCGGCGACGATCATTGAGCAGCAAACGGCGTCCCTCGCCGGGAAAGCCGGTACGGGTCTGGATCTGCGCCCAATACGGGATGAGAGCGGATTTAAAGCTGTTGGGGAGGCAGATAGACCAGTCGTAGTCCTGCTTCTGCAAATGTTTTGCTACCTGCCGACGCCGGCGTAAGCCGAGCTGGCCATGGCCGATATCCAGCGGCATGGCGTGTCGCACTTCGAGCATGCGTTCCGCCACCGGGATGCTGGCGGGTGGTGCCAGCACATCCACCTGCAGGCGCGGCCAGCGGCGGCGCAGCACTTGCAACAAGACTTGCGCCATGACCATGTCTCCCACCCAGGCGGGTCCGACCAGGAGCAGGCGGGCGGGATCATAGCTGTGGGCGATGCGGGTGTTGTGCGGAATGAAGGCGTCGTATTCATTGTAGGGTGGTTCTGCTTCGCCAGCGTCGTCCACTGCGGAGACCGCCTCTAAGATCGATGATGATTCGCTCACCTTACTTG
>NZ_JAAZTY010000135.1 GCF_018854775.1 Acidithiobacillus ferriphilus | reverse complement strand
GTGAGCAGCTTCAGCGGTTACAGCCGGAGGAGCATTACTGGCGGGCTGTTGAATCGAAACGCACAAGCCAGTAAATTTACAACGGTTTTCAGATACAGGAGCATGTTCATCATGGCTAAAAGCAAAATTGGGACGCAAGACGATTTCCCCAGAGGCCAGGTCAAGGCCTGCAAGGTTGCGGGTATGGATCTTGCCGTCTATGCACTGAACGACGGTTATTATGCCACACAGGCCAGATGCACTCACCTGAAGGCGTCATTAACGGACGGCAAAATCATTGATGATCAACTCATCCAATGCCATCGGCACCACGCGCGTTTTGATATCCGCACCGGCGAGGTCGTGGACTGGGCCAGCTTCCCCCCAGGTATTCAGTTGCTTAATTTTATATGTCCCAGAAAGGCGCTCAAAACCTTCCCGGTGAGCGTGGAAGACGGCGCACTCTACGTCGAAACCTCATAACTCAAACCCCAAGGCCCGCAGTTTCGCCTTGGCGACGCTATGGCCAAGGGCCGCCGCCTTCCCAAGCCACTGGATACCGAGCGCATGGTTTTTCTCGACGCCAATCCCGTTGAGGTGGCAGATTGAGAGCCACTCCATGGCGTCCGCATGCCCCTTTTTCGCCGCGGCCTCAAACCAAACAGCGGCGATTTTGCAGGCATTAGCCGCATAAAAATAGGTGCCGACATTGTTCATACCGTCGGCATCCCCCGCCTCCGCCCGCGCGATCTCCTGAACGCAGGCGTCCGCCATATCCATGGGTATGTAAGCGGCCATGCTGGCCAGGTCTATTTCCCACATCAGTCCACCGGGGCCACGCTCGGCATGGACCCGCTTGCCGCTTATCGACCCGGACTCCAGCCAGTTATTGATCGTTCGCACGGATTTACCCGCCAATAGAGCCGCGGTTTGGGTGCTGATGTATGTGGATGAATTCTTAGACAGATCCATTAGCATCTCCTTTTTTTCTGAGTTTCCACGGGCTTCCATGGAAATAAGTCTAGCATTTCCACGCACACAGATGAAAATCTTGATGCTTTACCGCACTTCCACACAATCGCGTGGAAGAGAGTTCAAGCGACGGAGGCTATTTCTACGTTCAAACGTGGAAATTCCGCGAGTTTCTTTGGGAGATGTATGTTTTCAGCTCCACATTCCTCCACCAATAATGCCCTGTGGCGTGCATGGGAAATATAATTACCCAGTAGTTCAGGGATGTTACGCACTATACAACATCATACCGACTTATCTTGGCACGAATTATGCATACTGCATGACAGCCCACGCACGTTGCCTGGGTGGCTATTCACTCCACCAAGGAGATTTACTCATGAGCAAATTTGTAGAAAAGGCGCAGGCCAGCGCCGAAGCCGGTTTCACCCTCATCGAACTGATGATCGTCATTGCCATCATCGGCATTTTGGCGGCTATCGCCATCCCGCAGTATGAGCAGTACATTGTGACCTCCAAGGCTACAACGGTCACGCAGGATTTTCATCAGATGGTCACCCAAGGGACTGCAGCGGTTGCAGCGGCGTCGGCAGGGCAGACAACAAGCGTCTCTCTTCCTGGTGCGGCACCAAATGCCACGTCTGGAGCGGCCGAGGGTTGCGCATTCTCGACTACTAGCACATTACCAATCTCCCCTACGAACAGTACATTCAATGTTACAGTGGATTGTACTCAAGCCGGTACGTCAATTCAAAACGCTGTCAGTGCAGCATTGTCTGCCATGAATCTGCAAGGTTCTGGTGCTACAGGAGGTACGACGAATACCTCTATATGTACAGGGGGACAGTGTGTAGCCACCATCGACGCCAATGGTGGTGTCACCTACGCGCAGTAAATTCGTAGTAATCTGCACCCCCTCTGGGGTGCATCTTTCGGACAGTGCTCTGACCTCGGCTTTACCACCCCAGAACCCTTTCGGAAAGGTTTTCCCCATGATTGCGCATTACAGCCCCTTGGCGGGACAGGACGACTTCACCCTCGTTGATCTGGTGATCCTTAATAGCGTTATGCAAGTGACAAACGGTACAGCGTCATGAGTAGCTCAATGGAAGGCGGAGATGTTTGAGCCCACCATTCTTGCCGCCCTCGTCAGCACGGGGCTTCTCCTGAAATACTGGCGTCAAGTCAAAGACCAGCAAATCATTCTTGGTTTCCTGTTCTTTGCCGTGACCATGGGCATGTTTACGCAGTATTGGGGCATTACAGGGCTGCATCTATTTACCGGCGGCTTCGTGATCTGGCCCGTACTCGTTCTGCTCCTGGGGGATCGCTTCCCTTGGCTATTGGCCTACCCACTGACTTTTATCGGCACCCTGATCCCGGACCTTTACGACGCGGGCACCGCGGCAGACTGGCAAAATGGCTGGTTCTTCGACGTAGGGGGTGCGGGATTCCGTGACGGGCTTTTTCTCGTGCCCCTGGAAACCCTGATGGCGGCGGCCATGCTGAACAAGTTCGGAATATTCATGCGCAAACGCGGCTATTTCAGTAGAAGGATGAATCTCGAAAAGGATACTTATCCCAAGGATAGAGACAGACGTGCCCGATAAGAAACCACAGGAGCAGCAACATGAACGAAAGCGACCGCCAAACCCGCATTAGTCAACTCCAGAACCATCGCCATGCCCTGCTTCAACAACGCGACAGGCGGGGCGCACCCATCGCTTCCATTGACATGGAGCTCAACGTGGTGCGCAGCGAGTTGCAGGCGCTGTATGAAACCGGACGGAAGCCGCCGCAGCGTCATCCCTCTGCCC
>NZ_JAAZTY010000134.1 GCF_018854775.1 Acidithiobacillus ferriphilus | reverse complement strand
CCAGATCCGGTGGAGGCGGCTTTTGTCGCGGAACGTGCCGGAGCGGACGCCATTACCACGCACCTGCGTGAGGATCGTCGGCATATTCTGGAACGAGATGTGGAAATTCTCAGTCAGACACTGCGTACCCGCCTCAACCTGGAAATGGCGGTAGAAGAAGGTGTTCTGCGCGTGGCAGAGCGCCTGGCCCCCAGTGATTGTTGTCTGGTGCCGGAACGCCGGGCGGAGCTGACCACCGAAGGTGGACTGGACGTTGCCGGACAGTTGCCGCGTATCAAAGAGGCCTGTCAGCGTCTGGCCGCTGCCAAGATCAGGGTATCGTTGTTCATTGACCCCGATCCCTTTCAGCTAGAGGCGGCGATGGAAACTGGAGCGCCCGTGGTCGAACTGCATACGGGCCGCTATGCCAATGCCGCCGATGCGGCGTCCCGTGCAGAAGAGCTGGGCCTGATCATCAGTGCGGTAAGCTTTGCCGATAGCCTCGGTCTACAGGTGAATGCTGGACATGGTCTGGATTACCATAATGTGCAGGCGATAGCAGCGATTCCCAATGTCCGGGAATTGAATATTGGCCATGCTATTATCGCCCACGCACTGTTTGTCGGTATGGCGCTGGCGGTGGCGGATATGAAACGGCTTATGCTTGAGGCGCGGGGATGATTGTGGGTATGGGGACCGATATTGTCGCTGTAGAGCGGATGGCTCGTCTCCATTGCCGCTTTGGGGAACGTTTGGCCGAGCGTCTGCTGGGACCTTTGGAGGCCGCGGAAATGCCGAGGGAGGCTGCCGCCGGCGCTGCTTTCCTGGCGCGGCGCTTCGCGGCTAAGGAAGCGACGTTTAAAGCCTTGGGCAGCGGTATGAGTGGTGGAATGCGCTGGATGGATGTGCAGGTGGACCACGACCCGGCCGGGCGTCCGCAACTGATCCTGGGTGGCCGCGCGCAGCAGCTCTTACGGGGGCTTGGCGATGGCGTACGCAGTTGGCTGTCCATCAGTGATGAACGCCGCTATGCCCTGGCGGTCGTGGTGCTGGAACAAAGGGAGCGGTAGGCGATGAAAGTGACCGTGGTGGGGACCGGATACGTGGGGCTGGTCACGGGTGCCTGTCTGGCGCAGGTGGGTAACCAGGTGCTGTGTGTGGATGTGGATGCCGACAAGGTCGCGCGACTGCGGGCCGGTGAGGTGCCCATCCACGAGCCTGATTTGCCCGCCATCGTGCAGGAAGGTATTGTCAGCGGGCGCTTGTGCTTCACTACAGATATTGCTGAGGGCGTCACCCATGGGGATTTTCTCTTCATTGCCGTGGGGACGCCGCCCGATGAAGACGGTTCTGCCGACTTGCGTCATGTGTTGGCGGTGGCCGGCGACATTGGCCGACATTTGCAACGGCCGGTCACGGTTATCAATAAATCCACGGTACCGGTAGGCACGGCGCAAAAAGTCCGCACCCGGATTGCCGCTGTTTTGCAGGAGCGGGCGGCGGATACTGCTTTTGATGTAGTCGCCAATCCCGAGTTCCTGAAAGAAGGCGCGGCGGTGGCGGACTTTATGAAGCCGGACCGGATTATCATCGGCACGGATAACGGGGCGGCAGCGGAGCGGATGCGCGTCCTCTATGCGCCCTTCAACCGCAATCATGATCGCCTGATCGTCATGGACCCGGCATCAGCGGAACTCACCAAATATGCGGCCAATGTCATGCTCGCCACCAGGATTTCGCTGATGAATGAACTGGCGGGTTTGGCGGAGCGGATGGGGGCGGATATCGAGCAGGTACGGCGCGGCATCGGTGCCGATCCCCGCATCGGCCACGCCTTCATATATCCGGGTTGCGGCTATGGCGGATCTTGTTTTCCGAAGGATGTGCGGGCACTGGAGTATGGTGCACGGCAACATGGCTTTGATGTGCCCCTCTTGGCCGCAGTGGAGAAGGTGAATAATCGTCAGAAGCAGCTCCTGGAGCAGAAAGTGGTGCGGGCTTTGAGCGAGGATCTTACGGGCAAGACCATTGCCGTTTGGGGCCTGGCTTTCAAACCCAATACCGATGACATGCGCGAGGCTCCCAGCCGGATCCTCATGGAAGCATTGTGGCGACGCGGTGCGTATGTGCAGGCTTTTGATCCGGTGGCCATGGATGAGGCACGGCGACTTTATGGTGAGCAGTGCGCGTTGCGGCTTTGTCTGGACCCCTATGCGGCCTGTGAAGGCGCGGATGCGTTGGTGATCTGTACCGAGTGGCAGCAATTCCGCAGCCCCGATTTTGCACGGATGCGCAGCCTCCTCCGCCAGCCTTTCATCGTCGATGGGCGCAATATTTACGATCCGGCGTCTGTGCGTGCCGAAGGTTTTACTTACCATGCCATCGGACGTCCCTGATATGGCCGGGGATTTGCACAGTCTGGCGCAGGCGCAGGTGGCTATTGTCGGCGATGTGATGCTTGATCGTTACTGGTTTGGCAAAGTCGAACGTATATCCCCGGAAGCGCCGGTGCCGGTGGTGCAGGTGCGGCGGGAAGAGGAGCGTCCCGGCGGTGCCGCCAACGTCGCCCTGAATGTGCTGGCCTTGGGTGCGCATGCGTTTTTGCTGGCCCCGGTCGGAGATGACGGAGCGGGTGAGCGTTTGGGTATGCTGCTGACGGAAGCCGGAGTCAAGACGGTGTTGATCCCTGATAAGGCCTGTCCAACGACGGTGAAATTGCGCGTCATCGGTCACCAGCAGCAGCTCCTGCGCATGGATTTTGAAGCGCAGCCCAGCCAGGCCCACAGCGAGGCCTTGCGTCAGCAGGCGCCGGCCTTGTTGAACAAGGCCAAGGCACTGCTGCTGTCCGATTACGGCAAGGGCGCCTTGCGGGAAGTGGAACATCTGGTGGCATTGGGGCGCAGTCTGGGTATTCCAGTGCTGATCGATCCCAAGGGCAGGGATTATCGCCCTTACCAGGGTGCGACCATCATCACCCCCAATCTCAGCGAGTTTCAGGCAGTGGCGGGCACCTGGGCGAATGAGGCGCAGTTCCGCGTACTTGGCGAGCAGTGGCGGGAATCTCTGCAACTGGAGGCGCTGCTGGTAACGCGCGGCGAAGAAGGGATGACCCTTTTTATGCAGGATACCATTTATCACCATCCGGCTCAGGCCCGGGAAGTCTTTGATGTGACCGGTGCCGGAGACACGGTCATCGCAACCCTGGCGACGGCCCTCGCGGCGGGCTGGGCGATGGATCGTGCAGTGGAGCTGGCCAACCGCGCAGCAGGTATCGTCGTCGGCAAGCTGGGGGCGGCCGTCGTGACGGTGGAAGAGTTGGCCGCGATGGAATCCATGCGTGAAGGCTGAGATGGTGACGACTCTGCCGCGACTGCCCGTACCGAAGCTTTTACAGCGCCGGATCGGCCGGGCGGTTGCCGATTTCCGCATGATCCAGCCGGGGGATCGCATCCTGCTCGGCCTGTCCGGTGGAAAGGACTCGCTGACCTTGCTGCATCTGCTGCGGGCCATGCAGCGGCAATCCCCTGTGCCTTTTGAGTTGGGTGTGGCCACCGTCGACCCCATGAGCCCGGATTATGACCCACAGCCGCTGGTACCTTATCTGCGGGCGCTGGGTATTCCGTATTTTCTGGAGCGACAGAATATTTACGAGCGGGCACAAAAGCACCTGCTACGGCCCTCTTATTGCAGTTTTTGTGCGCGGATGCGGCGGGGTGTCTTGTATCGCTGCGCGCGGCGCGAAGGTTATCAGGTCCTGGCGCTTGGTCAGCATCTGGATGATTTCGCCGAAAGCTTCTTCATGTCCATGTTTTACAACGGCGAGTTGCGTACCATGAAAGCGCATTATCGGGTGCGGGAAGGCGATTTACGGGTGATTCGCCCCCTGGTGTATTGCCGGGAAAGGCAAACGCGCCAGTTTGCCTCGGAGCAAGCCTTGCCGGTGATTCATGAAAATTGTCCGGCCTGTTTCGGCAAACCGACGGAGCGTCAGCATATGAAAGAACTCCTTGCCACGCAGGAAGCATACGATCCCCGTCTGTTTAAACAGCTCCAGCGTGCTTTGTTGCCGCTGATGGGGCAGGGTTTGGAAAGTTTGGAATTTGAGGAAACACATGACTGATTTTTCACAGAATTTTTATTGGGAAACGCTGCCCTTGCGGGGCGCACGCTGTCGCCTGGACGGCATCTACGCGCGGGTGCTGCAGGATTTTTCTGGACCGGAGGACATGGCTAAACTTCTGGGCGAGGTACTGGTGGGCCTAGCGCTATTGGCTACCACTCAGAAAAACTATGAGCGCTTGATCATGCAGATGCAGAGCAAGGGGCCGTTGAAACTGCTGGTGGCGGAGATGACGGCGGCGGGTGGCATGCGGGCTTACGGTCGCTGGGAGGAGGGCGCTACGGTGGATTTCTCGAACCTGCCCGATGCGCTGTTCGCCATCACTGTGGACATGGGGATGGATCGAGATCGCTATCAGGGTTTGGTGGTATTACGGGAAACGCTGACGGCATCCCTGAATGCCTATTTTACAGAGTCGGTGCAGTCGCCCGCCTATTTCCGATTGGCGGTAGACGTGGCGGCGCAGCAGGCCGGGGGTTATTTCTTGCAACGGCTACCCGGCGTACTCCGTGCCGAGGATTGGCGGGTGGCTACCCAGTTTATCGCCATCGGATCGGACCAGTCTTTGCTGAAGGCGCAGCCTGAGCAGTTTCTTCCGGAGATATTCCCGGAGGAGGCGGTGCGTTTGCATACCGAGCAGCCTTTGACCTTTTCCTGTTCCTGTTCCCGTAAGCGGGTAGAGCGGATGCTGGTATCACTGGGGCAAGCGGAAGCGGAAGAGACGTTGGCCACAGAAGGCGCGGTCATCGTCACCTGTGAATACTGCCATGAGGTCTATCGTTTTGCGGATACGGATATCGCATTGCTGTTTGCGGCGGGCAAACCGCTGCACTAGCGGTTTGTGGCATAGTCAGGCGGATGGTTCTCCTGTAGTATTGGGCGGTGGATGAGAGGTTTGGCTTGCGCAACTTTTGGGCCGTATTCTTGTCCAACAGAGTGAATAGGGGGCGACCGGCTTCGACGCAGGTCGCGAAGCCTTCGGTGCATGCAGAGCTGCGGTTCGCTCTTAAAACTGGTCGCAGATTCATAATTGCCAACGACAGCAATTACGCCCTCGCTGCTTAAGCAGTGAGCCCTCTGCCCGGATTTGTCTGTGGATCCGGAGCCGAAAGGCGCGCGGAGGGTCATGAAACACGGAATCGTGCGTATTCTAGTCTGTGGGATGCGTGCTAAATTAAAGCAGAATCGCCATGTCGTCATCCTGTCTGTCGGAGGGCGGTGCGGTTAAAGCCAATAGACAAACTACGCATGTAGATCCGGTGGTCTAGGTACTGCGGACGCGGGTTCAATTCCCGCCGCCTCCACCAATGACCGTAATTAAGCCCCTGATATTCAGGGGCTTAATTTTTTCTGGCGCGCGCCGATGGTAGGCCGCAGCGCTTCTACAGCCTGTCGGCACAGATCCAGCGTGAGCGCAAGAATTACTACGACGTGCTCGAACGCGCGCTGAGCGACATCACGCAGTTGCTGGAACTGGGCGTGCTGAAGAAGTCGTCCGGCGGTGGGCGCAGCATCTATCAGGGTGATTAACTCAGGCCGCTCGATTTCACTTTCTCGATGATAGTCAACGTCAATCTCGCAGCGGTCGGGTACATGATAATTGTCATTGTAGCGACATACGCACAGCAGGTATAACCGCCGCTTGGCGATTCCCTGTCACCGGCGAGCGACAAGCAGCGACAAACCCAAACTATGCCAAAGCCATTGAACGGTGCCTTAGCTGGCCGGTTCGTAGTGTGGCACAACTTATGCTCGGTAAATGCTTGTCAAAAGACGCATCAGGGTGGCGTCGCTTTAGCGTCAGCATGGTGTGAGCAAATTTGGCAATGGTGTGGTCACCGTATTGTGCCATCAACAAAATAGTGACTGCTTAACAAGAAGGATTGAGGAGAACAAGGTCATGAACACACAGATTAAACCCACGATGCACAAGGGTCGGCATGTCGCCGCAGGACTTTCCACCATTCTCGCCGCGGCTCTGGGTATCAGTACCGCAATGGCAGCCCCTTTGGATACCTCCTGGAAAATGGCTACATTGCCGCAAGTGAAAGCTTTGTTGGCCAAGGATAGCGGGAAAGTCAGTGGCAAAACGGTAACCTATAGCGGCAAAACCGTGCATGTGGTCGCGGCAGCCGTCCTTCCGGGGTTTCCATTCCCCAGCTTTGAAATTCATGACGTCAAAAATCCGACCTTGGATATCCCCGCAGGTGCCACCGTGGATATCACCTTCATCAACACCAACAAGGGATTTGGTCATAGTTTAGACATTACCAAGAAGGGACCGCCTTATGCAGTTATGCCGGTCATCGACCCCATTATCGCAGGTACGGGATTTAGTCCGGTTCCCAAGAGTGGGGGGTTCGGATACACGGACTTCACCTGGCGCCCGGCAGCGGGCACATACTACTACGTGTGCCAGATCCCTGGTCATGCGGCAACGGGCATGTTTGGCAAGATCGTTGTAAAATAAAACCGCGTTCGCGGGTCTGCCTATTCCGAATTTTCTATACTACAAATCTCTAATTTAGACGATCAGCCCGGCTTCGCCGGGTTTTTTATCGCCCTTTTACCGGCGAAAGTGCTTTATATTGAGCTAAGACGGGCAGGTTCTGGCCGGGTTTCAGGCGCATGCCCCGGCGCCGGTCACCTTGCAAATGCCTCTTGTGTTTATGTCGATACTGACTATATTCTTTGGCCCGGGTAAGTAGCATAAACCGCTGGCATCGTGCGTGCGCTCATCGCAAGCGGCGCAACAACGCGTGATATTCAGGCGGCGTTTGCGACGTAGCGACGAACAAGGCTGCGCACGCGCCGGCCCCAGTGTTGTTGGCCAAATCAGAGGCTTGCCGTCAAAGCACCCAAGGTGGGATCCCGGCGCGTGAATTGTACCCGTCGGGATCTGTGCGGGGGTGTCCAGTAATGGGTATCCTTACCGCGATACACTTACACTAGCGCTTAACCGGCTCTGGAGATCAAGACTTGAACGAAAATAGTCAGCAGGCGCCCTGGTACCGTCAAGTCGTAGTGGTAATACCCAGGCATGTGTATCTCAAAAGTATCGGAACGACGCTTTTCATTAGCCTATTTTTCGGTGCCTACTTCTATTTGCTCAAAGACCCTGCCTATCCGCCAACGGTGATGCCAAGGACCTTGCTGGATCATCTGATCGGCTTTCAACCCCTGGCGTTGCCCATATATCTGTCACTGTGGGTCTATGTCTCCCTTCCCCCGGCATTGCTAGCAACGCGGCGCGAGCTGTATGACTACGGCGTGGCCATTGCCGGGACATGCCTTGTAGGACTGATCATCTTCTACTTCTGGCCCACAGTGGTACCCGCAAGCCATATCGACTGGGCTCATTATCCCGACGTGGATTTCCTTAAAAGCATGGATGCTTCTGGCAA
The DNA here is from genome assembly GCF_018854775.1 of Acidithiobacillus ferriphilus. Classification (GTDB taxonomy): domain Bacteria; phylum Pseudomonadota; class Gammaproteobacteria; order Acidithiobacillales; family Acidithiobacillaceae; genus Acidithiobacillus; species Acidithiobacillus ferriphilus. The sequence goes on along the minus strand of NZ_JAAZTY010000134.1, from coordinate 34,290 downwards.
TGCCTGCCCTTCGCTGCATGTCGCCACCGCCGTTTTTTCGGGTATCTGGTTACATCACTTGCTACGCCGCTTTAGCGCACCGCTGTGGGTACTCCTCTTCAATTGGATATGGTGTGTTGGTATCGCATATTCCACCCTGGCCTTACGTCAGCATGTGGCGGTGGATGTGCTGGCAGGTCTAACGCTAGGGGGACTGACGGCCTATCTGTCATTCTATAATCGCCAGTAATCTGCGCGAACAGGTCATGCAAAACGGCATAACCCTCGGTTTATTCGTGATATCGCTGAACGCACAAGGACTGGTATCGACACCACGGTCAAACTGCTCTTCGGGTATCAGATGGGTTCACGCCACTGATCATGTGGCGATTGTAGCACGTTTGGTCTGTGAGCGTTTGCTTGCGCTGCGATCGGTGGTATTTGGCACAGGAGAAATTAGTGCTACCATGCTGATGTCATTTGCGCTATACCATTTAGCTACTGACGCTGTCATCTCGTGTAACCTACGTAAGGAGAGTTTAAAACATGTTGGATATTGCTAAGATTAAGCCTGTTGCCCGGATCATCCTTGTCGCCAGTGCCATCGCGCTTGCTTCGGCGTGTGCTAAAAAGGAAAATACCACTGCTGCTTCTGGCAGTAGTGACACTACCACCACCGAATCCGCTGCCCCGGCGACCACCACCACGACCAGCAGCAGCGATGCTACTATGCCGATGGAATCTGCGGCACCTGACGCAAGTGCCACCAGCAGTGATACTTCTTCTGCGGGCTAATAAGCCGCGCCGAGTGATGGTTCGACTATGAGGATGACTAGGGTTCTGGATATACCCAGAGTGTGATGACAGCATGGGGGCTACCGCCTCGCCGTCAAAGATGGCCAAAGCGAAGTCCCTGGCAGAGTTCAAGGGCTGTTCTGCCTGCCCTAAGTTATTGCCAAAGTGGTTCGTCCTGCCTTGCTTGGGCGGCTACGTGAACCGCGCTACCTTAACGGGTTTTTGAGCCGTATAAAAGCCCCCCGCATGCGGGGGGCTTTTATAGCTCTTGTGCTATGGGCAGCATGGACACATTCCTGCAGGTATGATTAATAAGTTCTAGCGGGTTCGCATGCCGGGTGGTGGGCAGCGACGCATGCTACAATGCCCGTATCATACGTCGATTCGGATGACCCTTGCGAAAAAAGTTTAAAACATTCAATTGGATTGCTAGCACCTATTACGCAGAAGGGCTACCTTATTCGCTGGTGCAGCAGGTATCTGTGCAGTTTTTTACTTATGCCGGAGCCAGTTTGCAGATCATTGGACTGCTCTCTTTTTTCGGTCTGCCTTGGAACCTCAAATTATTCTGGAGCCCATTAATCGACCTTTTTGCCAATAAAAAGCGTTGGCTGATAATGATGGAAATTATTCTGGGTGCTGTAACAGCCTTGCTGGTTTGGCCCGCGCAGCACCTGAATCTGGATCTCGCCACTAAAATCTTTGTGTTAATGGCCTTCATGTCCGCCACTCATGACATGTCTGTAGATGGCTATTATATTCAGATACTTAATCCGTCTGATCAGGCAGCATTTTCGGGAATACGGGTCGCCGCCTATCGGGTGGCCATGTTGGTGGGGAATGGTGCCCTCGTTATCCTTGCTGGATGGGTGTCTTGGACGGCTTGTTTTTTAGCGGCAGCGGCGATGATGTGGGGGCTGGCGGCTTTTCATAAGCACATACTTCCACCACCACCCGTAGCCACGAGTCATCAAGGGCAACGATGGCGTGCGGTACGTGAAGCCTTTTCGACATACATACAGCAACCGGGAATAGTGTGGGCCTTGGCCTTCATCCTGCTTTTTCGTGCTGGTGACGCCATGATGTTTGCGATGGTGGCACCATTCCTTAACCACCTGGGCTATGGTTTGGTGACGCGCGGCATTCTTACCGGTACGGTAGGCACCGTGACGGGTATTGGGGGCGCATTGCTGGGGGGCTTCATTATATCTCGCAGGGGGTTGCGCAGTGCACTATTTCCGCTGACTTTTATACAGTCTTTGGCGATCCCCGCCTATGCGTGGCTAGCTTGGGCAACGCCTTCTGTTTGGTGGGTCGGCGTTACTGTGGCCTTTGAGCAGTTGGCGGCGGGTCTCGGCACCGCCGTTTTGATGGTCTTTCTCATGCAGCGCTGCCAGGGCAGCTATCAGGCGACGCACTTCGCTATTGGCTCCGCCCTGATGTCCGTGGCAGCCACTGTCGTCGGTGGGTTTAGCGGCTTTCTTGCAGCACGGGTAGGATTTGTGGAATTCTTTCTACTGGCATTTGTTGCGGCACTACCCAGTTTGTGGCTAGCGCTGCGTATGCCTATAGCCCTGTTTAAAGATCATCAGAAATCCATACCGGCACTAGGTTCCGCGGACATGTAGTCCCAGCAGAAAGAGTCAATGTCTAATATTCGCATAATACTTATTATGTTAAATTAGATTTCGTGACCGCAACCGGGGAACAATCTAAGTTCAGATCTAAATGAACTTCAGACCTTGGATCAAGGTCTGAACGTATACTTTACACTGTAAAAATTTCAAGGGAGCGTAATGAGTTACTACCAATCGTTCAGTAGTCGGAGTCCGTGGTGGGTGCGCCTGCTCGCGGTGATGATGAGCATGGTCCTGCTGGTCGGTCTGTTCTTTTTCGCTATTTTTGTGGTCGTCGCCGTTGCCATACTCGGGGCTGGCGGGATGCTTTTCCTCTGGTGGCAACGGCGGAAAATGCGCAAAGGGATACATACGGACATCGTGGTCACCGACTATCGGGAGATTCATCATCCGCGTCCGCCTTTTGATAACATCCGTCGATGACCGCCTTCCTACAAGCGTTTGCCAACACTGCCTGATCCCGTCAAGGAATTAAGGTGCTGTTGCGCACCCCTCAACCTGCACCTGTCACCTCCATGAATCGTGCTAAACTCAGCAAATCATCACGCTGTGAGCGGCACTGTTTACCTTGCTCCGACGCTTTCTTTGTGGCGTGATATCCAAAAATGGATGACAGCTAAGGGCAGGAGGTCTTCTGGGCACAGTCAGGCGGGATAATAAGGCGAGGCGACATCGCCTGAGCAACCTGCGCTGTGGCTTATTGCTTGCAGGGTTGGGCGCTTCGCTGCTGTACTGCGGAGTGGCTGACGCCGACGATGTACATTTTTTGGTGGATGGGGTTTCTGGGCCTTTGGCGGAGAAGCTCGCTCATGCCCTCCCCTTCGTGGTCATCGGGTCGCAGGCGGACCGTTTGGAAGAGACGGAGATGTCAGCGAGTTTGCGCCTCAAGGATGCGCTCGAAGCCTACGGCTACTATAGCGCGCATTGGACGGAGCGCCGTGAAAAGGGCGCACATGGGAAATATCTCATCATCTTTTCCGTAACTCTCGGTCGGCCCATCCTGGTTCGCAAAATCGACCTGAAATCAGCGGGCGCAGGTCATAATCTCCCTGCCTTACAAAAGCTATTTACCCAATTTCCACTACACAAAGAAGATATTCTTGATCAGATTACCTATGAGGAATGGAAGGGCAAAGTTCTATCGTTCCTCAACGCGCGCGGCTACGCCCATGCCGATTATTCGCGTCATGAAATCCGTATGGATCGCGATCAATTCTGGGCTGATATTTACCTGTGGCTCAATACCGGCCCCCGCTTCCACTTTGGGGATATTAAAATCACCGGTGCGGAACACTATCCGCGTTGGTTCATTCAGCGGTATCTCTCTTTCAAGACCGGGGACTGGTATTCGCCCAAAGCCCTGGCACTCACCCAGAGTAATTTGCGCAACGCCGACCGATTCTCCGATATCTCAGTAACTAGCGATCTGGATAAAGCAAAAAACGACGCCATACCCGTTACCGTCGATTTGAAAAGCATGTCGGCACAGCATCTGAAAATAGGTGCAGGTTACAGCACTAATATTGGGCCAAATGCAGCAGTTATCTACGATAATTATAATGCTTTTGATCAAGCGCAGCATGTCCGCGTTTCCATTTTGGCGGCGCAACTGAATCGCAATGCCAGCGTCACCTACAGCTGGCCGGTTGGTGCGCATCTGAGATCTGAATATATTGCCCAAGCCAGTTATCAGAACCAAAATCTGACCGCCTATAACAGTAACGAAATTCTCGCCAGTGCTGGTCGACAGTGGTCATTGCGCAACGAAAACAGTCTTAGTAACAGTGCAACCATAGAGGCATTAATTAATTCTGAGAAAGCCAACTACAATGTGGCTGGGCAATTTAATAACAGCTTTTATATTTATCCTTCCGTACAATACAGCATGCAAGATTTTCGCGATATTTTGCGCCCCATAGCCGGCTACATACTGACGGCCCGGGTTGAGGGTGCCAGCAAGGTATGGGGTAGCGATGCGAATTTCGTCCGTTTTAGTGCTCAGGGAGAATGGCGCAAGCGCTTGAGTCGGAACTGGGTTCTTGGCACCCGTGCCAAGCTGGGGGCAATGTGGTTAACCGGACCCATTAGCGAACTACCACCCAATCTGCGATTTTTCGCGGGTGGTCAAAATAGCCTGCCCGGTTATGCTTATCAATCGCAGGGACCATTCGCTGTGGATGGTGCGGTGGAAGGTGGGCGTCTCCTCGCCGTTGGTGGCTTCGATATTCAGCGCTTTGTCACTAAAGACTGGGCTGTCGTCGCATTTTATGATGTGGGTAATGCTTTCAACAGTTGGTCCAGTTTCCATGCCCTTCAAGATGTTGGGCTGGGCGTGCGCTGGTATTCCCCTGTCGGACCCATACGCTTTGACTTGGCGCATCCCTTGGTTGCCCCGCAAGCGCCCGCAGTCCGCATCGCCTTCTCGGTAGGTTTCAGCCTGTGATACGCATCCGCCACGGTTTTATTGCCGGTGTGCTGCTGGTCCTGATCACGCTGGCCACCGTCCTGGTCTGGCTGCTCACTACCAGCCACGGTGCACAGTGGGCGTTAGCGCAGGTCCCAAACTTACAGATCAAACAGGTAAAAGGCTCGCTTACCGGCAAGATGCGGCTTTCCGGCATTTCCTGGCATAGTGCGGACATGCGCTTTCGTGCGCAATCTTTGCAGTGGCACTTGCATCCTGCCCATTTGCTCTGGGGAGAAGTCGACTTTACCGATTTCCAGCTTCACCAGGCCGATCTGCACCTGCCGACGCCCTCTGATAAACCCAGTCCTATTCATTTGCGCTGGCCTGCATTGCCTCTGTGGACCCGTCTCATCGACCTGAAATTGAGCCCGGTTACTTGTACGGTCCTGCGCATATGGCAAGGAACGCAGAAGCCCTTCGTCCTCTCTCTGGCGATATTTTCCGAGTTGGCCTGGCGGCGTGGCAATCTGCACATCAAACACCTGTCGGCGGAGATGCCCCAGGGCAGACTCCAGCTTACGGCAGACCTGCAAATGGGAGAGCGCGGGCTGCAAAGTCTGGGTGTATGGAAACAAGGCAGTGCCACCAACCCGTTGACCGTAAGTTGGAAAACACACTGGCACGGCATTTCGGCCCAGACATTTGGCGGTCCCTTGAATATTCAGGTACAAGAAAACAAGCAACTGACGACTTTGAGCGGTAGGACGCAGATCTCCCCACAGCAGGTTTTGCTCGAGTCGCTACGGCTCAGTAATCCTGCGCTCCAGAAACCCGCACAGGGGCATTGGCGCCTTGATTTGCCCCGCAATACTGCAGGGAGTTACCAGATCAGTGGCGGCTTCGAGCAGATTCTGGCAAAAGCGCTGCCCAGCACATTACCGGTGGGTGCGGTAGCCTTCAGTTTGAATTTGCGGGGGAACACTCAGCGTTATCAAGGACAACTGGCACTGCGCGGTGATCCCAAACTCGGCGGTATTCAGGGCAACGTAAACGGCAATCGCCAAAACCTGCAATACCACTATGCAGGCAAGCTGCTGGGCGCAGATTTGCTGCCTTCGGTGTTGGCCATCCGGTGGCGGCCGCAACTTACCGTCACCGGACACGTTCGAGTCAGGGGCCTGCAAACACAGCGTATTATGGCCCAGGTGCCGGGCACTTTTTCCGGGGACCTGACCGTCAACGCCACTCAAATTTCTAAAGTGATCACGGGTGATGTGCGGCTGCAATTGCTGCCTAGCCAGCTTTACCGTCAAACCTTGCAGGGTGGGGCGTTGGTGCACTTCGCAGGAAGTGCGTGGGATCTGCAAAAGGCCCAGTTTTTTGGTCCGAGGGTAAGCCTGAGCGCCCAAGGTGATTTACAACAACGTCTGCATTTCGTCCTCAACGTGGCGCAGTGGCAGGGTTTACTTCCCGGTGCCCAGGGTAAGAGTCTGATTCAGGGTTGGGTAGCGCGGCCTCAGACGCAGTGGACCGGAGAAATCGAGGGCACCGGACAGGGGCTTGCCTATCGTGGCGTAAAGATCAATACACTGAAAACACAGGCCGAACTTCGCGCCGCGAACGCCTTGCAGGCCATGATCAATGTAAAGGGACTGGCATACGCTGGCCACCGCATTGATCTGCAGGCCCATGCGCACGGAACATTAACACGTTTTACGCTGGGACTGGACGCGCAATGGCCACAAAGCCGTCTGTCCATCACCGGGCTGGCGTCTCATCAGGCCGATGCGTGGGGACTGCAATTGGAGAAGAGCACATTGACCAGCATCCCTCTGGGAAACTGGCAGTTACTCCACCCAGCCACCCTGCAATGGGCCAACGGTGCTGCTTCGCTCGGAAAAATGGCTTTCGCCGATGCGCATGCTGCCCGGATTACCGCGCAAGGTCACTATAATCCCGCCACCAACCAGGCCGATTTGGGACTCGATTTGCAATCTCTACCGCTGGATTTTTTCGCACAGGCGGAGGATGCATCGCTCCATGGGTTTTTGAATGCGCATCTGCAAGCGCAGTGTCACGGAGTTTGCCAAGCGGAGGGATATTGGGATTTTCAGAAAACCCAATTGCAGTGGCGGCAGGCGGGTACGTCGCATACGCTCTCTTTGCAGCGGTTTACCGGTCAACTCCATTGGTTGCCAAAAGACCTCTCGCTTGCTGCCGACCTTCGTCTTGCCGATGACTGGGGTAATGCCCAGGTGACCGTCCACAGCCCCGCGACACTCGCCCTGCCCTGGCACTGGGATGCCAATGCCCCACTACAAGGGATTATAAAGGCGCATGTAGGTGCACCACTTTTTGCCGCCCTCCCGGTCGGGAGCTTGCGGATTCGACCGCAAGGTCAAGGGACTATAGACGCACAGGTTCTGGGTACCTGGGCGCATCCGCAATGGACTGGTACAGCACAACTACAGGGTCTGGGCTTTTTCGTCCCGCAGGCAGGTTTGGATGTTCGTGACGTGGGCGCACAACTCGTGGGAGATGGAAAAGAGATTAAGATCGATCAACTGCAGGCCATCTCTGGCTCGGGCCAGATATCCGGGACAGGCATCGTCCAACTTCAGCAGGCGAATGACTTTACGCTCCACGTCACCGGGAAGAACTTCACGACGCTCAATTTGCCGCAGGTGCAGGCTGCGGTCAGCCCCGACCTGAGCATTTCCGGGACTCTGAAGAAAATCGACGTGCAAGGAAACGTACATACCGATCACCTGCGGATACTGGGTACGAATTTCAGCGGACCCAAGCCCTCAGGCGACGTCGTTTTTGTGAAAAATGAGCACAAAAACAGCGGCCCTGCCCTGGGTGTTAATGTACACGTAACCCTCGGGGACGATGCGAGAGTCGTCATCGGCGGGCTGCGTGCCCGGCTGGTAGGTGGTCTCGCAGTAAAAATACGCAATGGCCAAAGTCCGCAAGTCGATGGCACGCTGCGCATGGTGGATGGTCATTATGCGATTTATGGGCACACGCTCACCTTCCGGCGTGGTTCCATCCTTTTCCGCGGTGCCGCGAACCAAGCCAACCTGGACGTGCTGGCGGTACGCACCATCAAAAGCTCCTCTAGCTTCGCCGTGGACAACACCTCCGTGGAGGCTGGCGTACAAGTCACCGGTACACTGCAAGTGCCCCAGGTGGCGCTCTATTCCAAGCCAGCCATGTCGCAGACAGATATCCTCTCCTATCTCGTGCTGGGTACTCCGAGTAGCGGTCTCGCCAGTCAGGATGCATTGCTTTCCGCTGCCGCCGGTACGCTCTTTTCTGCCAGCCGCGCCGCAGTCTTCGGCGATAACCTGAGTAGCAGCGGCATTAATGTTGGCGTAAGTTCCAATGGTAATTCGGGCTTGGCGGGTGCTATGGTCACCCTGGGCCATTATCTTACCCCCGATCTTTATCTCAGTGTCGGGCAATCCGTGCTGGGTAGTGGTACCGTGGCACGCTTGCGTTACCGAATTTCCCGCCACATCGAACTACAGACGGAGAGCGGCACCCAGAATGGCGCCAATATATTTTACCGAATTGATTTTTAAGATAGTGGTGACCTTAGATGCTCGCTGAAACCCCTGTGCAAACGGATGTTCTGCTGATTGGCGGTGGTGCGATCGGCTTAGTCAGCGCGATTAAGCTTGCGGAGGCTGGTCTACGCGTTACAGTGCTCGATCAAGGTCATATCGGTCAGGAAGCATCATGGGCTGGTGGGGGTATTCTGAGCCCATTGTATCCGTGGCACTACCCCCCTGCCCTATTGCGTCTTGCGCTGTATAGTATGCAACGCTATTTCTCCCTGACTTCCACGTTGCTGGAGCAAACTGGCATTGATCCTGAGTGGATACCTTCCGGCTTGCTTATTCTGGAGGGTGAGCATGAGAAAATCCCAAATGATGTGCCGGCTTGGGGCGCCGCGTGGGGGCTGGATTGGCGCCCAGGGCTGGCAGGAGAAACCCAAACACTCTGGTGCCCGGAAGTCGCACAAGTACGGAACCCCCGCTTGCTGGCGGCAATGGCCGCACGCTGCCGCCAACTGGGCATCGTTTTGTATGAAAATACAGCAGTCACTGGCTTTCGTAAGCAAGGCGAACGGCTGCAAGGCATAGAAACCATCACCGGCTTTATCCCCGCAGAGCGGGCCATCGTGACCGCCGGTGCCTGGAGTGGAAAAATACTCGGAGAAATAGGCATTCACCTGGACATCATTCCAGTGCGCGGCCAAATGCTCCTGCTTCAGGGCAAACCGGGAGCCCTCAATACGATGTTGATGCGCGACAATCATTATCTGATACCGCGACGGGATGGTCTGATTCTGGCGGGCAGCACGAGCGAGCTTGCGGGGTTTGATAAATCGACCACGGACGAAGCACGAAACGAACTTGTGGACTTCGCCACTCAAGTCTATCCGGATCTGGAGTCGCTACCAATCCTCAAGCAATGGTCTGGATTGCGCCCAGGAAGTCAGGATAGTATTCCCTATATCGGTCCTGTTCCCGGCTGGGAGGGGCTTTTTGTCGCCGCTGGTCATTTCCGTTACGGACTTACCAATGCGCCCGCGACTGCCGACATTCTGGCATCCTTATTAATGAAGACGCCACCGCCGCTGGATATTAACCCTTATGCAGTTCTGACACCGAGGCCGGCACAGTAAGGCCTTTTCCTGGCTGTGCATTGGCGCTACAATTATAACGAGTTTAAAATTAAAGCGAGACCGCCCGTGGGAAATGACGATTGGAACAAACAACGTGTGTTGGAAGTGCTTCGCGAGGCGGGGGTGAATCCCACCAGCCAAAGGGTAGAGATTGGCTACGCACTCTTCTCCTCTTGCGCGCATCTTTCCGCGGAAGAGATCATGCAGCGCGTCAATGCAGATTATCCCGTGGTGTCTAAGGCAACGGTCTATAACACTCTTGGCCTGTTCGCCGATCATTCATTGGTGCGCGAAGTGATTGTTGAGCCCGGCAAGGTGTTCTATGACCCCAATGTTTCTCTTCATCATCATTTCTATTATGTAGATTCGGGAGAGTTGCTGGATATTCCTGCATCTGCCCTGCAAATTAACAAGCTCCCCGACCTGCCGCTGGAGACTGAGGTGGAAAGAGTCGAGGTCGTGATCCGGCTGCGACGATGCACGGCTCACTAACTTACCGCGTCCGCTCTTGCCTTCTTGGCGAAAATTCCTATAATACGGGTCCTCCGGGTTGTTAGCTCAGTTGGTAGAGCAGCTGACTCTTAATCAGCGGGTCGTGGGTTCGATCCCCTCACAACCCACCAAATAAAACAGCTACTTAGGTTTACACCCGAGTGGCTGTTTTCCATTTTGGGTAACATTTTGGGTAACATTCGGAAAACATACCCCACTCGGCATCCAAGACATCGCCGGTCAACAGCCACTCCATGGCCCGAATCATCGGGGTCTCTGGGCGAACCGGCATGGCGGACACGAACATCAGGTATAGACGGCTTTGTCGAGCGCTCTCACCTGGTTGCACTTCCGGGAGACGCTAGCCTATAGGTAGAGGACGCGAAGCCGATGCATCCGGTGATCTCATCTCGAATCAGGAAGAATGGTCGTGTTATATTGGCTTGTTGGCTCCTGAATATCGCGCAGACGAATACAAGCATAATGACAACAGCTGATGCCCGCTGTGCAGATACCGCACGTGGATATGCCGACAAGCCTATCTCCCCTGGCGCCCTGGCGCTCCATTCACTTGGAGCAACCTGATGTTCATGGGGGCACGCAGCCGGATTTCAGCCCATTCTACCTAGTACCAGAATAATCGGTGGATTGGAATCGTGATGGCTCCCTCACTCAACTCACGATTCGCTGCGTTTTCGCAGGCACTGATGGCCATTCTCGTCAATGTGCAAACGTCCGCCTTCAAGATCGGCCTGACTAACCAACGTCACAATCTCCTCGCTATAATTCACTTGTCCATTACAAGGGCTTTCAACACACCGCCAATTCATTAATCAATAACGAAGATTTTTGTAATAATGTGCGCGCACAACTTCAACAATCACGCATAAGCGACACATCCGGGCTTCATAGCGACTTTTATCCTATAATAACCTTACGCTATAATACATTTTTATCAATAAAAGTCGTGGATATATATTTAATTATATTAATCTTAATCATCCCATCCATTCCCACAATATGACCCTTAAAAATAATCTCAAATCATAACCCAATGATCACCAAAATATAAACAAAAAGATAAACTAAAAATAAATAAATATAGTCCCCATTATATAGATTATTTATTTCATTATTCTTATACCCATCGCGATTTTGAAGTTCGTCTACTTCCATTGCATTTTTGGTGACATTTTACTAAAGAAAAAGGTATTTCGATGTCCAAGACCACGATCCACACCCTCTATGACCAATTCCGGTCCCAGAACCTCTCCCTCCCAGAAATCTATCATGCCCTCAACCTACGCCATGGCATCAATATGGATACAGACGAAGAGCCGCCGACAGCAGGCATTGTACCGAGCTATGACGCTCGACTGTGGCAGATTGAGCGATTCATGCGTCACATCGAAAAGGTGGATGTACTACCCTTTGAGATCCGCAAAACCATCCGAATCAGTGACCCCTTTATCAATGGATCAATGGGATGGATAGACACCTGGTTGCACGATTTTAGGCCTACCTTCTGGTACAGTCCGCATGTTGAATTGTTTTTTGTGACGACGATCTCTTTCCCAGAAAGTATTGGTTGCCAAGACTATCCATTGGCGGCATACGCTCGACACGATCTCGCATCGATGGCTAACAATTACATTGCCACACTTCGCGCCAATATGCAGACGCGGCCGTTCAAGGAAAAGATCCGGCACAGGGAAGAAAATGCTACGCGAACCTTCGTAAAGTCGACTCAGTATATGGACGCACTCTTTGATCACCATCGGCGAATGGTCGTGCTTCGGTTAGATTTTAATCTTTCGAATGATCCCAGTAAGCAAGAGAGAGATCCGTTAGAACCTCTACTCCGCCATGTCTCATCCTTAAGAGATCTGATGCAGCGGAAAGTGGGTGTATTTGAGCATTTGGTGGGTTACCTAGCCAGGATCGAGTACGGGGTCAAAAAGGGGCATCACCTGCATGCCCTCTTTTTCTTCGATGGGGATCACGTCAGGAATTATTATGGCCTAGCAACGTGCATTGTTGAACAGTGGCATAAGCTCACGAATGGACATGGTCGCTATTTCAATACCCAGGAAAAGTTTCTCCAGTATCGATGCAAAGCTATCGGGATGATCGAGCGTGAGAATACCGAAATGCGACAATGTTTGGCTTACGTGATCTGGTACATCACAAAGCTCGATAAATTCCTGCCGTATAAGTGCAGCGATAAGCAGCGGTTAGTGTTTCGTGGTGAAATTAAACACAAAAACAATTAAAAATAAGATCATTCTCTATCTCGCCATATATGTATCTATAATAATATGGATCTGTGAATCCATGTCTATTATTTATCATGAGGTGTAAAATGTCTAGAGCATTAAAAGTGTATTATTGTAATGATTGCGGTTGTCGGATGCCGTTGTATTACAAAAAGGATCATCCCTTCCGGGATGAGCACTGGCACTTTTGCTTCCGCTGCAAAAGCAAGAACATCATTTCCCAAGTAGAGCAGTGGGATTTTCATCGGGAAAAGGCAGCCCAACAGGCTGTGACGAGAGCGCAGCTGGATGCTTTGCGGAATTCTGCTGCACTCTGGAGGGGACATAATAACCAACTGCCGCAGAGAAATGATGGTGGTGGAGGTGGTGAGAGTTCATCAGTACCTTGGTAATATGATCGCGGGTTATCCTTGATAAGGACAAGGGGGCGTATGGGCAGCCAGGAGTGGCCTGCCCATAGGCTATACTTTGTGTTTTTGGTGTTGTACTTTAGGCGTAATACGAAAATGCCTGAGATCCCACGGATTCAATGGTGAGCGGCCGCCTGATTATGGTCGCTTCACGCTTTGGCTGGGTGGCTATTTTATGTGGAGCGTCTGTAGTAGAACACTGTTGTCAGGGAATGTGAGTATACCACAGTTTGTGGAGCCATTTTCTCTACCATTCGACATCGAAGGCTTCATGTGGAGATTTTGTTCGAAGGGCAGGTCAAGACTGATTGCAGCATTCAGCAGCGGAAAGAAAATGGCATCATCCTACCCTGAGCGGTCATCGAACTGACTTCGCACAGCATAGTCCTTAATAACTAGACTGCTGCAAATCCTCGGTATGCAGAAAAAAGAGGCGTAATTAGCCAATGACACGGAAACTTGATTTGGATTATTTTTTTCGTTCAGCCAGGAGAGTGTTAGAGCTGGAAGATTTTGCCATCAGTGACTACGGCCCAGAGTTTGCCAAGACTGATCTGATTAGCGAAAATGTGTGGCACAAAATTATGACGCTCCCAGACGATGTCGCAGTTAGGACTGCCAATCACCAAGGTAGGTGAATTGCGCATTTGCATGCGTTGTGGAGTGACTTGATAGAGATGTTTCCTCCTGAGGGAATATTGCGGATGACATGCTTGATGTAAGTGACGGCTTGGCAGGTGAACTTTTTAATTTAACCTATAGAAAATCCTATATGAAATACCAATCAAGGTTAGCTAGTTATGCCAATTACTTCTCTTATAATAGAAAGGACATGCTCAAATCCAATAAAATCTGCCTTGTCCTTCTTTTGCTCGCATAAGAATTTACATAATTCCATTTTTTTTAGATGCTTACTTGTGCCTTTGTCACCGTTTCCTTTATTGTATTCTTTTACCTGATAAAATCTATCTTCAAAAACATGAGCGGGTAAAATATTTTCAATGCCATACTGTATTTCAGTATTTGCATTGTTGCTGGGCATTATTCTGACATGGATATTTCCGTAATCTCCATGAGAACAGTTTCTTACATCATTATCATAAAATAATATTACCTTCCTGTTTGTGATCTGTGGTTTTGCAATTAGGAGATTCTGTACCGCAGACAAGGGATTCTTTCCAGAGTTAACAATCTGACCGCTTACTTCGTCTCTCGCACCTATAGATTGAATTTCAACCTTTCCAACCAGGTCAGAAGCGCCTAGTAGCTCGATAGCTGTTTTTAGGTACATAACATCAGTTTCACCTTCAGTAAATACAATAGGATTTGATCCAAGTTTTACATGCTCAATAAAACAATTTTCATATTTCTTTGTTAATTGCATAACCTCAAAAGCCTGTAAAAACTCGGAATATGACTCAGCAACAATCGGCACACCAGTTGGTAACTCAATTATCTCAATATCGTTTTCACCGTACAGATGAGTCATGCCAAGAATAAATAATGGTGAATGAGAAGAGAGAATAAATTGTACATTCGGAAAAAATTTAAATAATTTTGGTAAAATTTCATATTGCAAATCGGTGTGAATGTGAGCGTCAATCTCATCTATAATGCAGATTCCTTTAATTGTATCAGGCATAGGGAATCCCCCCGTTGCTTTATCAGCATATTTTAAAAGTGTAGCAAAAATAACAAGTAGGGTTGATTGACCAGACGACAACGATTCAACAGGTATGAGAGTTCGAAGGTGATCTTTTGATATGGCAAGTCCTTGTTGTAATATCCTATTTTGCCATACAAATTTGGCGGATAAATCATTAAGAATTAATTGCAATATGAGATTTATTGAGTCCATGACTTTCTTTTGTCTATGGTCAAGTCCACCAGTAATTGTGAAGGATAAATGTGACATTTCTTCGTTCAGCTTTACTTCGTGTATGTCATAGTCAGCCCTGCTGTCAAGCATAACAGACAAAATCCATTGTTTAATCTTATCTAGACCAGTCTGAGCATATATAGGTTTATCTAGCCTTCCTTGATAAGTGACTCCAATGTCGAACAGGTCACTTGGCAGGCTATTTTTATTAAGCCAGCTGGGTGGATCTGATCGGTTTGATGGAAAAAATACGTACACCCCAGATTCGAATATCTTTTTACTAATTTCAGATTTTAAGTCGAATTTTTTAACAATCTGATCAGGATTCCATGATAAACATTTTCTTAGGTCCGCTGGGACTCTTTCAGATATATCACCAATATTAAGAGTGCCTGCCTTGTCTATATAAAAGTAGTCATCTTCACCCTCAGAAAAACGCATGAGCGTGCAGTTAAACTGCCTACCAGACATAACAGTTACTCCACCTACAATCCTGAACCAATCACGCTGCTGCATAACCATATTGGGAACCACGTCTCTATAATGTGCAGACGCAGCCTCAAAAAAAGCATCAGCTACCATAGACAGCAAATTGGTTTTACCGCTACCATTCTTCCCTACAAAAATCAATGGTGCTGGTTTTCCTTCGGAGGTAAACTGGGTATTCAAGGAAAGCTTCTCTAGTGGCCCGACATTTTCTACATATAGGCTCTGTAGGTACATTGTATGATCCCGTTATGCTATGCCTGAAAGTAGGCTATCTATCATATAAATACTGCTGAAACCCACTAAACACTTCTCGCATCTTTCCCGACGCACCCAGATCCTCAAATGTATCAGCCAGTGCGTGATAGCGTAACCGTAGCAGAGGTGAAAGTTTGTCGGCATCCAGCTGTAACCGACTCACCCTTGCGGGTTGGCGCCAACCCGCAAGGGCCCACGATTATCTAGAATATGCATTGGGTCGGTTGGACGCATACGTCCGTTCCGGCCCTTCAACGGGCAACCTCGACCGACAACTGTTGATCGATACTACTCGTTCCTAAGCTACACAGGAAGGTCCGCTTGCGCTGCTACCCGCCCGTACATCGTAAGCGCTTAAGCAACCCCCACCTTCCCAAATTTTCTGGCCTGACCGATCCTGATCCGCGTTCAGCGAGGAGGGATGGCTATGACGAAAGACGAGAAGACCGCTTATTGGCGGCAACAAGTAGACGGGTTTCAGGCGAGCGGCCTTTCCGCCAAGAATTACTGTGCGCAGGAAGGGATCGCCGTAGCCACCCTGCATTACTGGCGCAAGCGATTTGCCGATGCGGTAGAACCGCGGCCGATGGTCCATAGGACCGAAGGGTTTTTGCCGGTCACTCTGGCACCGGTCCGGCCGTCTGTTTCGCTGGTAGAGATTATGCTGTTGTCGGGCCGCAGTCTGAAACTGACGGCACCGATGGATACCGGCTGGTTGCAAACCTTGGTGCGTGTCCTCGAAAGCCCATGTGGTTGAGTCCGGGCAGCCGCATCTGGCTAGCGGCAGCACCCGTGGATATGCGGCTGGGCTTTGATGGTCTGGCGGCCAAGGTTCAAGGGGTGCTGGCTGCCGATCCCTTTTGCGGCCACGCCTTCGTCTTCCGCAACCGCCGCGGCGACCGTCTGAAGCTCTTGCTCTGGGACGGTCTGGGTTTCTGGCTCATCTACCGCCGTCTGGATCAGGGGCGACTGCACTGGCCCAGAGCCGATACCGGCGCCGTGGAACTCTCCACAGCACAGTGGGCGATGTTGGTGGAGGGGCGTGCAGGCGCTACTGGTGCTTCGGTTCCTGGGCGGGAAGCCGTCACCGCCGCACTGTCTTCCAGAACGCTTTCGAGGATACTTTCCATCGCGGCGATTTCGGTATCCAACGCTTCTTCCCAGAGGCTGATCTGGTCGGGAGAGAGTTTTTCCGAACGGCGACTGAATCGCCAGCGCTGCAGTTTGGCGATGGTGCTTTCCAGGCGGGCGATGGTTTCATCACGCAGGGCGATAGCCTGTTCCTGTTGGGCGATATACCGGGCGCGTTCTGCCCATTCCGCTTCCTTTTCCTGTTGCGTCTGCAGCAGGCTCAGCACCAGATCGCGCAGCGCTTCTGGCTCTGTAGGAATGGGGGTGGAAGTCCTTGGATTCATGGAAGAATAGTACCCAAAAATGGGTATTTATACAAGCAATTTCCGTCACTTATAGCAAGGTAGGCAGGCATTTTTCCAGGGCCGGCAACGGGGTCCACGGCCGCCCGTCCCGCCGCCACCCCGGCCGCATGCAGCTGCCCGACACCTTGCCCCGAGTGGAAGTGCATCACGATCCTCTGACCTGCACCTGCGGGCAGTGCGGCGGCCTCCTGGAAACCGTCGGGGAAGAGATTAGCGAAAAACTGGATTATATCCCTGGACGCTTCCAGGTGATTCGCCATATCCGCCCCAAGCTGGCCTGCCGTCCCTGTGGCACGATTGCAAGTCCGGCATTACCGGCACAGGTGATCGACAAGGGCTTACCCACGGCGCGTCTGGTGGCCCACGTGATGACGGCGAAACATGTGGATCACCTGCCTTTATATCGGCAGGAAACCCAGTACTTGCGGGCGGGTGTCCCGATCTCCAGCGCCACCCTCTGCAGCTGGCTGGGCCAGGGGGAGTACTGGATCAGCATGCTCGCTGAAGCCTGCAAAATGGCTTTGCTGGAGGGCACTATCCTGCACGCCGACGAAACCCCCTTACCGGTGCTCCATCCCGGTAGCGGCAAGACGGACAAGGCCTACCTCTGGGTGTATCGCAGTCAGGCGGATGCCCCGCATCCCGTCGTGGTTTTTGATTATGCCCCGGACCGTAAGGGGATCCACGCGCAACACTTCCTGGGCGACTGGAAAGGGATACTCCAGACCGATGACTATGGGGGCTATGATGCCCTCTACCGCAAGGAACAAGTTATCGAAGCCGGATGCTGGGCGCATGTGCGGCGACACTTCTATGACGTGGAGCAGCGGGGTCCGAGTCCGGTGGCGCAGAAGGCATTGGCCTGGATCGCCAAACTCTATGCCATCGAGGCCGACATCAAAGCCTCCCCGTCGGATCAGAAAGCCGAAGCCCGCCAGCAGCGAGCTGGCCCGCTGCTGGAATCCTTCCGCGCCTGGCTCAGCGAAACCCAGATGCAAGTGGCGCCTAAAAGTGGTATCGCCAAAGCCATCGGTTACACCCTGAACCGCTGGAAGGCACTCACCCTCTACCTCGAAGAAGGTCAGCTCAGCATCGACAATAACCCGGTGGAACGGGCGCTGCGGGGCGTGGCCATTGGACGCAAGAATTTTTTATTCGTCGGCAATGATACTGGTGGCGAGCGTGCCGCGTCCTTCTACAGCATTATCGAAACCTGCAAGCTCAACGGCATTGAGCCCTTCGCTTACCTCTGCGATGTGCTCGAAAAGCTCCCCACATGGCCCAATAAAAAACTCCACGAACTCCTGCCGTGGAACTGGAAAAAAACCGCATTACCCTGATTGGCGCCAACCCGCAAGGGTGGGTGCGCTGAACGCTTACGCTTTCTTGACGAAAACATGAAGGATTATTAACCGTTTCCCTGTTGCAGTAACGTATATTGCTCTGGCAATCCCGTCCGGTGCCTTGGCGCGTATTTCCCATAGCTTGTCCTCCAGGTGCTTGATATGTGGCTCATGGACCTGTTCCAGACCCACCTGCTCAATCAGCTCCACTATCCGCGACCAATTTCTTCAACGGTAATATTCTCTTTCGCCTTCGCCTTGGATCCGGGGATGATCCACGTTCTACGCTCCATATTTACCTCTGCCCAGGTCATCGCCAGCACATTGGAGCGACGCGCCCCAGTCAGCAGGGACAACATGACGTAATCGCGCATGTCCGGGTTTTCCTCGGCGGCCAGCGCTTCAAAGAATCGCGGCATCTCGTCGGGATGCAAGCGACGATCCCGGCTTTCCTCCCGGTTCATCTTAGTGCTTGGGACCAGTGATTTTTAGTCATTCGGTCGCATATTCAGTCTATCATACTGTAAAACAACAGTTTACAGGTTGGACGGGCGACGCAATCAGACCCACTGATTCAGGTTGGACCATCCAACCTGTTAGCGGTAAAATGATCAATGTTGGCAGGGAAAGTATCTGGCTAAGTGATTGATGCGTCAAGATGCATGGGGGTAGATAAAACGCAATAAATGCCAGAATCTGAGACTCTTAATCAGCGGGTCGTGGGTTCGATCCCCTCACAACCCACCATATAGAGCAGGCACTTAAATGGTTTTTCTAGGTGCCTTTTGTTTTTCATCATGAGGAAAAACGGGGTGCCGGTGCCGTTCATGGGGTTTTGTTTTCGCATTCAGGCAATACCAGTGGTAACCCCTCCTTCAGCTTACTCTTCACTTGCCGCCAGTGCGGCATCACCCGGTCCAGAATGCCTTTGAAGCGGTCATTATGTAGCCGTTCCAGCAAGTGCGTCATTTCATGCACCACCACATATTCCAGGCAGGGCTCGGGGTATTGTGCCAGATCCAGGTTCAGCCAGATTCTTCGTGCCTGAATATTGCAGGTCCCCCAGCGGGTTTTCATGCGTTTGATGCCCCATTCCGCGACTTTTACCCTGAGAATGGGCTCGTATCGGGCAATGAGTTCAGGAATGCGTTCCTGTAGATTCTGTCGGTGCCAGGTTTGAAGCAGTCTTTCCTTATGGTCTTTGTTGGCGCCTTGCCGACAATATAGGTCAATAAAACGAGCGTGGCTGAGTTCAACGTGTCCGGCTTGGGTGGTGGAGTGGATTCTCAGCCGATATCGTTTGCCCAGGTAATAGTGACTCTCCCCGGATACATACGCACGGGGAGAGATTCTTTCCTGCCCGAGAAACTTTTGCTGCTGCTTTCTAATCCAGTTGAGGCGGCTGAGTACCGCTGCCCGTATGGCCTCTTCGCTGAGCCTTAATGGGGCCGCCACACGCACCCAACCAGTGGGCGGATACACCCCCAGGTGCAGGTTCTTGATCGGCTTCTTGACCACCTGCACGGACAGATCACTGACTTGCAGCGTGAAGGTTTCAGTAATCACCGCGTTGTTCCTTCACCAAGGTACTGCTGGTAAGTGAGCACCTGCCCCCGGCGATTTTGAATCAGGGTCTCCAGCAGTTCAGGCCTCTTTGGACTGCTGGGGGACTCGTCGGTAGAAACAACGGGAAGCCAGTTACATGGGCATCTTCTTATGGTTCATCATATATGCCTTGCCGCATTTGCCATCATGGGCCTTGATCATTGCGGCACTCACGCAATGCCCTTCACTTTTGGCAGAGACAGGCATGGCCGCCGGTTGCGCAGTCATCAATATCTGCGGCGCTGCCGCATCCGCTGCTATAGCGGTTAAAGGTAAGGCACCGAGAGTGACGGCGAATGCGGAACCGAGCGTGACAGACCAAACAAAATTCTGCTTCATGACTAACTCCTTATAGGGTTTGTGGTTCAGGAATAATGGACTGCGTTGCCGATGCATTATTAACATCGCCTACTGGCAGTTCGGGTTACCATAAATGAGGAATGCAATATAGTAAAGTCATATATCTGGCATGGCAAATTGAATGACATGCGAATCCATGCTAATAGCATAATTTTAAAGGTCATATATATATGACAGTTTATAATTTAAATCCAATAACATGTTTTTATATGAATAAGCGCATAGGGCAATTTTACCGTTGTTCATTAAAAACATGGAGAAGCT
Source organism: Acidithiobacillus ferriphilus (assembly GCF_018854775.1). GTDB lineage: Bacteria > Pseudomonadota > Gammaproteobacteria > Acidithiobacillales > Acidithiobacillaceae > Acidithiobacillus > Acidithiobacillus ferriphilus. Next base: position 13,967 of record NZ_JAAZTY010000134.1, on the reverse strand, counting down.
CCCTCAGCCTAATGCTATACTGCCCAACCTCGGAATACGGTCTTGCTCTCCCTCCAAGGAATCTGTTACATGCAAATTTCATTCAAGTCGGTTTTGATTAACACGCTGACACTGGCTTCCACAATGGCGTCCGGTTTGACCTGGGCGGGTGCCGTCGTCGCCCCTCCCGTGCATCTCACCTATCCCAAGAAAATGACCGCGCAGTTCGTCTGGAATCAGGTCCTTGCACGGCAGGCCACCTATATCCAGGATGGGGACAAGGGGCCAATCATTTACGATTTCCAGGATCCCAACTGTCCCTATTGCCACGTCCTCTATAAAGCGGAGGCACCGTTGATTCGCGCCGGTCTGTTGACTGTGCGCTACGTGCCGGTGGCCTTTATCTCGCCCAACAGCCTGCCGGAAGCCGCTGCTTGGCTGCAGGCGCCGCAACCAACACAGGCTTTGCAGCATTTCGAGAACATCATTGGGCCGAGTTTCCGGAATGGCGGCACGAAAGACCTGCCGAAAGCCTCGCCGACCGAAGATACTCGGGCCGATCTGCGAGAGAACATGAAACTGCTGGGCTCGCTCGGCTTTCAGGGGACGCCGGCAATCATTTTCCGCGCGAAATCTGGTCAGTTGGGCCGTATCCCAGGGGCTATTTCCGAAGCTCAACTCAAACGGCTTTTACCGAAGCTCGCCCCCTGATTGGGTTGACGTAACATGGACTCGGATGAATGCCCAAATCTGTAAGGGCCTCTGGTACAATAGCCCTGACAAAAAAGATTCGGCTGCGGAAGACTAGACAGGAAGGAGGATGCAAAAAATGGCACGAATCGTATCTCTTTCCAGGCACCACCAAGAAGACCATCGCCATAAGAACATCGGCTGGTTACGGGCCAGTGTGCTCGGTGCTAACGATGGCCTGCTTTCGACAGCGAGCCTGCTTACTGGTGTGGCGGCCGGGCGAGCGAGCCATGAACAAATTTTACTTGCTGGTGCCGCAGCGCTGGTCGCTGGGGCCTTTGCTATGGCGGCTGGTGAATATGTATCCGTGAGTTCACAGGCCGATACCCAGCGGGCCGATCTTGAGATTGAAAGACGGGAACTGAAGAAGAGTCCCGATAAAGAACTTCTTGAGCTCCGCGATATTTATATGGCGCGTGGCCTTGACGAAGCGCTGGCCCAGCAAGTCGCTGCGCAGCTTATGCAACGTGACGCCCTCGCCGCGCATGCGCGCGATGAACTAGGCCTGACGGAAATGGCCACGGCTCGGCCTGGCGAAGCTGCTTTAGCCTCAGCCGCATCTTTTGTATGTGGCGCTTTATTCCCGGTGCTGATCGCCGCTTTCGTGCTTCACAGCGAGGTGCTACCAGCCCTGTATACGACCACCATTCTGTTGCTGGTGATCCTTGGCGCGGTTGCTGCCAAGGCTGGGGGTGCATCCATGATAAAGGGCGCTCTCCGCGTTCTCTTCTGGGGAGCCCTCTCAATGGTCAGCACCACGCTGATCGGCTACCTGCTTGGACATGCAGTAATCTAACGAGCCTGACAATCTGTTTGGAACGCTTTTACCTCGTGCCTGCCTTGCTTTTCAATTGCATAATAGGACACGTTGGTATATTGTACGGCATGAAATGGACTTGCTAGGGAGCACGTTTTGCCATGCCACTTACTTCCTCCGGTGCTGACTATAAGGCATTGCACCCCATCAAGCTGCAAACCATCCGCGAGGCTATCCGACCGGAGCGTTATCGGCGTTCAGCGGCTATTGCCGTAGCTTGGTATGGTTTCGATGCGCTTCTTTATCTGTCGGCTATTGCCGGTGCGTTGCTCGTCGAAGCCTGGTGGCTTAAGTTGTTGTTCGGGCTTCTTGCCGGGTCGGCAGTCGCTTTTATGTTCGTCTGGGCGCACGATGCGGCGCACGGCGCCCTTTTCCAGAGCAAACGCACTGCCGAAATCATGGGCACAATTTTCATGCTGCCCTCGTTGAACATGTATCGCCTCTGGGCCTTTGGGCACAACCGCGTCCATCATGGCTTTACCAGCCTGACCACTGTCGACTGGGTATGGCGTCCATGGACACCCCAAGAATATCGAAGCAAGCCGGTTTGGCAGAAAATGATCTACCGCTTGGAACGCAGTCCTTACACCTGCGCCCTGCACTATTTGTTGCGGATCTGGTGGCCGGGCATGGTGCGTTTCAAAGCGGATGCCAAAAGCAAGGATCGGCAGGTATTTTTCTATAGCAAAATAGTGACGTTGGTGTTTTTTCTCAGCTTTTCCGCGCTGGCGTATTGGGCGGCAGGCATGATGGGCGTCATTGCGGCGGTAATCCTGCCCTTTCTGTTATTCAACTACTACATCGCCTTATTTGTCTTTCTCCATCACACGCATCCTAAAGTACCCTTCTTCGCAGAGAAAGAGGAGTGGAGCCAGAGCATTGGCCAACTGTATTGCAGCACTATTGTGCGTTGCTCAAAGATCAGCGAGTACCTGATCCACAATATTTTGCTCCACACGCCGCACCACGTGGACCCCCGGATCCCTTTCTACCATCTGAAGGGGGCCTACGAAGATTTGCGCGCGGAATACGGCCAGTATATTCATGAAACGCGCTTCAGCTTTTTTGAGGTTCGACGTATATTCAAAGAGTGTAAACTATATGATTATGAGGGGAAATGCTGGATGAGCTTCCGCTCCGGCCGTAGTTGGATTGAGGAAAAGGCCGCTGACATCGCCGCATCCGCCGCCTCGTCCGTGTATCCAGGCAAAACGGCGCACTGAGTAAGTAATGTGTCAGTCTTCTGAGAGATCCGGGTGCCGGTTTCTCTGTGCGGGAGGGGGCGTGTTGAGCGCCCGAAGATGCAAAATCTTCAGAAGTCGCTCGACCAGTGGATACAAAAGAACGGCGGAAACAGCCAGATAGACAATACCAGAGTAAAGTGCATAAACACTGGCAAACAATTTGGCGACTGTGCCGTGCAAGCCGGAAACCGGCCCCATGCCACTAAGAATCATGCTGGCATTCAGCAGGCTGTCGATCCAGCCGATATGCGCCAGAAAATGATAACCCAACACGCCCATGCCGAGGGAAAGCAGCATGAAACCCAGGCCTGCCCCCGTGTAACGCAACTGGCGCCATAGGAATTCCGTGCGGCTGCGAAGGGTTAACGGTTGATGAGTACGCATCATAATTCAGAAAGTTTCCCTCAGCCGTAATACTGGCGGTACCAAGTCACGAAGTGTTGCAGTCCCTTGTGCAAGGAGGTGTCTGGGGCAAAATCTATGCTTTGCTGTAATGGTGAAACGTCGGCATAGGTAGCCACCACATCGCCATCCTGCATGGGGAGCCATTCAATCTGTGCGGATTTACCGAGGCATCCCTCCAGAGTATGGATGAAGTCCGTGAGTGCAATGGGCGTGTGGTTGCCAATGTTGTGGATGCAGAATGGTGCCGCACTGCTTGCCGGGTCTTCCGGCCAGATATTTTGCGCTTCCGGTGCATGCGGAATGAGGCGCGTCACCCCTTCGATGATGTCATCAATATAGGTGAAGTCGCGCCGCATTTGGCCGTGGTTGAATACAGGGATGGGTTGGCCGGCCAGAATCTTCTGTGTGAAGCTGAAATACGCCATATCGGGACGCCCCCAAGGCCCGTAGACGGTAAAAAAGCGCAATCCCGTACTGGGGATGCCATACAGGTGGGCGTAGCTGTGTGCCACGAGCTCGCCGGCCCGCTTGGTGGCCGCATAAAGGCTGAGCGGATGATCCACCGGATCATGGACGCTGTAGGGCAGACGATTGTTGGCACCGTATACAGAACTAGAGGAAGCGAAGAGCAGGTGACTTACTCCCTGCGCACGGCAGCCCTCCAGCACGTTCAAAAAGCCCACGACATTGCTATCCACATAGCTATGCGGCGCTTTCAGGGAATGCCGTACCCCCGCCTGGGCAGCCAGATTGATGACGACGTCAAAGTGTGGGCCCGCAAAGAGCGTCTGCATAGCCTCGCGATTGGCCAGATCCAGAGGCTGAAACTGAAAAGCGGGATGCCCCTCCAGTTGCGCCAGGCGATCCCTTTTCAAACTGGGATCATAGTAGTCGTTGAGATTGTCTATGCCGCTGACAATCCAGCCATCCGCGAGTAAGCGACGAGCCATATGAAAACCGATGAATCCCGCAGCACCGGTAACGAGCACCCGCCCGTCCATCAAGCCAGCCGCTCCGCCAGCCATCGTACGTAGCGATCCACCCCCTGCTCCACCGTCAGGAAAGGTTTGGCATATCCCGCGCTACGCAACTTACCCACCTCCGCTTGGGTGAAACTCTGATATTTACCGTTCAGTGCCTCGGGCATGTTGACGTAGCGAATAGTCTGCGCTTTCTGCAGTGCAGACAGGCTTTGTGCCGGGTGGTCTGCGCGGCGTTCCAGACTATTGATCACGGCGACCGCCACTTCGTTGAAACTCTGCGCCTGCCCGGTACCCACATTGTAGATTCCGCTGTGCGGGTGGTCCAAAAAGTGCATATTGACGGCAACCACATCGTCTATGTGAATGAAATCACGCCGTTGCTCGCCATCGGCATAGCCATCCGTACCCGCAAACAAGCGAACATGATTATCCAGCCGATATTGGTTGAAAAAATGCAACGCTACCGAGGCCATGCGATTTTTGTGGAATTCGCGTGGGCCGTAGACGTTGAAATAGCGAAAGCCATGCACCGGGGCCCGCAAGTCTGCCCACATCCGTCGGAGATACTGGTCGAACTGGAATTTGCTGAATCCGTAGATGTTGAGCGGGGATTCCGCGGCACGCTCCTCGACGAAGGCGCCGGTCATACCATAGACAGAGGCGCTGGAGGCGTAGAGAAAGGGAACATTATGACGCTGACACCAATGTAGCAAAATTTTGCTGAAGGCGAAGTTGTTTTCCATGACGTAACGGCCATCGCTGGCCATGGTGTCGGAGCAGGCCCCTTCGTGAAAAATAGCCTCGATGCCCTTCAGGTGTCCATTTTCTACCAGGCGGAGAAAAGTTTCCGCCTCCATGTAATCGGTAAGTTCCAGATCGGTGAGATTGAGAAACTTGTCGGCGCGGGTCAGGTGGTCCACGACGAGGATATCCGTAATGCCCCGCTGATTGAGGGCTTGCACGAGATTGGCACCAATAAAACCGGCACCGCCAGTAACGATGTACATGCGTGATCCTCCTTTTCCCGCTATCATAGCAGAAAGCCGACGTCTTCCTATAAGGCGCCATAGCTCTGCCCTTTGTCCGGGCTCAGACCTTTCTATTTCCTGCCGCAAACAATAAATGGCGCTCCGGAGAGGGTGTCGCCATATCCGAGGAGGAACATGCAAGACCACGGTCTGTTGACGATTATCCTGCTCCTGGCTACCGGGGTGCTGCTGGTCGGTTTTCTGCGCTACCTGCGTCTACCGGCGGTGTTTGCTTATCTGCTGACCGGCATCATTCTCGGTCCACATGCCCTGGCTGTAGTGCCGGATCTTGCCAGTACCCGACAACTCGCCGCTTTCGGTGTGGTTTTCCTGATGTTTAGCATCGGGCTGGAGTTCAGCCTGGCGCAGTTTTTGAGCATGCGTCGCCTGGTCTTCGGAATGGGGCTGGCGCAGGTGGTCTTGACCAGTCTGATTTTCGTCGGCATCGCTTTGCTCATCCCACTTTCCTGGAAGACCGGCGTAATCCTCGGGGGAATTCTGGCCATGTCGTCCACCGCCATGGTCGTGCGCGCGCTGGCCGAAAAAATGGAAATCCAGACCCGGCACGGACGTATCGCGGTGAGCGTGCTGCTTTTTCAGGACCTGGCTGTAGTGCCGCTACTGATCCTGATCCCTGCCCTTGCTGGTTCGACCACTAATCTGCCCCATGATTTGGCTATGGCCGGACTCAAGGCGGTGCTGGTGCTGTTGGTTTTGCTGGTGATCGGGCGACCGGTGATGCGGCCCTGGTTTCAGTTTGTGGCCAACCGTAAGTCCACAGAGCTGTTTATGCTCAATGTGTTATTGGTGACCTTGGGTTTGGCATGGATCACCGAACAGGCGGGATTGTCGCTGGCTTTGGGGGCCTTTGTGGCGGGGATGCTGATTTCCGAGACGGCCTACCGTTATCAGGTGGAAGCGGACATCGCGCCTTTCCGCGACATTTTGTTGGGGCTCTTTTTCGTCACCATCGGTATGCTCGTGGATCTCCCCGCGTGGTGGGCGAATCTGGCCTGGGTTTTAACCGTGCTGGCCATGCTTCTGCTGTTGAAGGGTGCGCTGGTCTGGGGGCTGGCCCGTCTTTTCGGCTACGAGCCGGGCGTGGCATTGCGCTCGGCCATCGTGCTGGCGCAGGCAGGGGAGTTTGGCTTTGTGCTACTGGCGTTAGCCAATCAGTACCAACTGTTGCCCGCCCACGTGCTGCAACCGGTCCTCGGCGGTATGCTCGTGTCGATGATGCTGGCGCCCATCCTGGTGGAGCGCAATGGCTGGTTGGCGCGCCAATTGGTGGGCAGCTATCGCGGCCACCGCGATCAGCAACTGGCTGACATCCGCTCGGCAAATTTGCAGGCCCATGTCGTGCTCTGTGGCTACGGCCGGGTGGGACAAAGTGTGGGGCGGGTCTTGGAAGAGGAAGGTATTCCCTTTGTGGCCCTTGACCTGGACCCGGTACGCGTACGCCAGGCGCAGTCTGCGGGTGAGTCGATCTTTTATGGGGATGCCAGTCGCCGCGATGTGTTGCAAGCGGCAGGGATTTTTTCGGCTCGGGCTGTAGTGATCACCTATGCGAATGTCACGTCGAGCCAGCGCGTTTTATCCATTATTAAGGAGTTGCGACCCGATCTGCCGGTAGTCGTCCGTGCCCATGACGACAGTCAACTGGAGAAGTTGGAGGCCGCCGGAGCCGATGAAGTGGTGCCGGAAGTGACCGAGGGTGCACTGATGCTGGCCTCGCAGGCCTTGTTGCTGATGGGCTTCCCGATCAGTACGGTACTACGTCGGGTGCGGCGCTTCCGGCAGGAGCGTTACCAGTTTTTTCGAGGGGCCTTCTGGGGGAGTTCGGAGCCGGGCGAAGATCAGGATTCGGCGCGACTGGCGTCTATCGCTCTGGGCGAAACGGCTTTTGCCATCCACCTCAGTCTGCGCGAACTGAATCTGACCAGTTTCGGGGTGGCGGTCGTAGCGGTGCGCCGTCATGGGATTCGCGGGCGCGAACCTTCTCCTGATACGGTACTCAAGCCCGGGGATGTGCTGGTGTTGTTCGGGACACCAGCGGCGCTCACCAAAGCTGAGACCTATGTGTTGGAAGGCAATATGATACAGGAAGCGGCAACAGCGTGAGCCCACCGGTCACCATACGGGTGGCCACAAAGTTTGTGCAGTGCTATGTTTGGGAACTGCCTGTTCATTCATGATGACACCTTCGCCGAGTAATCCATGCCACCATCCATTGACTCTACCTTAGCCGAAACCCGCTCCTTTGCCGTCTCTGCTGATTTTGCCCGGCAGGCCAATATGAATGCGGAAACCTTTGCTCGTTTGAATCGTCAGGCGACCGAAGATCCCCATCGCTTCTGGGGAGATTTGGCGCGCGAATATCTAGACTGGGATCTTCCGTTTCAACAGGTGCTGGAGGCCGATCATGCCCCTTTCTATCGCTGGTTCAGCGATGGTCAGCTCAATGTGGCGCACAACTGCGTGGATCGCCACCTGCAAGGAGCAACCCGGCACAAGGCGGCCTTGATTTGGGAAGGCGAGGATGGCAGCGTCAAAACCCTGACCTACGCGCAGTTACACCGCGAAATGTGCCTTTTTGCCAATGCTCTCAAACATCAGGGGGTACAAAAGGGGGATCGGGTCGCGATCTACATGCCCATGGTGCCAGAGGCGGTCATCGCCATGCTCGCCTGTGCGCGGATCGGGGCGATCCACACGGTGGTGTTTAGCGGATTCTCTGCGGAAGCCCTCAAGGACCGTCTGGAGGATACGGATGCCAAGATACTGATCACCGCCGACGGCGCCTGGCGTGCGGGCAAGCTTGTGCCACTCAAACGCCATGCGGATCAGGCTCTGCTGCGGGAGCGTGAACATTCCGTGCAGCGGGTTATTGTCCTACGTCGTACCGGTGCCGAAATCGATATGCAGGAAGGTCGCGATGTCTGGTGGGAGGATGTCATCAGCGGTATGAGTGCCGATTGCCCTGCCTTACCTATGCAAGCGGAGGACCCGCTTTTCATTCTGTATACTTCGGGCAGTACCGGTAGACCTAAAGGGGTTTTCCACAGTAGCGCAGGCTATTTGCTTTGGGCCATGCTCACCACTCGCTGGGTTTTTGATGTCAAACCCGCTGATGTCTACTGGTGTACCGCCGATATCGGCTGGATCACCGGCCATAGCTACGTGGTCTATGGTCCGCTGGCGAATGGCGCCACCATCTTCCTTTATGAAGGGGCACCCATGTATCCGCAGCCGGACCGGTTCTGGGAAATGATTGCGCGGCATGGCATCAGCATTTTCTACACGGCACCGACAGCAGTGCGCGCCTTCATGAAAATGGGCGACGAATGGCCGCAGCGCCATGATCTTTCCAGCCTGCGACTCTTGGGTTCGGTGGGCGAACCCATGAATCCGGAGGCCTGGATGTGGTACCACGAACAGATCGGTGGCGGGCGCTGCCCGATAGCCGATACCTGGTGGCAGACAGAAACCGGGGGGCACATGATCGCGCCATTGCCCGGTGTGGCGGTCAACAAGCCGGGCTCTTGCGCCCTTCCCCTCCCCGGTATCAGCGCGCGCATTGTCAACGATCATGGCGACCCCATCACCGCTCCTGATGCCGGTGGCTACCTGATCATCGATCGACCCTGGCCAGGCATGTTGCGGGGCGTCTGGGGTAATCCGGAGCGCTATGTAGAGAGCTACTGGGCCAAGTTTGGTAATCGCTACTATATTGCCGGGGACAGCGCGCGCTGCGATGCCGACGGTTATTTCTGGGTGATGGGACGCATTGATGACGTGCTCAATGTCTCCGGGCATCGTTTGGGCACAGCGGAGGTGGAATCGGCGCTGGTGGCACATCCTGCGGTCGCGGAAGCGGCAGTGGTTGGCATTCCTCATGAAATCAAGGGTGAGGCCATTTGTGCTTTTGTTATAGTGAAACATCAATATCAGGGCGTTGATCGTGATGAACTGGGTGCGGCACTACGGGCGCAGGTGACCGAACTGATCGGGGCGATAGCCCGTCCTGACGACATTCGCTTCACTGACGCCTTGCCGAAAACCCGTTCCGGTAAAATTATGCGCCGTCTGCTACGTTCTCTTGCTCGCGGCGAAGATATCACCCAGGATACCAGCACATTGGAAGATGAGGGCACCTTGCAGCACCTGACCACCGTTAAAAAATAAGGGCTCCTACGCCGCACCGCATATCACGGCGGCGTCATCAAACTGTCATCTTGCTCTGGCAGACTAAGGGAGATTCCGGCATGCGGGCTGGGAACCTCCTTTACATTGCCGGAGTCGTATCTTGCGCATTCTGATGATTACGGATACCTATTTTCCCCGAATCAGCGGGGTGGCCAGTTCTATCGAAAGCTTTCGTGCAGGATTGATTGATCAGGGGCATGAAGTGGATATCCTGCTCCCTGCCTATGACGGTCGCAAAAAATATACATCAGATAACGATGAGCGGGCGTTATGGCGTATACCTTCCTGGCGAATTCCCCTGTATCCCGAAGAGCGTTTCATGAAGTTTCGTGCCTTGCGCTCCGTGCACCGCAACCTGAGCCAGACCGCTTACGACCTGATCCATATTCAAACCCCATTTGTTGCCCATTATCACGGGGTGCGTCTGGCGCGCCGCTGGCGCATACCTGCTGTGCTCTCTTATCACACTTACTTTGAGGGCTATGTGGATTATTATTATCCAAAAATTCCCCGCAGCCTGCGCCGCGACTCAGTCCGGCGTTTATCGTGGCAGCAATGCCATGGAGTCGATGGCGTTGTCGTGCCGTCGCGCGCCATGGCGGAAATTCTCTGGAGTTACGGTATCAATCAGCCCGTGCGGGTCATTCCGACGGGGGTGAGGCCCGAGCATTTTTCGGAGGGCAAAGGCGCGGAATTTCGCAAGCGGCACAGTATTAGCGAGCAACGTCCCATCCTGCTTTATGCCGGCCGAATTGCACCAGAAAAAAATATTCCATTGCTGTTCAATGCACTGCCGCATATTCTGGAGCAAATACCGGATGTATTATTGATGCTGGTCGGTGATGGCCCGGCGCGGTCAGTGTTGGAAACCCTCGCACAGTCACGAGGTCTAGCGGGTTCGATATGCTTTCTCGGTTATCTGGAGCGAAAAGAGGCCTTGAAAGACGCTTATGCAGCTGCTGACCTTTTCGTGTTTCCTTCTCGGACGGAAACGCAGGGAATGGTTTTGATTGAGGCGTTGGCGGCGGGATTGCCGGTGGTGGGTGTACCCGCGCTGGGCAGCGTGGATCTGCTTGGCTTAGGTAAGGGCACTCGCAGTGCCCGCAATGACCCCATGGATTTTGCTGGTCATTGTATTACCTTGCTGCGAGATAATGGCCAGCGAGCACAATTAGCAGCAGAAGCCCGCCAACTCGCCGCAGAATGGTCGGAAGGCCGGATGGCCCAGAACTTGTCACAGTTCTACGCCGAGATCACCGCTCGGGCTGCCCTTGTTTCGTAACCCAGACTCAGTGTGGGCGTCGTCCGGCAAAGATAAAGCTGTCTCCTTCAAGAAGCACTTCAATAATCTCACCGGGTCCGAAATCACCCCGCAGCAGTTGCTGCGCGAGGGGATTTTCGATTTCCCGCTGAATCACCCTTTTCAGGGGACGCGCGCCATAGGCGGGGTCATAGCCGACTTCGGCCAAACGATCCAGTGCGCCATCACTCAGTACCAGACCCATATCCCGTTCGCGCAGTCGTGCCCGCAGGAAACCCATCTGAATCTCAGTAATCTCGCGGAGCTGCACTGCGGTGAGTGGATGGAAGATGACCAACTCATCAATGCGATTGAGAAACTCCGGGCGGAAATGATCCTGCACCACATCCATTACCGCAACGCGCATGCCGTCATAATCCCCCTTCCGACCGAATTCCTGAATCCGGTCGGAACCCAGGTTGGAGGTCATGACAATCACCGTGTTGCGGAAATCCACGGTGCGTCCCTGGCCATCGGTAAGGCGGCCATCATCGAGCACCTGCAGAAGGATATTGAAGACGTCCGGGTGGGCCTTCTCCACCTCATCCAGCAAGATGACGGAATACGGTTTGCGCCGCACCGCTTCGGTAAGGTACCCGCCTTCTTCGTAGCCCACATATCCGGGAGGCGCCCCAATGAGGCGCGCCACCGAATGTTTCTCCATGAACTCACTCATGTCGACACGCACCAGATGGTCTTCACTGTCGAAAAGGAACTCGGCTAAGGCCTTGCTCAACTCCGTTTTACCGACACCCGTGGGGCCAAGGAAAAGGAAAGAACCATTGGGACGCCTGGGATCTGACAGTCCTGCCCGGGAGCGGCGAATGGCGTTGGATACCGCAGCGACGGCTTCGCTCTGGCCCACCACTCGCGTCTGTAAACGCTCCTCCATTTTCAAGAGTTTTTCCTTCTCGCCTTCCAGCATTTTAGAGACAGGGATACCTGTCCAGCGGGCAACCACTTCGGCGATTTCTTCTTCGCCGACCTCCGTGCGCAGCAGGGTGGGTTTAGCACCTGAACCAGTAGATTCCGCATGGATTTCGGCATGGCGCAGTTGCGCTTCTAATGCCGGAATGGAACTGTATTGCAGTTCCGCCATACGTTCTAAGTCGTTGGCACGGCGTGCCGTATCCAGTTCGACGCGCTTACGATCCAGTTCTTTTTGGATTTGTGAAGTACCCTCGATCGCCAGCTTTTCGCCCTTCCAGACTTCTTCCAGATCCTGATATTTGCGCTCTAACTCACTGAGTTGATTTTGTAGAATGCCAAGACGCTTACGGCTGGCTTCATCCTTTTCCTTCTCCAGCGCTACCCGCTCAATATTCAACTGAATGATGCGGCGCTCCAGTTCATCCAGTTCCTGAGGTTTGGAATCGATCTCCATCTTAATGCGGGAGGCGGCTTCATCCATCAGATCTATGGCCTTGTCGGGCAGGTTACGGTCGGTGATATAGCGATGTGAAAGTTGCGCTGCGGCGACCAGTGCCGGATCGGTAATGCGTACGCCATGATGGGCTTCATAGCGTTCTTTCAGGCCGCGCAAAATAGCGATGGTGTCTTCCACGCTGGGTTCGTCCACCAGCACGCGTTGAAAACGGCGCTCCAGAGCCGCATCCTTTTCGATGTATTTGCGGTACTCATCCAAGGTGGTGGCACCGATGCAATGCAATTCACCGCGCGCCAGCGCTGGCTTGAGCATGTTGCCAGCATCCATGGAGCCCTCAGCTTTTCCTGCCCCAACCAGCATATGAATCTCATCAATGAAGAGAATGATTTTGCCTTCACTCTTCTCCAGGTCGTTGAGCAAGGACTTCAGGCGTTCCTCGAATTCGCCGCGGAACTTGGCACCCGCGATCAGTGCCCCTAAATCCAAACCCAATAGGCGTTTATCACGCAAGGATTCTGGCACTTCGCCATTGATCAAGCGCAGGGCCAGTCCTTCGACGATAGCCGTCTTGCCCACTCCTGGCTCGCCGATCAAGACCGGATTATTCTTGCTGCGGCGCAGCAAGACCTGAATGGTCCGGCGAATTTCGTCGTCACGGCCAATGACCGGATCCAGTTTGCCCTGACTGGCCCGCTCCGTGTAGTCAATGGTGTACTTCTCCAGCGCCTGACGTTGCTCTTCGGCATTAACGTCATTGATTTTTTCACCGCCGTGCAGGTCGTGGACGGCCTGTTCCAGATCTTTGATGGTGGCGCCCGCCTCTTTCAGAAGGCGCCCAGCTTCACCCTTGTCATCCATCAAGGCCAGTAGGAAGTGTTCGGTGGAGATGTACGTGTCGCCGCGTTTTTGCCCTATCTTGTCGGCCAGGTTGAGCATATTGGTGAGATCGCGGCCTACTTGCACCTCTCCCGGATGCCCTTGTACCTTCGGCATGGACTCCAGCACGCGGTTCAACTGATTGCGCAGGGCATCGACCCGTACGCCGGCTTTCGACAGGAGTGGCCGGGCGATGCCACCTTCTTGGTCAAGAAAAGCAATCAGTAGATGGATGGGGTCCATTTGCTGATGATCCTGGCCTAGAGCGAGACTCTGGGCATCCTGGAACGCCTGTTGAAATTTGGTGGTCAGTTTATCGGTACGCATGAAGTGACTCCCATAGATTGGCACTGCTCAGAAAATGGGATCATTCGGCCTCTTTTTCAAGAGCCGGTGCGGGTTGTAGTGCCCATATCAGGAAAAATGCACCTAAAAGTGCCAGCAGCGCCGCTGCGGAAAAAGTGCCTCGTCCACCCCAATGCGCCCAGGTCCAGCCAGCTCCGAGCGCTCCCAGACCTCCTCCCAAACCATAAACGATGCTCGCGTACAGAGCCATACCGCGTCCGCGCAGAACACCGGGAAAGCGCTCCGACAACCAATGTACGGCCGCCAGGTGAAAGGCGCCATAGCTCGCCGCGTGCAGGGTTTGCACCAGAATGATCCATATCAGCCCCGGCCACCAGGCGATTACCCCCCAGCGCATGGCGGTCAGAATAAAGGCGCCGGTGAATACCAGCGGCACGCCCCGGCGCCGGATAAAACGATCACCCCACCAGAAAAAGGCGACTTCGCAGAGCACTGCAAATCCCCACAGCATGCCGACAGCGGCGCTCCCCAGACCGTGCTGTTCCGCATAGATAGAATAAAACGCGTAATAAGCGCCATGACTGGCCTGTTCCAGCAAACCCGCCAACAGGAAAAACCAGAGGCTCACATGGCGGAACGCACCGCTGAGGCGGGGACGTGGTGTATCGGCGTCGGGCAGCGCGCTA
>NZ_JAAZTY010000133.1 GCF_018854775.1 Acidithiobacillus ferriphilus | reverse complement strand
CTGAAAGCACCGCACTGAAGTATTACGAGGGAAAGTTATCCAATCCGCCACCAACGACCTGCGGCAAGAAATATGTCATCTTCATCACCGATGGACAGCCCACCCAAGGCATGAATAACGGGTATGTGTATCCGCCCTTGGGCAGCGCTTCGGCGCAAATGTTCGGCGTCACCTCCATCACCGCCAGCACCTGGAGTTCAACCAACAACAACGCGGTGGTAGAAGCCATTCAGGAAATCCAAAAACTCGCCCAAAAAGGCATCAAAACCTATGTACTGGGCGTGGGTTCCGCCGTCAATCCCAATGTGCCGGGTGCAACCGCTGCCGATCAGGCCGTAGCCCTACAGGGTCAGGCCGTGCTCACCGCCATGGCCCAGGCGGGGGGCACCAACAGCTTCTATGCCGCAACCTCCGCCTCGGCCGTGCAATCCGCCATGAACAGCATCGTCGCCAATATTCTCGGCAAAAGCGTTTCCGCGTCTTACGGCGCGCCACCGTCCGCAACCACGGGGTCTTTGGAGTTTTTGCTCAAGAATGTCAACCCGATCACCGGACAGGGCGACCTCTACGCCTATGCGCTACAAAGCAATGGTACGCCAAGCTCCAGCGCATCCTGGGACGCTAATACCTACATGAGCACCAGCAATCGGAGTGGCGCCCTGTACACTACCACGCCAGGTGGCGCCAATGGCGCGGGGGCGGAAAGCTTGCTGCCCAGCGTGGCCTCGAAGACGCCCGGCGCTTTTGGCACGCTGCCCACGAACCTGACAGCCAGCACCATTGCCAGCTACACCATCGACCCGTCTTACAGCAGCGGCGCCTATCTCGGTGGGCGTTACAACGGCTGGTACATGGGTCTGCCCAGCTCCACCCCGCCGCAAGTGCTCCCGGCCCCCAACAACGGGCAATTGCTCGGTGCAGGCGGCGTCACCAACAGTTATCTCTCGTTCGCGAGCAGTCACGCCAACCGCCAGAATGCGGTCCTCTTCAGCGATAACGATGGTTTTCTGTACGCCATGGGCTACAACAATACCGGCAGCCCTACCCTGCTCTGGGGTTGGATGCCCCAGGCACTGCTACCCCAACTCCAGAATTACAACACCTTCTGGCAGGGCGCGAATATGCAGGGCGGCTTCCAGACGATCGATGCCACAAATGGTTTGGCACAGTGGCATACTTATGTGGTCGGCAGCGCGGCCAATGGCGGCATCCTCTACGATCTCCAACTGACCGGGACCACCGCTCCCAACCTGAAACAAACCGTATGGGAGGATGATCTGGGCAGTAATTACAGCCAGCCGCTGCCCAGCAATCCGGTATTTTATCAGTATCAGGCCGAGGGCACCGACTTCGGCCAGACCTGGGCGCTATGGGTCGACAACAGTTCCGTCAGCGGAACCACGACCAGTTACCTGATAGGGGTCAACGTCGGCACCGGGCAGAGTTTTCAGGATACCCTGCCTTTCGATGACACCGCCACCCCCTACATCGACGCCAGCGGGAATCTCTATCTGGGCGACTACGCCGGTAATCTGTATGAAATACCCTCCGCCACCCTGCCCACCCTGCTGGCGCCCGGCAACAAGACGCTCACGCTGGCCAAGGACTTTGCGACCAAAGCGGCCATTGGCAATTATTCGTCGCAATGGTCGACGGGCATGAGTGGCACCAATCCGGGCCAAGTGCAGTACATAGGCGGCACGTACTATCAGGGCAAAAACTATCTGCGCGTACAGGGACCCAACGGCATCACGATCTTTTCACAACTGAATGGCACCTGGTCTCCGGCTTGGACCGCCTATGCGGGCGGCACCGGCAATTGGAGCGGCGGCGCCTATACGACACCCGGCACGGGCGTCAATCCGCCCATCACGCCTTTACCACCGGGGGCCGTTATCTCCGCCCCCGCCCTGATCAATAGCGGCGCTGTCATTCTGCCCGTTACCGTGCCGCCACCTGCGGGCACCTGTGGAGATAACGATGCTTACTACTACCTCTATGCGCTCGACAACGGGGTGTTCCCCAGCGGTACTTTCACCGACAGCACCGGAAAGGCCATTACCGACAGACTTTTCGTGGGTTACGGAACCGCCTTCACGCCGACCATCACCAGTTTCAATGGTCGCGCCATGTTGCAGGGCGCGGCTAACAATACCGGCTCGTCGGGAACATTCCCCACGAGCTTTGGTGCCGGACTGCCTTTAGGTGGCCCTGCGGGATGGAAGTTCATCAATTGATGCCCCGGAGGGCTTATATACCAAGGCAATCGGCGCTCCACTCACCGCAAATGGCGCCAACGTTTCCGGCGTAGCACTGGGCAACCAATATGCAGGCGCGCCCACGCAATCCGGAAATCACCTACTGATCCCCTTGGGCAATGGCACTATTATGCCATTCACCTTGGCCCCTCCCCCCGTCTCACCCGTAGGATGGCGGAGTCTTATTCAATGAGATCTAGATACAGAAGCATCGGACAGGTTGGTGAAGTTGCCATGCATCATCCCTGACAGCTTCGGCTGCGGGATGCCCATGCGCTTGGCCGCCGCTACAAAAAACTTCTAAAAATGATTTCGGCTTGTTCGATAGCGCGTTGCGCGGCGTCTTGAACGTCGGCCACCACGAAATCGGTCATGGTGCGCCCCTGAAGCTCGGCGGCGCGCTTGAGCATCGAATGCATATCGGTGCTGATCCGGGCTTCGAGGCGGGCGGTGGAAAACGGTTGTGGCATGGGCTTACCCTCCTGACCACGATTGTGCGGCAAATTGCCGTACATCACAACGCCCCTTGACAACCCGATTTCCGCTCTCTGAGGCGGTCTTCTCAAGGTGGTAGGGAGAGCTTGGGCTTCGGTGTATTGCGCAGCAATATCGGGCGATGCCGCCTCGGCGATATAGCGGTAAAGCTCGGCAAGTTGCTCTTGGGCTTCCGGGCTGAATACGACGCGATAGCTCATCGCGTCTTGGCGTGTTCGGCGGCCAAGTGGGCACGCACCTGCAGCGACCTCTTCCCCGGCCGCGATCCGCGACCTCGAACGGTTACGAGCGTTTCAGTGAGGGGAAAGCCGCCTAGACAGCGTTCGCCATTTGTACTAACGTTGTCACTGCTCATCGTTCCGCCCGTCTGGGGCTGCGCGCTACACCGGAACAAGAGGCCATGTTGCGTCGCGCTGTAGAGGTGATGAGTGGAAAGGAGTGGCTGCTTCCTTTTTTTCCTGGCTAAGCGCAGAATGATAAGCATGTTTAACGTGTTTATCGAGAGGTGTTTATGATTGGGGTTCGTCTGTCCAGCGACATCGAGAAGCGTCTGGATGCGTTGGCAAAAGCAACAGGGCGCACGAAGACCTATTACGTCCGTGAGGCTATTTTGGAGCATCTGGATGATATGGAGGATGCTTATTTGGCCGAAGCAGCCTTGGAGCGTGTCCGGCGCGGGGATGAGCGCGTATTAAGCAGTGAGGAATTCTGGCGTGGTCTGGAGGATTGAGTACGCGGAGTCTGTTCAGAAAGACGTACGGAAGATTGATGCACAAGAGCGTAAACGCATCCGAGATTTTATCGAGGTTAAAGTGGCCAACCTAGAGAATCCCCGCAGTTTGGGTAAACCGCTTTCAGGGGGTCTCAGCGGTCTCTGGCGTTACCGAGTAGGAAGCTTCCGTATTGTTGCGAATATTGAGGATCGCGATGTACGCATTCTCGTCGTGAAAATCGCCCACCGGAAAGAGGCTTATCGTCAGTAAATAAGTGCATTAGAAGGTTTCTTTGCTTGCCGAAAGCCGCCTAGACAGCGTTCGCCATTTGTACTAACGTTGTCACTGCTCATTTTTCATGCTGGGGATGCTTCCATGACGACGAAGGTTGTTTCTTCTGCTCATCGTTCCGCCCGCCTGGGGCTGCGCGCCACACCGGAACAAGAGGCCATGTTGCGTCGCGCTGCAGATGTAGCGCACAAATCTCTGACCGATTTCGTTTTAGACAGCGCCTGCCTTTCCGCCGAGCAGACCTTGCTCGACCAGCGGTTGTTCATGGTGACTGGCCGACAATATCAGGACCTGCTGGATTTGTTGGAACAGCCGGAACAGGTCAACGGGGGCCTGCGGGATCTGTTCTCCCGCAAGGCGCCGTGGGATGTATAACGCGCCCGTCCCGCTGGGGCCTCAGCACAAGCTCGATGATTTCGATTGCGGCAAACCGGCCCTCAACGACTGGTTGATTCACCACGCGCGCATGGCTGCGGGGAGCGGTTCGGCCAAGACATTCGTCGTTGCGGATGATGGCTTGGTGGTGGGCTACTTCAGTCTCACGGTTGGCCAGGTGGACACGTTGGATGCGCCAGTGCGTATTCGTCAAGGCATGGTGCGCTATCCGTTGCCTGTGGTCATTTTGGCGAGGCTGGCCGTATCACAACAGGAGCAAGGGCGAGGCATCGGTTTTGGTCTGCTGCAGGACGCCATTCGGCGCACATTGCTGATCGCCGAGCAGGCGGGTATCCGGGCGATTTTGACCCACCCCATTGACGAGGAAGCGTCTAGTTTCTATCTGCGTTTCGGGTTCGTCCCATCACCGCTGCAAGACCAGCAATTATTGCTGCTTCGCAAATAGGAAGAATTCCGACGATGGCGCTGTTTTCCACTACAATACGATACTAGGGGTGGCGCGCAAGGAGTTCAGTTCATGGCAACCGGGAAAGATGTCGGGATATCCAGCACGTCGCTGCTGGTGCTGGCCGGAGGGCGGGGAAACCGGTTGGAAGCACCCGCAGGTGACTCATCATCGAAAATGGTCTTGAACCCCATGCAGGTGGCGACCGTTACCGGCCACAAGACATTGCAAATACTGAAACGCTATACTCACTTACGGGCTGAGGACTTGGCGAAGATGTTATAGGATGAAGACTACCCAGTATTTTCAAACAATGCGGCTGCGCCCGGACAGGGCGGGCATTGATATGGAATGGATACGAAGGACTATCGAGCATCCCGACCGTGAAACCATACAAGACGATGGTCGCATACGCAGGTACAAAGCCATACCTGAGGCGGGTGGCAAGTATCTCCGGGCAATCTTGCTAGCGGATGGAGAAACAGTGCACAACGCTTTTTTTGATAGAGGATTCCAGCCATGAAAATCCAGTATTTTCAGGACACCGACACACTGTATATCGAGCTGCGGGCGTGCGACGTGGGCGAAACCAGAGACTTTGACGAAAACACCTTGATCGATGTGGATGAGCATGGAGAAATCTGCGCTCTCACCATCGAACACGCCAGCGCCCGCGCTGATGTGCCGCATTTTTCATTTGAACAGATCGGTAGTGAGCGCCGGGTCGCGGTTGGGTAATAGCCTTTAGGTGGCGCGCAAGGAGTTCAGTTCATGGCAACCGGGAAAGATGTCGGGATATCCAGCACGTCGCTGCTGGTGCTGACCGAAAGGCGGGGAAACCGGTTGGAAGCACCCGCAGGTGACTCAAGATGATGGACCCTTACGATCATGTTGATGTCTGGCTCAATGCCGTGCAGGACCTGCTGGGTTTCTACAGCGAGGCGGTGGTCGCGAACTTTTACGACACCCTGATGCGTGCCGAGGCTTCGGCGCAGATCCTGAGTTTCCTTTCCGATGCCGAAATGACCCATCTCAAGGCCTGTCAGGTGCGTTATCTGACGCGGATTCTTTCACCGGGTCTCAGCCAGGAACAGCATATGTCCATGGCGAGAGAGGTCGGCTTGCACCACACCTGGGTTGGTTTGCCTGCGGACGTCCTGGCCCAATCCTTTCAGGTCTATCGCGCTGTGCTGGAAGACGCCATTTATTCCGATTTGACCAACAGCGCCACGTTGCAGTCCATCATCATGGAGCGCCTCAGCAATGATCTCTCATGGCAACTCATGGCCTATACCGAGACCGAAAATGAACGGGCGAATACCCTTGAACATATTAGACAGATCATTTCCGCAACCATTAATCGAGAAGACATCATACGGGAAACACTGCAGCGTATTGTCAAAGTTCCAGGGATCGCCGGCGTCGAGATCATTAGTGTTGGAGAAAAGTACGGTCTGCATTGTGAATTGGGTTTCGGCCATACGTGGTGTGCTACCAACCCAAAGAATTTATTATTGCAGGCTTGGCTTGACGAAAAACCAGTTAATATCAACAGCATTCAGAAGGAGTTGGCGCCAGAGGCGTGGGCCAAAGCCCAAGCCATCGGCCTACGTTCCATGGCAATACATCCTATCCTGAGCGCTACCGGAGCCCCGCAAATGCTCATGGCCTTATACAGCCCGTGGCCGGGATATTTTCATCCGCCCCGGCAACAGAGCTTTTGGGTATCTCTCGAACAACACTTGGGCGATCGTCTGGAGATGTTGAAACATGGTTCCGTTATCCGTCCCGCTCCTTCCGGCAGTTTGCGGGATCCCTGAATATGGGCTGCGTGGCGGTCTTTCCTTTGGGAGTTCTGCCTGAGTGTTTCCCTTGTCTTGACGATCCTCAGGAATATATCAATACTACAAAAAACATACAGGAGTTGGACAATGGAAATGCGCCAAGATCACGTCATCCGTCTGCTCGAAGCCTTGGCGTCGCCCGTCCGGCTGGATATTTATCGCCTGCTGGTGGAGCACGAACCCGACGGTCTCGTTGCCGGGGACATCGCCGTACGGCTCGATATTCCCGGCAATAGCATCTCTTTTCATCTCAAAACCCTGCAATATGCCGGCTTGGTAAGCGGCCATCGGGAAGGCCGCTACCAACGCTACCGGGCCTGCCTGATGGCGGCAGAGGGGCTCATTGCCTATCTCACGGACAACTGTTGCGGACATCGGCCTGAACTATGCGCTCCGTGCGTGACCACCGACGTAAAACCTTCCCTTTCCTGCGCAGCGTCGAGGACTTAATGAAAACCCTGAATATCCTGTTTTTGTGCACTGGCAATTCCTGCCGTTCCATCCTTGCCGAAGCCACGTTCAATGCCCTCACGGGCCCGCACATGCATGCCATGAGCGCCGGGAGTCACCCGACGGGGTTTGTGCATCCCCGCTCGCTCGCCCTGCTCCAGCGCGCGGGTATCCCCACGGCGGGTCTGTACAGCAAATCCTGGGATGACCTACCGGGAACACCGGACATCGTCATCACCGTCTGCGCCAGTGCCGCCGGTGAG
>NZ_JAAZTY010000132.1 GCF_018854775.1 Acidithiobacillus ferriphilus | reverse complement strand
GATCTTCGGGCAGAGGATTTGGATCTCATTATTGTTGCGACGACGACCGCGGACCAGATCTTCCCCAGCACCGCCTGTCTGTTGCAAGCCCGTTTGGGGAACCATGGCGCGCCGGCTTTTGATATTCAGGCGGTTTGCACCGGTTTTATCTACGCATTGGCGACCGCCGATCGCTTCATCCGCAGCGGCGGAGCGCGGCATGCGCTGGTCGTCGGGGTAGAGAGTATGTCCCGCATCGTCGATTGGACGGATCGCGGTACCTGTATCCTTTTTGGTGATGGTGCCGGTGCCGTAATCCTCAGTGCCAGTGATGAACCCGGCATCATCTCCACGCACATCCATGCGGATGGTGCCTATGCCGACTTGCTGCAGGTGCCTGGTGGCGAGACACGAATGACCATGCAGGGTAATGCGGTGTTCCGCATGGCTGTGCGTACCCTGGGCGAGATTGTGCAGGAAACGCTCGCGGCAAATGCCCTGACAGCAGCGGACATCGACTGGCTGGTGCCGCATCAGGCCAATATCCGCATTATTCAGGCGACCGCCGATAAGTTAGGCTTGCCTATGGAGCGGGTGGTGACGACGGTAGAACATCATGGTAATACTTCCGCAGCTTCGGTGCCTTTAGCGCTGGATGATGCGGCCCGACGCCGTTGTTTTCAGCCGGGACAATGTCTCCTGCTGGAGGCGTTCGGGGGTGGGTTCACTTGGGGATCAGCGCTCCTGCGCTGGGGCTGAAAGCCCTGCTACCAATTTGTACTGAGAGGAGGTTCGCTTGCACGGCTCTATCGCCTTTGTTTTTCCCGGTCAGGGTTCGCAATCTATGAATATGCTGACCGATCTTGCCGGCAGTCATCCGCTGATCAAGGAGATTTTCGCGGAAGCCTCCGCCCAGCTGGGCGAGGACCTGTGGTCCCTTACTCAGGATGGGCCTGTCGAAAAACTCAATCAGACGTGTTGGACGCAGCCGGTGATGCTGGCTGCCGGGTACGCCGTTTATCGGGTCTGGGAAGAGGAGGGCGGCGTCTTTCCCGACTTTATCGCCGGCCACTCTTTGGGTGAATACACCGCCCTGGTGGTCGCCGATGCGGTGGATTTCCCGGATGCGGTGCGTCTGGTCGCCGAACGCGGCCGTCTGATGCAGCATGCGGTGCCCGAAGGTGTGGGTGCCATGGCGGCCGTTATTGGTCTCGGCGATGATGAGGTGAAACAACTTTGCGCCCAGGAAGCACATGGTGAGGTGCTCGCGGCGGCTAATTTTAATGCGCCCGGACAAGTGGTGGTCGCCGGTAATCAGGCAGCCGTTACGCGTCTGGTAGAGTCGGCGCGTGCCGCGGGTGCGAAGCGCGTTGTAGTGCTTCCGGTCAGTGTGCCCAGCCATTGCAGCCTGATGATGTCGGCTGCCGAACGTTTTCAGGCTACCCTGGAATCTGTGCAATTCCGCAGCCCCAAGGCGATGGTGGTGCATAATGCCGATGTGCAAAACCACAATACGCCTGATTCCATTCGTGCCGCCCTCGCTCAGCAGTTGTATTCACCGGTACGTTGGACCGATACGATTCGTCATCTTGCCCGACAGGGGGCTATGACCTTCGTGGAAATGGGGCCTGGTCGCGTGCTGTCTGGATTGGGGAAGCGTATTGAGCCTAGCCTGACCATGCTCCATATCGAAGATGGCAAAAGCCTTAAGGCCGTCCTGGAGGTGATCTGATGGCGGGATCTTTAGAGGGTCAGTTGGCCCTGATCACCGGCGGTAGCCGCGGTATCGGACAGGAGATCGCCCGCGTACTGGGCAGACAGGGCGCGCTGGTCGTCGCCACGGCAACCACGCCTGCTGGTGCGGAACGAATTGACGCGGACCTGGCAGCGCACGGTATTCGCGGCACCGGGGTGGCGCTGGATGTGACTGATGATGCGGCCATGTCCGCTGTGCTCGCGCAAATACAGGCATCTCATGGTGCGCCGACTATTCTGGTGAATAATGCGGGAATCACCCGCGATCAATTGCTGTTGCGGATGAAGGATGACGATTGGGATGATGTCATGGCGACCAACTTGCGCGCGGTATACCGCTTGAGCAAGCTATGCGTGCGCGATATGCTCAAAGCCCGTTTTGGCCGTATTATTAACATTACGTCGGTGGTCGGTGTGATGGGCAATGCCGGACAGACCAATTATGCGGCGGCGAAGGCGGGGGTGGCCGGTTTTACCCGGGCTATGGCGAGGGAGGTGGCGGCGCGGCAGGTGACGGTCAATTGTGTGGCCCCTGGCTTCATCAGCACGGACATGACCGAAGGGCTGAATGATACGCACCGTGATGCCCTTATGCAGCAGATTCCCGCGGGAAGACTCGGAGTGGTGGCCGATGTGGCGGCTGCGGTTGCTTATTTGGCGGGTCCGGATGCGGGTTACGTAACCGGACAGATTCTGCATGTCAATGGGGGCATGTGGATGGGGTAACGCATTCGTGGCTTTACAGGACTGTACGCCCTGTGGTCCAATCTCGCCGACAATAATTTTTTACCAACAGAGGAGCTTCTCCTAATGGATAGTGTGGCAGAACGTGTAAAGAAGGTTGTAGTAGAGCAGTTGGGTGTCAACGAAGATGAAGTAACCAATGAAGCCTCTTTTGTCGATGATCTGGGTGCTGACTCGCTGGATACCGTGGAGCTGGTGATGGCGCTGGAAGAAGAGTTTGACTGCGAAATCCCCGATGAAGAAGCGGAGAAGATTGCGACCGTGCAACAGGCCATCGACTATGTGTCTGCGCATATGCCAACCAAGGATGCCTGAGTATTTATTCCCCGACCGGGTGATGAGGAGAACAGGCGTTTGAAGAGACGTGCAGTGATTACCGGGCTGGGAATTGTATCACCCGTCGGGGTGGGCCTTCCCGCGGCGTGGGATTCCATAATCCAGGGGCGTAGTGGTATTGGCCGGGTAACCCGCATTGACCCTGCCCCATATAGCTCCCAGATTGCGGGAGAGGTACGTGGCTTTGATATCGGTCAGTACATTTCGGCCAAGGAAGCCCGCAAGATGGATTTATTCATCCATTATGGCCTTGCTGCGGCGATGGAAGCGATTGCGGATTCCGGATTGCAGATCGGTGCGGACATTGCGGACCGGGTGGGAGTATCCATTGGCAGCGGCATTGGTGGTTTGCCGGGTATCGAATCCGAGCATACGATTGTCACCGAGAGCGGCCCGCGCCGGATCTCGCCCTTTTTTATTCCGCGTTGTATCGTCAACATGGTGTCTGGCCATGTCTCCATCATGTATGGCGCCAAAGGACCGAGCATTGCCATGGCGACGGCCTGTTCTACAGGTACGCACTCCATCGGAGATGCGGCGCGACTCATCGAATACGGTGACGCCGATGTCATGATCGCCGGTGGTGCCGAGGCGGCTATCAGTCCTCTGGGGCTGGGTGGATTCTGCGCGGCGCGGGCGCTTTCAACGCGTAATGAGGATCCTGAGAAGGCCAGTCGTCCCTGGGATAAAGATCGGGATGGTTTCGTGCTGGGCGAAGGTGCGGGCGTTCTCGTGCTGGAGGAGTATGAATTCGCGCGGCGTCGTGGCGCCCGTATCTATGCGGAATTGTCCGGTTATGGCATGAGCTCTGATGCTTACCATATGACACAGCCGGCGCCTGCAGGGGAGGGTGCCGCCCGCTGTATGCAGGCTGCGTTGCGTAACGCGGCGGTGACTCCGGAAATGGTGGGGTACATCAACGCGCATGGGACGTCGACCCCGCTTGGAGACCGTTCAGAAACCGACGCCGTGCATGTGGTCTTCGGCGACCATGCACGGCGATTGGCCATGAGCTCCACCAAGTCCATGACGGGCCATCTTCTGGGTGCCGCGGGGGGGATCGAAGCCATTTTTACGGTGCTGGCCCTCTATCATGGCATTCTGCCACCCACCATCAATCTGGATCAGGCTGATGAGGGTTGCGACCTGGATTATGTACCCCTTAAGGCGCGACACGCGGCTGTGGAAGTGGCGTTAAGTAATTCCTTCGGATTTGGCGGTACCAACAGTTCCCTGGTTTTCCGCCGCGTTAGCAACTGATTGCTCCGTGGGAGTGATTGCTGCCACGGTGGATGGAAATCACTTCGTGGCAGGGGAGTGCGGTATTGCCTTGGACCGTGCTTTACATTATGGGGATGGGCTTTTTGAAACCATCGCGGTCATAAAGGGCGTCCCCCTGTTTTGGGATGCCCATCTGGCGCGCCTCGGGCGTGGCGCGGCCATTCTGAATATCCCCATGCCTTCCCCAAGCCTCTGGTATGCTGATTTACAGCAGATACTGCATGATGTTCGGGTACATTCCCGCCTCTTCGTCAAGCTGCTTCTCAGCCGTGGCGCGGGTTGGGGGTACGGCAGTTCCGATGCAGGTCCCATGCGACGCTATCTGTATTTATCCCAATGGCCGGAACGTGATCCCCACTATTGGGAACCCGGTATTTCCGCCGCGATCTGTCCGGTCGCCTTGTTAACCGGTGCGCCTTATCTCGGCGTTAAATCGCTCAATCGCCTGAATCAGGTTATGGCCCGGGATGCCCTGGCTTCGGAATATGCGGAAGGGATCATGTTGGACCAGTCAGGGGTGCTGCGCGAGGGAATCATGTCCAATCTGTTTTGGGTCAGGGCCGGTATTGTCTACACCCCAGAGCTGGAAGATGGGGGAATCGCCGGCATTCAGCGGGGCGCTATCCTGGAATGGCTGCGCGCGCGTGCTGTGCCGATCATGCCGGGGCGCTATCGGGCCGCGGCACTTCAGCAGGCGGATGAAATATTCTTCAGCAATAGTCTGATCGGCATCTGGCCAGTACGCCGCTTTGCGGAGCGCACGTTGCCAGGACATGACGGACCAATAGCATCCGCTTTGCTCGCTTGGTGCAGGAATATGGGGTTGGGGCCACAATCATGAGCCGCAAACGCCGTGCCGCCGGGTTGTTTCTTTTGATGATGTCATTCCTTTTTGGATTTTACGGCATCGGCATGTATTGGCCGGAAGCTTTGCCGGCGAAGGGCGTGACGGTCCCCATTCCTTTGGGCACCACCAACGCGCAGACTATTGCCAGTCTGGCGCGGTCCGGGGTATTGCCGCATCCGCGACTGTTTCATCTGGCTTGGGCCTTGGCCGGGTATCCGCCCATGCAGGCCGGACTGTATGAGTTCCGGGGACGTATTAACCAGGCGCAGGTACTCCACCGATTGATTGCCGGGCAATCCACGCCACTTAGCCTGCTGATTGTGCCTGGCTGGCGTTTGCAGGATATCTATCAGGAAATACACGATAAGGCTCCTTACCTGGACCAGCAGAACCTGCCACAGGGTGCGGCCGCGGCACGATACCTCGCACGGCAGGGTGTCGGCGCGCAAGGTAGTGCGGAGGGCTGGCTTTTCCCCGATAGTTACCGTTACGTTCCGGGTACCACCGCGCTGAGTGTGCTGCGGCGTGCCTATGTGCGCATGCAACGGGAATTACACTCCTTATGGGCCGGACGTGCTCCTGGATTGCCGCTGGGTGATCCCTATCAGGCTCTGATTCTGGCTTCTATCGTACAAAAGGAGGGCGCGCCACCCGCAGAGCAGGCGCATATCGCCGCCGTCTTTCTCAATCGCTTGCGGCAGGGTATGCCTCTGCAGTCTGATCCCACCGTGATTTATGCTTTGGGCGAGCGCTATACTGGGTCTTTGACGACCTCAGAGATGCATGTGGAGAGCCCCTACAACACCTACTTGCATACCGGATTGCCGCCTACCCCCATCGCGATGCCGGGACTCGGTAGTCTGATGGCTGTGCTGCATCCTGCGGACAGTGCCGACCTTTATTTTATCGCTCAAGGCGATGAATACCATTATTCGGAGAGTTACACGCAACATCTTAAGCAGATACAGCATTATCTCCAGCATGCCGGAGGAGCGGGTTTGTGAACGCGAAGGCGGCATCACTGAAGGATGGATTTTTCCTCACCTTGGAGGGTATCGAGGGCGCAGGAAAGAGTTCAGCGGCGCCGGTGTTGGCGGAGTATTGTCGTCAGCAGGGCTATGCGGTGGAAGTTACTCGGGAACCGGGCGGCGGGCCGCTCGGTGAGGCCTTGCGTACGATTTTTCTGGATGATCACCTGCACCTGGATGCGGATGAGGAGTTGCTCCTGCTGTATGCCGGGCGTCGGGATCATTGGCTGACGCGTATTGCTCCCGCGCTGGCTGCCGGGAAGGTGGTCATCAGTGATCGCTATGAAGATTCCACCTATGCCTATCAGAGTGGCGGGCGGGGGGTCACCCGCGAACACATCGCGGAGTTGGCGCGCTGGGCGGGGATTACGCGCCTTCCTGATCTGACCTTCTGGTTTGATGTGCCGCCGGAATTGGGCGCGATGCGTATTCGCGCACGTCGACCGGATCGATTGGAACAGGAAGATCAAGCCTTCTTTAGTCGGGCGCGAGCGGTTTTTGCGGAACGCTGTGCGGCCGAACCAGAAAGAATCTTGCGCGTGGACGCGACCCAGACTCTGCCGGTGGTGCATGATACTTTGCGGATACAGTTGGCGCTGCGTCTGGCGGCGCATTGTTCATGAGTGCGCAGCGTCCGACGCCCGCCGAATGGCAGCCGATACAAAGTCTGCTGCAAGCGGGGTTGCCTCAGGCGATGCTCGCTGTCGGCGAGTCGGGGTCGCTGGTCGGACAGTACTGCGATGAGTTGCAGCAGGTGGCCTTGTGTTTCGCGCCATCAGCGCAGGGATTGTCCTGTGGAACCTGTCGTTCCTGTCGTTTGTTGGTAGAAGGCAATCATCCGGATCTGCTCGTTATTACAGCAGAAACGGGGAAGCGTATTGCGATTGACGCGGTGCGCCATGCCAATGACTTTCTCGCCTACACCCCGCAGGTCAGCGCGCGGCGCTGGCTGCGCGTTGAGCCGGCCGAAGCGCTGACCGCGGCGGCCGCCAACGCCCTCCTCAAAACCCTGGAGGAGCCCGCCGCGCGTGCGCACATTCTTTTGCTCAGTGAGCGTCCGTCGCAACTTCTGGCCACCATCCGGTCACGCTTGCAGAGATTGTCTTTTCCAGCAGCACGGCCGGGGCAGTGCGTGCTTTGGCTGGAAGGACTCGGTATACCTCCGGCGGAGGCGCTTTGGTTGAGCCGACAGTTTGCGAATCGGCCGTTGCGTGCCTGGCAACTCTGGGAATCCGGCTGGGTGACACGCTGCCCAAGCTGGATCGACATGTTATTGAGCCTTCCCCAGCAGAGCCCCGTCGCCGCTTTGCGTCTGGCCGATAACTGGGCCAAAGACGTTGACTTGCTGCTGCTGCGCGAGTTGATGCTGAGCTTGTTGGCCGATTTGCTCCGGCTTCGTAATCATCGCCCGGACAGCATCGTGCATGTAGACTACCTGCAGTCGCTGGAGGTCATGGCGCAGTCGGCTCAGGCGATCTCCCTCTGGGAGACGCTGGAGGAATGGATCCGACTCCCAGAATCTCTCGCCCAGAATCGCAATGTGGGTATGATGTTGGAAACGTTACTGTTGAACTGGATAAGCATTTGGTCCAGGGAGAAGGTGCATGGAATTACAAGCTGAGACGGGAAGTGCGGCAAAAGCGCTGTCCGTAGTGTTGCGGGACGTTGCCGCGGTGCAGCGCTACTATATGCCAAACATTAAAGGGGGGGGGGTGCTGGTGGAGACACCGAACCTCCTGCCCATGGGCACGGAGGTGTTGCTCATGATCAGTCTTCCCGACAGCCAGCCGCGGGCGCCTGTCATGGGGAAGGTGGTGTGGGTGACGCCACCGGATAATCGTGATGGCCGACCACCAGCCATTGGCGTTCAGTTCGTAAATGATCGCTCCGGTGTCCTGATGCGCATTCAAAACGCGCTGTCGGACCTGCCCAGGAACGATGGCGAGGTGCTGAGTTTTTAAAATGCATCATTTTGTGCCGCTTCCATATAGGATCATTGCTCTCTCGTTGCCGTCTGGGTTACACTTCGTCCCCTCAGGAGAGGTGACCGAGCGGCCGAAGGTGCAGCACTGGAAATGCTGTGTACTCCAAAAGGGTACCGTGGGTTCGAATCCCACCCTCTCCGCCAATCACCGTCCATCAGCGGACAGTCTCAGGTTTTTCTATGGCGACAAAGATCGGTCCCCTCGCAGTGGTAGCTGGTGAACCCCGTCAGGCCCGGAAGGGAGCAGCGGCAGCCGGTGATCCAGGTGCCGGGGTGCGGCTGGTTGGCGTCGCCACCCTATATTTCGGGCGCGCATGAGCGCCTACCTCGCGCTTGCCCGCCGCTGGCGGCCACAACACTTTGACGATTTTGTAGGGCAAGGGGCGGTGGTCGCCGCCTTGCGCCATGCCCTCGATTCCGGTCGCATTCATCATGCTTTTCTGTTCACCGGGACGCGGGGCGTCGGTAAAACGACTCTGGCGCGGCTACTGGCCAAGTGCCTGAACTGTGAGCGTGGCGTTAGCAGCGATCCTTGCGGAGAGTGCAGTGCCTGTCGCGGCATCGCTGCGGGAAATTTTGTTGATCTGCTGGAAGTGGACGCGGCGAGCCGCACTCGGGTGGATGAAACCCGTGACCTGCTGGACAACGTGCAGTACGCGCCTACGGTGGGTCGATACAAAGTGTACCTTATCGACGAGGTACACATGTTATCCACTCACAGCTTCAACGCGCTGCTGAAAACCCTTGAAGAACCGCCGGAGCATGTCAAATTTCTGTTGGCGACCACGGATCCGCAGAAGCTGCCGGTAACCGTACTCTCCCGCTGTCTGCAGTTTAATTTGCGGAGGCTGGATATTCCACAAATTCAGGGACGATTGCAGCAGATCATGGCGGCCGAGCAGCTACCTGCCGAGGATGCCGCACTGCGGATATTGTCACGCGCTGCCGATGGAAGCCTGCGCGACGCTCTGAGTTTGCTGGATCAGGCCATTGTTCATGGTGGGGGTGCGGTCCAGCGTGACGGCGTGCTCGCGATGCTTGGGCGCGGCAGTGACGATGCGGTGCTGGGTCTGGTCGAAGCGTTGGTGGATCGGGATGCTGCGCAGGTATTTGCCATACTGGATGATCATCTGGCGCGGGGTATAGATGGCGCCGGCCTGCTCGATTTGGTCATAGAGGGCGTGCACCGTCTCAGCTTGGCACAATTTCTTCCGACAGATCCGGAGGATGATGGTGCGGAGCTGATCGCGCGCCTGCGTGGACGCATCAGCCCGCTTACTTTGCAGTCCTGGTATTTTTTGCTCCTCTCGGCACGACGTGACTTTGCGCTTTATCCGGACAGCCGCATGGCGCTGGAAATGGCTGTTCTGCGGGTATTGAGCTTTTCCGGAGCGGTATCGCCAGACTTGCCGCCCGCCGCCGCGCTTCCGGATCCGGGCATTCCGCATTTTGTTGAGTCAACAACGCTGACAGCGGAGCTGAGTTCACCGGCATCGCACCGGTCTGCACCATCGCTTTCCTACCATTCAGGGGATGCTGTTCGGGAAACGACTCCGGATAGGGTGGCTGAGACGGCACCCTCGACGGACTGGCGTTGTGTGGTGGAAGCGCTGGCGGTTTCTCCCATGCTTGCCGAGTACCTGCGCTATGGACAGGCCCTGCGCTGCGATCCGGAAGCGGTGGAATTGGCCGTGGAGCCCAATTATTTGCCATTTCTCGTCAAGGCCGAGGCCCGTGGGGCGTTACATCGGGCGCTTACTGCATATTTTGGCCGGGAACCGCGTCTGAGCATCGTGCCCCTTACCAAGGCGACCGGGGTGGGAAGCCTGGTGCAGGAAGAAAAAGCGCGCGCGGCATCCCGGCAGGCCGAAGCCGAGGCGCGCATCGCTGCGGACCCGCGCATAGGCGCGTTCCTGGAAGTCTTGGAGGCTCATGTGGAATCCATTGAAGTTATGGTGCCCACCGCCGCGAACGGCGGTGCCGTCGACTCACAGTTGAAGAGTAAACTAGAGAGGGGATGAAAGATGAAGGGTGGATTGGGAAATATCATGAAGCAGGCGCAGCAGCTCCAGGAGCGCATGCAAAAGACGCAGGAAGAACTTGCCCAGGTAGAGGTGCGAGGCTATGCGGGCGGTAATCTGGTAGAAGTCACCATGACCTGCCGGTATGACGTACGCCGGGTGCGTATTGACCCCTCTCTGCTTGCCGATGGCGATCGGGAAATGCTCGAGGATCTCGTGGCTGCCGCCATCAATGACGCCGTGCGCAATGCCGAGAAGGTCAGCGCGGAGCGGATGTCGGACGTGACGGGTGGCATGAATATTCCGGGCATGAACCTGCCTTTCTAGGCATTTATGGCAGATGTTCCGAGTATGGATGCCCTGGTGGCACTGCTCCGCCGCCTGCCGGGTATTGGCCCGCGTTCGGCGCAACGGATCGGCTATGAGTTGCTGGTGCGCAAGCGCGATCTCATGCCGCAACTGGCCGCCGCCTTGCAGCAGGCCCATGCCATGGTCCGTTTTTGTCAGCGCTGCAATAATCTGAGCGAAGCGCCGTTGTGCGCCGTCTGTCGCTCTGAAGATCGGGACCGTTCCATCCTCTGCGTCGTGGAATCTCCCGCTGATCTGCGCGCTATCGAAGATACGGGGGTGTTTGTCGGCGAGTTTTTTGTGTTGATGGGGCATTTGTCGCCCCTGGACGGCATCGGTCCCGAAGCCCTGCACATTGATCGCCTCAGCGCGCGTTTGGGTGAGGCAGACTTGCGGGAAGTGATTTTTGCGACCAATCCCACTCTGGAAGGGGAGGCCACGGCACAGTTCCTTGCCGGGCTGGTTCCCGAGGGTATGACAATCAGCCGTATCGCCCGCGGGGTGCCGGTGGGCGGCGAATTGGAATACGTCGATCGTAGCACCCTCGGGCGCGCATTGCATGGTCGCCGATTGCTCGATGAATGAGACGTTATCCATTGTTTCGTAAATATAAAATCAATTAAATTTTGAGAGGAAGCAGCGATCATGACAGCCATAGGCGCCACGCCTCCGGGTGGGAATGTGTTTTTTTTGCTGATGGGTGCCATTCTGGTACTTGCCATGCACGGCGGATTCGCCTTTCTGGAACTGGGCACGGTAAGGCGCCGCAGTCAGGTCAACGCATTGGTCAAAATTCTCAGCGATTTTGGTATTTCTACCATGGTCTATTTTTTTGTGGGTTACCACATCGCCTACGGCATCAGCTTTTTCGGTGATGTGAAGACCCTGACCACGGGTAATCACGGCTTCGAGATGGTGCGCTTTTTCTTCCTGCTCACCTTCGCCGCCGCGGTACCGGCTATTATTTCCGGTGGTATCGCCGAACGGGCGCGTTTTTATCCGCAATTGCTGGCGACGGCCTTCCTGGTGGGGCTGGTTTATC
Organism: Acidithiobacillus ferriphilus; assembly: GCF_018854775.1. Classification (GTDB taxonomy): domain Bacteria; phylum Pseudomonadota; class Gammaproteobacteria; order Acidithiobacillales; family Acidithiobacillaceae; genus Acidithiobacillus; species Acidithiobacillus ferriphilus. The sequence goes on along the minus strand of NZ_JAAZTY010000132.1, from coordinate 590 downwards.
CCTTTTATGAAGGCATCGTCTGGAATAATCATTATGGCATTCAGGCCTGGTTTGCCAGCGTTTTTGGTGCGCCTTTTCACGATTTCGCGGGCTCGGTGGTGGTCCATGCCATGGGTGGTTGGATGGCGCTGATGGCGGTCTGGCTGCTGGGTCCGCGCAAGGGGCGTTACGGGAAAAATGGTGTGGTGCATGCCATGCCACCATCCAATATTCCCTTTCTGGCGCTGGGTTCCTGGATTCTGATCATCGGCTGGTTTGGCTTTAATGTGATGAGTGCGCAGCAACTGATGGCGGTGCAGGGTCTGGTGGCGCTCAATTCGCTTATGGCGCTGGTGGGCGGTATGCTGGCGGCCCTGGCGGTAGGGAAAGGCGACCCGGGCTTCGTACACAATGGCGCTCTGGCGGGTCTGGTCGCGATCTGCGCCGGTTCCGATGTGGTGCAACCCATCGGTGCTTTGGCCATCGGCGCTATTGCCGGTATTATCTTTGTCTACCTCTTCACTTTTGTGCAGCACCGCCTGCGTCTGGATGACGTGCTTGGCGTATGGCCGATGCACGGCGTCTGCGGCGTGTGGGGTGGGCTGGCCGTC
>NZ_JAAZTY010000131.1 GCF_018854775.1 Acidithiobacillus ferriphilus | reverse complement strand
AGCGTGCGATCCCGCCGCATCTTGGCGCGACCATACGTCAGCATATCCTGGAGATCAGCCTGCATGCCTGTGGCTCGTACCTTGGTTACCAGAGCCTCCGCCAACCTTTTGGCGTTACCGGTCTCCGTACCAAACAAGATAGTGATACGCGCATCGGCATCTCCTGATATCCGTTGAACGTTGATCGTATTTCCAACCCCTGTCAGGTAACCGCTGGCCCAAAGTAATTGCTCGCGGCTCAAACTTTCGGCGAAACGCCGCAGGTCTTCCTGTTTGGAGGAAGGCAGCGGAACATCTGATCGTTGAAGCGATTCCATGTCATCCTCAAGGTTTTTAGAATTATTTATCGCGCAACTCGAATGGCTGCGATTTTCTGGAAGGCAGATCAAGAAGAATAGGCTCTTAGGGTTCTTGGTGTATCTGTGGATTCATTGCGGTGTGTACGAACCCGATCAACCATATGGGCGATCAGCGCGATTTCATGGGCAATGCAATATTGTTTTCTCGTCAAACCCCACTCCCGCAACTCATCAAGGTCTAATCCAACGTCGTCGCAGGGTACATCAAGCTCCTTACATGTCTTGCTATCATTGAGGAATCCGGCCATTTCGGCGATCTGATTGTTGCCTAGCACGGCTATGGCCATATCCATGGAGAGTTCCGCCGCCCCTGCCAGTTGTTCCCCAACCGCAATCGTCGCCGCGTTTAAACTACTGGTTTGGGTAAGAAAGGTGGCACGTTCAATGGCATTTTTACGGTTGATAATGATCATTCAGTGCTCCTTGTCCAAAACATAGTTATATTTTTGTAAGCCATACATCCCTTCTCCTCTTGGGATCTCGTGGCAAAGCTGGCAAAGGTGCATTAACGCTCCCTTGTGTACGGGGGTAAACTTGCCAGGCTCATCAAGGGTTTTGATTCTAAGTACGGATGTGCAAGGGGGGAAATACTGATATATTATATCTATATATAAATTAGATAGGTTGATGATCTCTCTGCTGAACTTGCAACAGGCTCTGTGCCTGTCTGCGCGGTGGTGCGCCAGAACTTCAAAGACGCTGCCGGTAGCCTGCATACGTCGCAGGCTGGGGTGAGCAGACAGATCCAGCTTTTGGAGGTCGAAATCCACGTTGAACTTTCTTGCGTAGGGACAAACGAATAGTCGGAATGACCGCAGAGAGAATATCCGCAAAGTGGGACAGGATTTCTTCTGGAGATTATGGAGAACTCGTGATTGACACTACCCGTACCCAAGCCCGATATACGCTCAGTAGTGCCGTTGGAAGGTATCATTAGTGTTGCCGAACGCTAATGACCGTCGGTTCCGGCGAGCAGCCGATGGCATCCGCTGGTTGCTGGTGCCGATGGGCATCATCGATACTGTTTACCGGGTAACGGAGCGATCGGTTGGACCCGTGGCGGGCCTCCTGATCCGTCTGTGGTTGGCAAAGGTCTTCTTTGTGTCGGGGATATTGAAGATTTTCGATCTGAGCGTCGCGCCCTATCTGTCTAATGTTGCCTATCCCGTGCCTTGGGTGGAACCGCTAAGCCCTACCTATCTGGGGGCAGCGATACAGATGCTTATTCCGGTATTGCTCGCACTGGGGTTGGCAACCCGGTGGGCCGCGCTGTACATGCTTATTCTCGTGCTGGTGGTCCAGTTCAACTATCTCGCCCTGGATATCAACCTGTACTCGGCAGTGCTATTCGGGTGGTTCGTGATATGTGGCGCGGGGCCGTTGTCGTTGGATCATCTTCTTGCGCGCGGATTAGGGGATACCGCGCTGCCCTTCGCCACCGCCCTAACCCGCCTGGCAAGCGCCGTTACGCGGTATCTCAAGCCATACTATCAATTGGTCCTCCGTCTATGGCTTGGCTTGGCGTTGCTGGTGGTAAGTCTGGGAGCGGTGATACCAATTCGTCTGGTAAAACTACTGCCGGGAAAATCGCTTGCTCATTTTACACCAACACCTACGCTGACGCTGGTGTGTGCGCTACTTATTGCTTTCGGCTTTGTTGCCCGTCCCGCGGTGCTAGTGCTTATCATGACCGTTGTCGGTATGCATATAACCGGCTCAGATGGCCCGGCGGACGTATATTTTGTGATGACGCTCGCACTTGTTGGCTTGTATGGGCCTGGCAGGTTATCGCTCGACAAATGGATTCTGGATGTCCTTCCCCAGATCAGTGGCGGGCAGGTATTCCCACTGGAAGGGGCGCCGCGCGTGGTGATCGTGGGCGCTGGTTTCGGCGGGCTGGCTTGCGCGGCGAAGTTGGCGAAAATAGCGGTGCACGTGACCCTGATCGATCGTCATAACTACCACTTATTCCAGCCGCTATTATACCAGGTCGCCACAGCGTCTCTGTCCCCTGCCGATATCGCCGCCACGGTGCGAGGCCTGTTTTGCGATCACCTCAACGTGCAGGTGCTGCTGGGTCAGGTGACCGGGATCGATACGGTCCAACAGGGAGTGTTAATCGGTAAGCGGCGTATACCATACGATTATCTGGTGATCGCCACAGGCGCATCCCACAGTTATTTCGGGAGGGACGAGTGGGAACCGTATGCGCCCGGATTAAAGACCATTGATGATGCGGTGGAAATACGACGACGGATTCTCTCCGCTTTCGAACGAGCGGAGGCCGCCGAAGATCCCGCCGAGCGGCAGGGTTTGCTCACCTTCGTGATTGTGGGAGGCGGGCCGACGGGGGTAGAGTTGGCAGGCGATATTGCCGAACTGGTGCGCCACGGCATGGAGAAGGAGTTCCACCATTTCGACCCGGCCAGCGCTCAAGTAGTTCTGGTCCAGTCGGCTCCGCGCCTATTGCCGACCTTTCCCGAGACGTTATCGGAGAAAGCGAAGCGGGCACTCGAACGATTGGGCGTCGAGGTCATGCTAAAAAGCAAGGTGGATCATATTGATCAAGAGGGAGTACTCATCAACGGCAAGCGCCTGGCGTCTCACACCGTGTTGTGGGCGGCAGGGGTCGTGGCATCGCCGGCGGCACAATGGCTCAATGCCTCGGCCGATCGTAGCGGACGGGTGAAAGTCCAAGCGGACCTCTCGGTAACGGGTCTACCAAATGTGTTTGTTATCGGTGATACGGCGCTGGCCAATGGCTGGAAAGGAAAACCGGTGCCCGGCTTGGCACCGGCGGCGAAGCAGGGTGGTGCCTACGTAGCCAGAGTGATTCGCAGAAAACTGCAGGGACAGCCTGCGCAACCACCATTCGCATACCGCCATATGGGTAGCCTAGCCACCATCGGCAGGAAAGCTGCGGTGGCAAGCTTCAACGGCGTAAACATGAGCGGCGCACCGGCCTGGTGGCTATGGGGTGTGATTCATGTGGCGCTTCTGGTGGGTTTGCGCAATCGAATCTCGGTGATGTTCAACTGGTTTTGGGCTTATCTCACTTTCAAACGGGGTACACGCCTGATCACGGGAGACGAGCGGCCGCTGGAAGCCGGAATAAATCCTACCGTAAGAACCTGATGCCCGATCCCACAACGTATGGCGATCCTCTCGCTGCGCTACTCACCCGTGTTCGCCATTGCGAACTTTGCGCCGGGCACCTGCCGTTTGGTGCGCGTCCGGTGCTGCAGATGGATTCGTGCGCCCGTATTTTGATCGCTGCGCAAGCACCGGGCAGGAAGGTGCACGAAACAGGTATTCCCTTCAACGATGCCAGCGGCGATAGACTTCGTGCCTGGCTGGGTATCTCCCGAGAGGTATTCTACGATGCCCGACAGGTGGCGCTCGTGCCCATGGGATTCTGCTACCCGGGTACCGGGACATCCGGAGACTTGCCGCCGCGGCCAGAGTGCGCTCGTGCCTGGCATGGGGAATTACTGCCGCATTTGCAGCATTTGCAACTCACCCTGGTCATCGGCCAGTATGCCCGGGCTTATCACCTTCCCGCCGAGACCGGGACACTGACGCAGGTGGTTCATGCATGGCGGAAAAACTGGCCCAACCTGATCCCGCTGCCGCATCCCAGCCCGCGTAATAATCTGTGGCTGAAGCGCAATCCGTGGTTCGAGGAAGAGCTCATCCCGGTGCTTCAGGGGCGCGTAGCCGAGGTGCTTGGGCATGACCGTTAACATGACATTCAGGAGTGCGTTGCCATCTACAGCGCCACCTTCATGGCGCTGAGACTTTTCTGGAATGAGTCCACAGCGATGACCATGTGTATGGCTCGCTGTGGCTGCTTGTGCGACGCGCGCTATGTCCCGCAAAAGGTTTTGAATGGCCCGAAATCCTCGGGGGCGGGCTGGGTATAGCTCTCCAGCCCCGGACGCTCCGCGAAGGGTTGTTCCAGCACGGCGAGCAGCGCTTTAAACGGGGTGAGGTCCTGGTCCTGCGTAGCGGCGGCCAGGGCTTCCTCGACTTTGTGGTTGCGGGGTATGTAGAGCGGATTGACCTGGTCCATAGCCTCGGCGCGCGCCTCCGCGGTGGTGCTTTCGCGCGCCAGCCGGGCCTGCCATTGCGCTAACCAGAGATCAAACGGCGCCGGGTTGGCAAAGTGGGCGCGGACCTGCGCCGGATCACCGCGCACTGCCGCTGATAAACCGCGGAAGACCTGTGTGTAGTCGGCATTCTGGCCTTCCATGGCGGACAAAAGAGCTTGCGCCAGCGCGAGATCGCCGTCCTCTGCCGTGGCCAGGCCCATCTTGGCGCGCATGCCATCGAGCCAGTGGCGGGTGTAGAGCGTAGGAAAATCGTTGATCTGCTCGGTCAGCAGGCGCACGGCCTCATCGGCGTCGGGGTGAACCAGATCAATCAGCGTTTCGGCGAAGCGCGTGAGGTTCCATTGTGCGATCAACGGCTGGTGGGCATAGGCATAACGGCCCTGCGCGTCGATGGAGCTGAAAACCGTCTCCGGATCATAGGCATCCATGAAGGCGCAGGGGCCATAGTCGATGGTCTCGCCGGCGATGCTCATGTTGTCCGTGTTCATCACACCGTGGATGAAACCGACCAGCATCCAGCGTGCGATGAGTGCGGCCTGTGCGGCGGATACCGCAGCAAAGAGGCTGAGATAGGGATTATCGGTTCCTTTCAAGGTGGGGTAGTGGCGAGCAATAGTGTAGTCGGCCAACCGTTTGACCTTGGCACTTTCGTTGCGCGCGGCAAAGAACTGAAAGGTGCCGACGCGAATATGGCTGGCGGCGATGCGGGTGAGGATGGCGCCGGGGAGCGATGTTTCCCGACGGACGGTTTCCCCCGTCGTGACGGCGGCCAACGCGCGAGTGGTGGGTATGCCCAGCGCATGCATGGCTTCGCCGATGACATATTCGCGCAGCACCGGCCCCAGTGCCGCCTTGCCATCGCCGCCCCGCGAAAAGGGCGTGCGACCGGAGCCTTTCAGTTGCATATCCCGGCGCCGACCATGGCGGTCGATCAACTCGCCGAGCAAGAGGGCGCGGCCATCGCCCAATTGCGGGGAGAAATGACCGAATTGATGCCCCGCATAAGCCTGGGCGAGCGGATGCGACCCTTCCGGCACTTGCTTCCCCGAAAAAATGGCGGCACCGAGATCGCTATCCAGCGCCGCGCTATCGAGCCCCAGTTCTTCGGCTAGCGCGTAGTTCAATAGCAGCAATCGGGGCGCCGGAGCAGCGGCGGCCTGCCAGGGGGCGAAAAAACCTTCCAGATCGCGCGCATAGGTATTGTCAAAATGTAATAACACCCTACCCATCCGTCATTCCTGATGCACCGGCTCTGGTATCTCCAGCTTCACCGCACCACTCTCCAGACGCGCAGTGATTCGCGTGCCCTTGGGCAGGTCGCCAAAGAGGATATGCTCCGCCAGCGGCTTCTTCAAGTGCTCCTGAATAATCCGCGTCATCGGCCGTGCGCCCATCTGCGGGTCGTAGCCCTTGTCTGCCAGCCACTGTCGTAGTTCGGCGCTGATCTCCAGGCTGTAGCCCTTTTGCAATAGCTGCTCGTCCAGTTCCATGATGAACTTGTCTACCACATGCAGCACCGTCTCCTTAGAGAGCGGTGTGAAGGGTACGACGGCATCCAGGCGATTACGGAACTCCGGCGCGAAGACCCGGCGGATGGTTTCCATCTCCCGTCCGCTGTCATCCTGGGGCGTAGTCATGAAACCGATGGCGGCCTTGCCGCGCGCTTCGGCCCCCGCGTTGGTGGTCATGATCAACACTACATTGCGGAAGTCCACTGTGCGACCGCCAGCATCTGTCAGCTTGCCGTGATCCATCACTTGCAAAAGCACATTGAAGATATCCGGGTGTGCCTTCTCAATTTCATCCAACAACAGCACCGCATGTGGATTGCGGCTCACTGCCTCCGTCAGTTGCCCAGCCTGATCATGCCCGACATATCCCGGCGGTGCGCCGATGAGCCGCGACACCGTATGCCGCTCCATGTATTCACTCATGTCGAAGCGCAGTAGCGGAATGCCGAGCAGGCTGGCCAACTGCCGACTGAGTTCGGTCTTGCCCACGCCGGTCGGGCCGGAGAAGAGGAAATTTCCCACCGGCTTTTCATGGTGGCGCAGGCCTGCCCGTGCCATTTTGATAGCTGCGGAGAGTTCGTGGATGGCCTTTTCCTGACCGTAGATGACGAATCCCAAATCCCGCTCCAAGTTCTTCAGCGCCTGACGGTCGTTAATAGAGACATTCTTGCCCGGAATACGGGCCACCCTGGCGACCATCTCTTCAATATCGTGAACGCCGATGCTTTTCTTGCGCCGGGATGCAGGCAAAAGCGCTTGCGCGGCGCCCACCTCGTCGATGAGATCAATGGCCTTGTCGGGCAGATGACGATCATGGATATGCTTGACAGACAGCCCTACCGCCGCGCGCAGGGCGGCGTCGGTATAACGCAGGCCATGATGCTGCTCGAATTGCCCCTTCAGTCCGCGCAAAATCTGCACGGACTCCTCCTGAGAGGGCTCCGGCACGTCAATTTTCTGGAAGCGGCGGGTGAGCGCTCTGTCCTTCTCAAAATACTGGCGGAACTCTTGATAGGTGGTCGCCCCGATACACTTCAGTTCACCAGAGGCGAGGGCGGGCTTCAGCAAATTGGAGGCATCCATGGCGCCGCCCGAGGCGGCCCCGGCGCCGATCAAGGTATGAATCTCGTCAATGAAGAGGATGCTGTTGGGTTTCTTGCGTAGTGCCTTCAGTACCCCCTTCAGGCGTTCTTCAAAGTCACCCCGATAGCGGGATCCGGCGATCAATGCCCCCAAATCCAAGGCATAAATGGTCGCATCTTCCAGCATCTCCGGCACCTTGCCGGCGACGATGGCGCGTGCAAGGCCCTCGACGATGGCGGTTTTCCCGACTCCCGGTTCACCAACGAAGAGGGGGTTGTTTTTTCGGCGCCGCGCCAGCACTTGCAGGGCCCGGATCAATTCCTCCTGGCGTCCGATCAGCGGGTCCAGTCGTCCGGCTCGCGCCATGGCGTTGAGGTTGCGCGCATAGACGGTAAGCGGGTCTTTACTATTTCCCTTCTTTTCCGTGGTGCCTTCGACTTCCTCTTCTTCCTCATCCATGACTTCATCCTTGCGCATGCCGTGTGCTAGAAAGTTGACCACATCAAGTCGTGTAACATGCTCTTTATGCAGGAAATAAACGGCGTGTGATTCTCTTTCGGCGAAGATGGCGACAATGACATTCGCCCCCGAAACCGCCTCCTTACCTGCCGACTGCACATGGTAGAGGGCGCGTTGAATGACCCGCTGAAAACCCACAGATGGTTGGGTATTGACCGTTCCTGCAGGACCTATGGCGGGTACCTTGCGTTCCAGAAACTGCTGTAATTCCGCCGACAGATGCGCGCGATCGGCACCGCAAGCGCTGAGCACATCAACGCCGTCAGGATTATCCAGAAGAGCAAGCAGGAGATGTTCCACGGATGCATATTCATGTCCGTACCGACGGGCGATCTGAAAGGCCTGATTGATGGACTGTTCTAGGGATTTATCAATCATGGTTCACTCCTTTTCCATGATACAACGCAGGGGGTGCTGGTGTTGCCGGGCATCGGCGGTGACCAAGGCAACCTTGGTTTCCGCCAGATCATAAGGAAAAATCCCGCAGAGTCCCTTGCCCTGCTGATGTACCGCTATCATCACCGCGACTGCCTCGTCATGGGGCTTGTGAAAATACGTCTTAAGAATATGAACCACATAGTCCATGGGGGTAAAATCATCATTGACCAGCAGCACCCGGTACCTTCGGGGCTCCTGTACCTGTGGCTCGCGCTCCAGGATGGTGCTGCGACGATGCTGCGTTTTACCCATGACCTACACCCCGTAGTATTTGACATCCGTTGTCATTGTGGCGCGTGCCCTCCGCTCTGGCAAGATAGTCCATCAGTAAGATCGGCATATCTTATATCCCTTGAAGATGGGGTCGCCGACGGCAAAAAAAAACGCCGGGGGAAAACCCCGACGCTTCCTACTCAAGCGATATGGAAATTACTTGGTGATATTGATTTTCGCCTGGCTGCGCAGATCGGAGACAAACTTGGCGGCCTCTTGCTGTTGCAACTGCGCCTTGATACGGGTTTTCATGGTGCTCAGTGGCGGAGGGGTCAGGGCACGGGTCGCCTGGACCTCGATCACATGATAGCCGAACTGGGTCTGCACTGGACCAACGGGCTTGTCGATAGGGGCTGTCTCAATGGCCTGAGCGAAGGGCGGAACGACCATGCCGGGGACAATCCAGCCCAGCTCGCCACCGTGGGCGGCGCTGGCCTTGTCAATGGAGTCTTTCTCCGCTAGGGCGGAGAACTTTTGGCCAGCCTTGAGTTCAGCCACAATCTTGTCGGCTTCGGCCTTGGTTTTCACCAGAATGTGACGCACTTCGAATTCTTTTTTACCCATGGCCTGGACGAACTTGTGGTAGGCGCTCTGAATATTGGCCTCGGGAATCGGATGATCTTTCACATACTGGTCCACCGCCGCATCGGCCAGGATCTGGCGCTTGGCTATGGCCAGACGTTGCTTGACATCAGACGACTGGCCCAGCTTGTGATGGATGGCGTACTGCGAAAGTACTTCCATGTTTACCAGATTCTGCACCACTTGCTCGCGGGCATTGGGCTCTTTGGCAAGCGCCGGGCTCATGGACATGATGGCCTGCACCTGGCTGTTGTCGATGGCGGTACCATTGACGGTGGCGACAGGGGCAGCAAAAGCAGGTACTGCAAAAGCGCTGACTGTGGCAGCAAGAATGACCGCGCGAAGTTTCATAAATTTTCCTTCAGGTTAAGTGATGCTGGCCCTATTATCCATAGTGGCGGACAAAGGGGAAGTCTCAGGAGTACTACGTTGCAGTGGCGCCTCTGTTTCCCGACGTTTTTCAGGACCGAGGAGAAGCTCCACCAGGGTAAGAGCAAAATCCATAGCTGTACCAGGTCCCCGTGAAGTAACCAGGGGGCCGTCAACCACTACGGCACTTTCTTGATAGATATAGTCCGCGCTCTGCGGGTCGAGGATGCCTGGATAGGCGGTGACTTGGCGCCCGTCGAGCAGATGGTGGGTGGCCAGCATGCCAGGTGCCGCACAAATGGCGGCAATAATCTGCCCCCGCCGATGCCTTTCCCGCAGGAGCTGGATAAGCGGTTGATGCTTTGTCAGTCGCTGCACGCCCCTATTGCCGCCAGGGAGCAGGATTATATCGATATCAACATTGACCACATCGGCTAACAGCGCATCGGGTTGCAGACGCAACCCGCACCCACCGGTGACCAATCCTGCGTCGAGTCCAGCGAGGACAACTTTTAAGCCTGCCCGTCGTAGAATATCGCAGGAGATCACCACCTCCATATCCTCGAAGCCATCCGCTACAGGGATAAGCACCTGCATTGCCGAGGTCACCATAGCCCTGTTCCTCTATTTTAAGAATAAACGCACAATCCCTAGCATTGGGCAGCCCGAACAACCCTTCTTGGTTCGACCGTGCGCGTGCGAAATTTATCCGTGATCAGCACATGACAAAGCAAAATGTTTCTATCGGGATTATTGTCCCACTGCCTTTGGAAGGGGGATCACGGTATCGACGGTATGCCCCTTCCCCTGCACCGGGACGGCCTTGCCTTCTAGGATGGCGAGCGCTTCGTGCAGAGGGTAATCCTTGGCCAGATCTGGCTTTAGGACATCGCTGGCGGCCATGACCTCATCTTCCTTGGTGGACTGGGCAGTGGCAGGGACCGGTAGGGCGATGGTGTACTGGGGGGTGGCCTTGCTGCACTCATCCGGCGCTTTCAGCACGCCGTGTAGTTCCGATTCGTTCAGGAGGTCGGCATTCAGGGCGCGCTGCTGTGCATTGGCTGGCTGCACCTCAATGTTGGGAACGATACCTTGGCTCTGGATGGAGCAGCCCGCCGGGGTGTAATAGAGCGCAGTCGTCAGTTTGAGGGCACCGCCATTGCCCAACGGCATCACCGTCTGCACCGACCCCTTGCCAAAGCTGTGTTGACCCATGACCAGAGCACGGTGATCATCCTTGAGAGCGCCGGTGACAATTTCGGCTGCCGAGGCCGAGCCGCCATTGATGAGCACAATCATGGGCGCGCCGTGGAGATAGTCTGGACCATGGGCGGAGAAGCGCATGTCGCTGCCGACGGTACGGCCTTTGGTATAGACGATCAGTCCCTTGTTCAGAAAGGTATCCGCCGTCTCGACCCCGGCCCCGAGCACTCCACCCGGATTATTGCGCAGGTCGAGGATCAAGCCGTTGAGATGCCCGTTGGCCTCCTGCTCCAGATGCTCTACGGCCTTGCGGGTCGCGCTGCCGGTGTTTTCCTGAAACTGACTGATACGGATGTAGCCATAACCGGGTGCAAGCATGGCCGCGCGCACACTCTGTACCTTGATGATGGCGCGGGTCAGGGTGAAGTGCAGGGGCAGAACCTGGGGGGGGCGCAAAATGGTCAGGGTTACCTGCGTACCGGGTTTGCCACGCATCATATCAACACTTTTTTGCAAGCCAATGCCCTGTAGGACCTTGCCGTCAATTTTGACGATGAGGTCGCCTGATTTGATACCCGCCTTCGCCGCCGGGGTGCCGTCGATGGGGGCAACGACTTTAAGTACCCCATGATCCCCCGTTACCTCGATCCCCAGCCCACCAAACTTGCCATTGGTGAGTACTTGCATTTCTTTGAATTCTTTTGGCGACAGATAGGCGGAATGAGGGTCCAGGGCGTTGACCATGCCATTGATGGCGCCATCCATCAGTTTTTTATCGGAAGTGGGGTCGACGTAATTGGATTTGATGATCGCGAAGAGCTGACTGAAGGTCTGGATTTGTTCCAGCGGGATTGTATCCCGATTCTTAGCCGCATAAACAGTGGCGGCAAGGCTGATGCTGACGCCCAGAACGAGCCCGACACCAACGCCCAGGAAAGTACCGCGGAGCGGTTTAGGGAAGCGGGGAGTGGACATGGATGAAATCTCCGAGGGTATGGCTGCAACCTGTGGCTATTTGCGGCAAGAGGAAGGCGACCGGCAATATGGTGCATCTCATAAAAGCTAGGTTACCCCTCAATTGTGAATGTAGTACAAGGGATTAACAGGGTGTCCCGCGTTGCGCATCTCAAAATAGAGGCCATCGTTCCCCAATTCCCCACCATTACCAACGCTGCCTACCTGACGACCTGTAGAGACCTGTTCTCCGACGTGGACATCGGTAGCACCCAAGTGCCCGTATATGGCTAACAAACTGTGTGCGATTTGCACGATGACGATTTGTTCATAGCCCCGTAAAGGCCCTGCATAAAGTACCATGCCGGGCGCAATGGCGCGAACCGGTGTCCCCGCCACGGCCTGGAAGACAATACCTTGCCAGTTGAGTCCGCCAGTCACCCGCGGGGCACCAAAACGGGCGCTGATAGGCCCGTTTACCGGTGCCGGGTAGGGGCCGTGGCCGACGATGGGTGTTGCCGGCAATGCGGGCGCTAACATTGGCGGG
>NZ_JAAZTY010000130.1 GCF_018854775.1 Acidithiobacillus ferriphilus | reverse complement strand
GCGCCGCTCACCGCATCGCGCGCGCCACCTCCGCCAGCATCTCCTCAAAACTCTTGGCGAAAGCGGCTAGGCCTTCCACTTGCAACTGCTCCGCCACAGCACCGTCCATATCTATACCCAGGCTGGCCAGTTGCGCCATGGTCCGCCGTGCCTCCGCCATATCGTCTTCGATCCGTGCCACCAGGCTGCCATGATCGCGGAGCTTGAGCAGGGTGTCGTCGGGCAAGGTATTGATCGTCTGCGGCCCCATCAACGGCTCGACATAGAGCAAATCGGGATAAGCGGCGTTTTTGGTACTGGTACTCGCCCAGAGTAGATACTGGGGTCTGCCACCCGCGCTGCGCAGCGCCGCAAAGTCCTTACCGTGAAAAACATCCTGGTAAATGGTGTATGCCGATTTCGCCATCGCCACCGCCGCCTTACCACGCAACGCCAAAGCCTCCGACGTGCCAATGGCCTCCAGCTTTTGATCGACCAGCGTATCCACTCGCGACAGGAAGAGACTGGCGACCGCCTTCACCTTGCGCGGATCACCGCCACTGGCCACCCACCGCGTCATTCCTTTCTGATAGGCCGCGAATACGTCACGGACATGTTTCAGCCCAAACATCAGGGTCACGTTGACCGACACACCGCGGCCGATGAGCGTTGCGAAGGCACGAATACCTGCGGGCGTCGCCGGCACTTTGATCAGCAGGTTGTCCCGCCGCACCAATCCACGCAGTCGTTGCGCCTCAGTCACCGTGGCGGCCTCATCCTGCCCCAGCCGCGGCGACTCCTCCCAACTCACCCAGCCGTCATCACCATCCGTTTCCACATACACCGGATGCAACAAATCGCAGGCCTTACGCAGATCATCCACCACCAGGCGCTCATACAACCGTTCTGCGGAATCCGCAGGCTGACGCAGATCTTCCTGATAGTAGGGGCTGGAGTGAATCGCCTTCTGGAAAATACTGGGGTTGGAGGTCACCCCGCTGACCCCGTCCTCGTCGATATAACGCCGCAGAATGTCGTCATGGATAAGGGTGCGCGACAGATTATCCAACCAGATACTTTGCCCAACCTGCTTCCTGAGTGCTCGCAAATCCGTTGCCATGCTGATCCTCCCGACTTGATACCACCAATATACACGACATCCACCCAACCTTCAGTTTAGACCAGAGTCTGGCATCGGGCGGTCTTCGGTCAGTTCAAGGTAATAAGTAAAGGCTTGCAGGTCAAAATGAGCTAGTAATATATGTAATTTAAAAGAATAATACATTGTATCTATATGTGCATCAGTTAAGATGATGAGGGTCAATGAACTTACAGCAGCTACGATACGTTTGTGCGGTGGTGCGCCAGAAATTCAACGTCTCGGCTGCCGCGGAAGCGTTGTATACCTCGCAACCGGGAGTCAGCAAGCAGATTCAGCTTCTGGAGGATGAACTCGGCGTCGAACTCTTTGTGCGCAAAGGCAAGCGGATGATCGGAATGACGCCTGCGGGCGAGCGAATCGTGGACTACGCCCAGCGCATGGTGCGCGATATGGAAAACATCCGGAAGGTGGGCCAGGAGTTCTCACGCGGGGATTATGGCAGGCTGGTGGTTGCCACGACCCATACCCAGGCGCGTTACGCCATGCCCAAGGCGGTCAAGATTTTTGCCGAACGCTATCCAGGGGTTCATTTGCGGCTGCGCCAAGGCAGCCCCACACAGATCGCGGAAATGTTGGCAACGGGGAACGTCGATATCGCCATCGCTACCGAAGCCCTTAACTCGCACATCGGCTTGGTCGCCCTTTCCTGCTATCAATGGAATCGCGCTGTCGTTGCGCCCCGCGGCCACCCTATTTTGGAAAAACGGCCCCTAACCTTAAAATCGATCGCTGCGTATCCCATTGTCACCTACGATACCGCCTTCGCCGGACGTTCCGCGATCGACAAGGCCTTCGCTGCACAAGGCCTCAAACCCAATGTGGTGCTATCCGCCATCGACTCGGACGTGATCAAGGCATATGTGGAACTCGGACTTGGCATCGGTATCGTGGCGCAGATGGCCTACGATCCGACGCGCGATTCGACTTTGGCCGTTGTCGATGCCAGTCACCTTTTCGAACCGAGCACCACCTACCTTGCCCTGCGCCAGGGAAGTTATTTACGCCTGTACGTATATGCCTTTATCGAGATTTTCGCGCCACATCTCGATCGACTTACTGTCGATATGGCTCTGGCTGAGGCTGGTACGGGCGACTTCACCCCACCTCTGCCAGACAGGGTCTGATGATCGGGATACCAAGACAAGCGGCCCCAGCTTCCAGCAAGTTCCCTATCCTCAAGATAAAGCTTATACTTCCATCAAATTTTCTGTTAACTCAACGTAGGGCGTTCTTTCAACCCTTCGGAGATGGTGACGACGCCACCACTCTCAAGAATGAATTCACGGCAGGGGATCATGATCTTCCGACAATTTTTTGACCCAAAAACCAAAAGGCTGAGCTACCTCTTCGCTGACCCGGCAACACGCATAGCGGCTGTGGTCGATCCCATGCTCGCCACCGTTGATAGCATGCTGGAAACGATAGCAGGCCTGGATCTATCGCTTCAGTACATTTTGGTAACCTGCATCCATCTGGACCATGATCACGTCGCGTTGGCCTTAACATGAGCAATGTGGAAGAAATACGACGCTGCTGCCACTGGTTTTATACCGGTCGCCGCGTGGGCGCCTTTGCGCGCGCTTGCCAGCGCATGCTGCCCAACTGGTCCCTGGATTCGAACGAAGAAACGGCTATAAGCGGGACTGAAAACGATGTACTTGCCTAATTCAGCAAAGAATAGCCACATGGCCTCCCGCGCTTGCCCGATGCTACACCATGCCACGTCCATATGGGTACGGGCTGGATTGGACTCACCCACTTCTAGTTATAGAAGGTCCAGAAAGCATGAGAACGCTTATTGTCTGACAAAAAACCTTGTATTTATGGTGCGTTAAAATAACTGATATGCGATATTCTAAATTAGAGAAAGCCCCCTATAATAGGCAGAAACTCGACTCTTTCATGCCAGTACATCTACTAATTATACATCTGCACTGAAGTAATCAACTCGCAAGACCGGAGGGATGCCATGAATTTCTATGAAAGGCCGCTGACCAAAGCGGAAATAGAAAGAAAAAAGAACATGATCATATTGGCACTTCTAATCTATTCTATTTTTGCAGCCGCCATATCGGCGGCAAGCATTTACTTGATATGGGGATCGTTCCATCCGCACGTTTTGTCCATAGCGGTATCTCTTATCATATGGATGACGCTGGAAGCCCCTTGGGTGGTCTTCTCCAAGGACGGCCATGATCAATACAAGCCCATTCCACCAAACAAACTCGGAGAAATGGCCGCATTTCTGGAACGGCATCCAGAGCTTTCCGATTATCGAACGAAAGTGCTGGCTGAACCGCGTCCATTTATCGGGCTGGAACTCAAAATGATCTCATCCTATGAAAACCACCTGAAGCATCAGGAGCATGGAGAAAGACTGTATGGGAAAGACTGGCCAGAAGAATAACGGGATGAGTGTCTCGCCATGAAGGCCAGCGGCGACAAACGCAGGGGGCGTACCCGTACCTGCCCCCCCCGAATGACCGAACATTCTGCAATCGGAACGACCACGCCATAAAAACGCATTGTTTATGTCAAGGATGCCGCCTCAAGCGCAATTGGATCCTACCAACCTACGCTCCGCAATCCCCAAAAAGCGTCCTCGCACATCACAATATAACTACACCTGTTGATATTTTTATTTCCGGATTTTTTTGAAAAATTAGGTTTTTTCTGTCAGAAAGCAGCCTCGTCAGAAGCATTATTTATGCATTAATTTTCTATTATTAACTAATATATTGGCAGAACAAACCCCAGGATTAGACGGAAGTGGCGGCATCACGCCGCTACGCTACCGTGCCAACCTTCCTCACCTTTGAAGAACACAATTTGCGTTTTATTTCTAGCAATCGCGACCATAACGAACATTGGGGGTTGACCATAATCAATTTCTATAGTCTTATTAAGATGAACACGATGAGAAGTGAATGGGTATAAGATGATAAGTACATGCTAACGCGGGGGTGGAGACAGATGGTCCGACTTAGCTACATGAAAGGACTTGGCGCAATAAGGGCAGTCGTACCTATCGTGCTTTTCAGTACGGGCACGATATTTTTTGCCATGACCGAGTGTGCGGCGGCAACAGTGCATGACAATAAGCTAGCAGCAGCTACCGCTTCTTCTACAACAGTCGTTACAGCCGCGGCACATTCTGCAGCAAGCGCACAAACAACGGCGGATACCCAAACTGGGAATATTCCGCAATCAGTGAGCAGCACTTGTATGGCATGTCATGGAATGACTGGAATATCTCCACAAGGAGCGATGTTTCCAGACTTGGCGGGGCAATGGGCTCCCTATCTAGTCAAACAGCTGGATAACTTTCGGAGTCACACGCGCGCGGATCCTATGGCAAAGGCAATCATGTGGGGCATGGCTGCTTCATTAACTCCGGCACAGGTGCAGCACGTGGCCGACTACTATTCCAAGCAGGTTCCGGCAAAAGGTAAGATGATCAACCCAAAATTGGCGGCAGCGGGTAAGAAAATATTTGAGGGCGGTATTTCCACTACGCATGTGCCAGCGTGCATGGCATGCCATGGTCCAACCGGTCTGGGTGATCCACCGCTCTTTCCTCGCTTGGCGGGGCAAAGACAAGCCTATGTAGTGTTACAACTGAACTATTTCAAAAAAGGTCTCAGGACCAATGACCCGCACGCTATAATGCGTTATGTCGCATCACGGTTGTCCGAAGCACAGATTACCGAGTTAGCTAGTTATGTGCGCAGCTTGCCAGGGGACAGCAATGAATAATTACGTGCCCGCCGACAACTTACTAAGCGGTCGAGTGATTGTTGTCACAGGTGCCGGTGAAGGAATTGGGCGCTGTGCCGCGATGGAATTTGCCCGCTTGGGTGCCGAGGTCGTTTTATTAGGCCGAACGCAACGAAAACTGGAAGCGGTATATGACGAGATTATCGATTCAGGATATAAGCAGGCAGTTATACACCCTATGAATTTGCTCACTGCGAAAGCGAGTGATTACATAGATTTTGCGCAACGCCTAAAAGAGAATTTAGGCAGACTAGATGGCATTCTGCATAATGCAGCGGAGCTCGATATACTAACTCCAATCCAATATTATGATGAGGAGTTATGGGAGAGCACTATGAGAGTAAATACAACTGCCCCATTCTTGTTGACGCAAGCTTGCTTGCCGATGCTGCTGGAGTCAGATGATGGCTCAATAGTGTTTATAACGGACGACTGTGCTCGCGAAGCCAAAGGCTATTGGGGTGCTTACGCCGTTAGTAAAGCGGCAACGGAACATCTCGCCCTTACGCTCGCCATCGAATTGCAGAAGACCAATGTTCGAGTGAATGTGATAAATCCTGGGCCCTGCCGCACAGGGATGCGAGTGAGGACACACCCCGGAGCATCAATAATGTCAGTCCCACCACCAAAGGCCATAATGCCAGTCTATAATTATTTGATGGGACCTGATAGCAAGGGAGTACGCGGTCAAATAATGGATGCTAGAGAATGGTTAGACGCGGAGCACGATGATAGTAGGAAGGTTGCTCTGGTACAATAAGGCGATCTATATGGATGCGGACAATGCCAGCCGCAACAGAATAGGCATACTCTAGTAATTACGATGTGGATCTTGGGGCATGAGCGAGGTTATAGAAATGACAACGGTTACAGATGCGGAACATGATCATAAGAATATTACCCGTCGGAGATTTTTGACGGCGGCGACATCTGCTGTCGGAGTGGTGGTAGGTGGGATGGCTGTTGTGCCGCTAATTGAATCAATGGAACCAACAGCGGCGGCATTGGCGGCGTCGTCAACCACGGTAGATCTAAGCCCCATTGAACCTGGTATGCAGGTTACGGTTCCGTGGCAGAAAAAACCGGTGATAATAATAAATCGGACTCCGGAGATGTTGGCTTCATTAAAAGAGACGATGGATAAAGGGATTTTAAAAGATCCGCTATGCAAAGTGCCGCAGCAACCCCCCTACTGTACCAATATGTATCGCTCCAGGATTCCTGAATGGTATGTCGGGATACGCATTTGTAATCATTTATGCTGCATCCCCCATTATAGGCCAAAGAAAGGTAGCGTTGCGCCGTGGTGGCTCGGAGGGTTTCACTGCCCATGCCACGGTTCCATGTACGATCTGTCTTGCCGGGTAATACAAGGTTCCCCTGCCCCGCATAATATGGCTGTGCCGGAGTATGAAATCTCCACTGAAAAGATGAGCACCACGATTACCCATATGTATCCAAAAGCTCACTTGTGTTGACTGGCTGATAATTGAGGGGTAGTTCCTATGAGTAGATTCTCAGTATGGGTTAATCAAAGACTTCCTTTAGACGAGACTGTAAAAGAACATCTAACGGAGTATTTCGCACCAAAGAACTTCAACATTCTTTATTATGCAGGATCCCTGCTCCTGCTGATGATCGTAATGCAGCTAATCAGCGGCTTCTTTTTGATGGCCCATTACGATCCCACATCCCAGGGTGCCTTCGCTTCCGTGCAAGGTATTATGTATGACACCAACTGGGGTTGGCTGATACGCTATATGCATGTGGATGGTGTATCTCTTATATTTATATTGCTTTATGCCCACATGTTTCGTGGACTTTTGTACGGATCGCATCGCACCCCACGAGAATTGGTGTGGATTATCGGGTATGTTATTTATTTGTTAATGATGGCCGAGGCGTTTGTCGGGTATGTGCTGCCATTCGGAAACCTGTCTTACTGGGCCGGAGAGGTGATCACCTCGATCATACATGCGGTGCCGATAGTCGGCCCCTCCCTCACCACGCTGGCACGCGGTGGTCCAGGCGTTGGCACTGCAACATTGCAGCGTTTTCTGGCACTGCATGTTGTTCTATTCTTTCTTATCATTCTCGCAGCCATCGTGATGCATATTGTAGCCTTGCATAAAGTGGGCTCAAACAATCCTGACGGCATCGAAATAAAGAAACACAAGGGGGCAGATGGGAAACCATTGGATGGCATACCATTTCATCCATATTATACGGTGAAAGATTTATTTGGGGTGGGCGTTTTCCTGACCATATTTGTCACGATTATATTCTATGCGCCGACAATGCATGGCATCTTTATGGAGCGGACAACATTCCTTGCCGCGAATCCGATGGTCAGCTTGCCAGATGTGACCCCTCCATGGTACCTGTCGCCTTATTATGCAATGCTCCGGGCGGTACCCAACAAGTATTATGGAATTACGATAATGATTACCTCGGTATTGCTGCCTTTCCTGCTGCCTTGGCTTGATCGCAATCCCGTGCGGTCTAGTAGATATCGTCCGGTATACAAGACCATGCTTATTGTTGCCGGAATCTCCTTCATTACTTTGGCGTGGGTAGGTGAACAGCCGCCGCTACCTAAATTCTTCTTGATAGAACGGGTGGCAACAGCTTTATACCTCGGATTTTATATATTGCTGCCTATCATTAGCACGATAGAACCGACGCGGCCCGTACCGGAGAGGGTAACAGGATGAGCAAGTACAGATATTTATGTTTCTTGTTTGTGTCAATGCTGGTGCCCACTCTGGCTTTTGGTGCGGGTGAAACGGTGCATTGGATGACGCCTCATTACACATTCAATAGAACCACCGTCATAGCCGGGGCCAGGTACTTTGCAGCCCATTGTATGGCTTGCCACTCTGTCAGTTCGTTGCGTTATGAATACCTCACTGCAGATCTCGGTATGTCGAAAAGTGAGGTGATGAAGGACATCATGCTGCCGAGTGGCGCCGCATTTAAGGGGACAATAGATTCTCCGATGCCCTCTGACATGGCAGCCAAATGGTTGGGAAAACCGCCCCCTGACCTGAGTCACATGGACAGATATTTGGGATCGAAGTTTATTTATACGTATCTACTGTCATTTTATTGGGATCCTGCCCGTCCATCGGGTTGGAATAACTACGTTTTCCCAATGGTTGCCATGCCTAATATATTGGCCCCATGGGGGGGTACCGTAGGACCCAAAGGCCAGGTCATTTATCCTGGGAAGTTGTCTCCTGCGGAATACCATAAGAATGTTGCTGATGTCGTCGCATTTCTTCGGTATGCCTCGGATCCGTCATATTTCAAGAGAATGGCTCTTGGTCCGTATGTTATTGGCATTTTATTGCTATTCACAATCCTCGCCTACCTTCTTAAGACGGCATATTGGCTGGACTTAAAGAAAAAGGGTAGACATGTCGATAGCAGAGTGAAAAGGAGTTAAAGCTACAATACCCCCAGGCAGTTTGAAAAGAACGCTCATCCTGCCCGGGGAACACAACAACCCACAACCATTATTTCCCCTAGCCACACGCTTCGGCAAACAGCGCGGAAGCATTGTGTTCATCAGCAAAGATTTTTGAGTTGGATCAAACAAGCTCGTCATCCCCTGTCGACCAAAAAACTCTCTGCCGGCATTCCGCCACTATTTTAATGTATCGACATTGGAAGACGCGTTGGTAGTAGAGCAGGCATATTTCGCTTTTATTAAACAAAAAGGCGCGGTTAGTACGGACAACCGAATCAATCCCTTCATCTACAAAGAGGTGTGATGTGATGAAAACCAACCAAAATCATAATATTCAGGCTACGCCATCAGCCTGGGCCGTGCAGATAATGGGTATCGCCCTTACCCTTGGGAATCTTATACTTTATGCCATGCCCATTTTGATACTGTCTATCGCCGTAGGCCATTGGTTTCCAACAAACTACCTGCTGGAATTTATTGCGATTTTTGCCGGGCAGATCATTGGTATTCTCCTGGTTATCCGCCTGGAGCGTTACCGTATCCGCACAGCCGCACAGCAAGCTTACTGACAAGCCATTTTTCGGACAAAACACGTATGTTCGAGTTTGGCCGCTTTCCCTCTCGGTCAGGGTATCAGAACGAAATCCCAGAGGGGGAGAAGCCTCCGCAAGGGTGGGGATCTACGGACAGCGGACCTATCAACGATGGACGCAGGCCAGAAACAACGACTG
The DNA here is from genome assembly GCF_018854775.1 of Acidithiobacillus ferriphilus. Lineage (GTDB taxonomy): Bacteria > Pseudomonadota > Gammaproteobacteria > Acidithiobacillales > Acidithiobacillaceae > Acidithiobacillus > Acidithiobacillus ferriphilus. Next base: position 11,262 of record NZ_JAAZTY010000130.1, on the reverse strand, counting down.
GCTGGCTGTGAATCAGTTCACCTTCATTGAAGGACAAAACAACCGCCGTCCCGACATCGCGGTTTTCATCGACGGCCTGCCACTGGCGGTGATCGAACTGAGGAATGCGGCAGACGAGGGCGCCACCATCTGGTCGGCCTTCAATCAACCGCAGACCTACAAGCAGCGGGGCAGTTCGTTCGCGGCCAGCCAGGAGCGGCTCAAGGTCTGGCGCACCATCGAGAAAAAGCATGACTTCCCACCGGATTCGCAGGAAGAGGCGACCCAAACCGTGCTGGCTCAGGCGGAGTTGCCGTCGGCGATCTGGGCGGCGGCATGAGGTTTCGTTGGACCAGCACCAAGAGTGGACCGGGCAAGGGGGACGTTCGCCTTAACGTCAGCAGCAGCGAACTCTGGGGCCATGCCGTAGCCAACATCACGCCGTCGGCCATGCCGACCGTCACGATTTCTCTGGTAGCCATACACGGCGGATCTTTTACCTGGCTGGCCTATGCCCTCATCGGCGTGCTGATGACCCTGGTGGCCGTGCAAGTGGGTGTTCTGGCTCGGTACTTCCCTTCCCCCGGCTCGCTGTTTTTTTATCTGAGCAAGGCCCTGCATCCGATTTCCGGCATGATCGCGGGCTTCACCATGATGGCCGGATATTTTGGCGCTTTGGCGGCGGCCCCTCTGCTGGGCGGGCTTTTTGTCGAGCAGGCTTTGCGGTTTTTTGCACCGGTTTCCGGGATGGGCTGGATTGCGGGGATTGCGGTGCTCTATCTGCTGGTGGCGTGGCGACTGGCGCTGCGCGGCATCGAAATTTCCGCGCGCTGGGGGCTCTGGGTAGAAATCTTCTCCATCCTCTGCATTTTGTTGATTGCTGCGGCGACGCTCTGGCATTTCGGCTGGCGCGATCCGGCCCAGTGGAATTTCCGGCGCTTACACACGGCACCACTCGCGCAGGCGTTGGTTCTCTCGTTGCTGGCTTACGGCGGCTTTGAAACCGCGGGTAATCTGGCCGGTGAAACCAGCGCGGCACGCACCGCCATCCCGCGCGTCATGGTGCTTTCCGTGCTGATGGTCGGCGGATTTTTCGTCGCCATGGCCTATGTGGAGGTACTGGCCTTTGCCCACATCCCTACCCCTCTGGGCGACAGTGCGGCCCCGCTCAACGCCATCGCCGAAGCCATCGGGTATCCGTGGCTCGGCATTTTCTCCGATCTCGCCATGGCGACAGCGGCATTTTCCGCCACCATCGCTACCCTCAACAGTATATCGCGGATCCTCTACAGCATGGCCGGACACGGGGTCATCCCGCGTTTCTTCCATCACCGGGACGCAGGTTACGGCACTCCGGCGCGGGCGTTGCGGGTGCTCGCCATCATTGTGCTCCTGAGCGTGGCGGTGGTCGCTTTGTGGAGAATTCCCATACTATCGGTGGTCGGCACCTTTGGCACCTTTACCGGGCTGGCCTTTCTGCTGATATATGGACTGGCCAACATCGCCACGCCCTGGTTTTTATTCCGCCAGCGTCATGCCCGGCGCTGGATCAGCCTGATCATCGCCGGCATCAGCCTGCCGCTCCTGATCAAAGTAATGGCAGTCAGCCTCTGGCCCTTGCCCGCCGGAGGAGAAGGCGCGGCCACCCTGCTTTTTATCGCGCTGGTGATGGTTATTTTTTTCTGGGGACTTTACTGGGCGGCGTTTCGGCCGGAGCGTTTGCGGCATATCCTTGTTGCCGTGGATGAACCATAAGCCTGACCACGCCGGTTACCCATCCCGAAATCTGGGGGTCTCCCGGCGCCCGCTAGGCAACATACCGACCACATGGTATCTTATTCAGGCAATCGTCCAGCCAGTCCGCACCGGCAAACTGACAACGCATAAGGAGCACGCAAATGTCCAAAACCAGCAAAGATCTTTTTGCCCCTCTCAAAATGGGTAGCCATACCCTGAAAAACCGCATCGGGCTGGCGCCGATGACCCGCATGTCCTCGGAAAAAGACGGCATTCCCCGTCAGGATGTATTGGATTTCCTGGTCCGGCGCGCCGAAAACGATGTCGCACTCATCACCACAGAAGCCATCGTCAGCGATTATGAGAGCGCCCAGGGTTATCCCGGCCAGGCGCGCTTAACCACGCAGCGGCAAATTGATGCCTGGGCGCAAGTCAACGCCAAAATCCGTGCTGCGGGCAGCGTATCGGTGCTGCAAATTTTTCATTGCGGCAGAATAGCCTGGAATGCGGTGAATCCCGCCGAGCGCACCATCGCACCCAGCGCATTGATCCCCAAACAGAACAACCCGCTGACCAGTGCGCCTTACCCCGTGCCCGACGTGATGTCGTCCTTTGACATTGCGCATGTCATCCAGGGTTTCGTCGAAACGGTTAAAGGGGGCATCGCGGCTGGATTCGATGGTATAGAAATTCACGGCGCACACGGTTACCTGATCAATGCGTTTCTGTCCGCCTACAGCAATCAACGTGCAGATAACTATGGTGGCAACGTCGAAAACCGCTTCCGCTTTGCCCGTGAAATCGTAGAGGCCGTGCGTCCCCATGTACCTGCCGAGAAATTGCTCTTTTTCCGGATATCCAACTGGGGTGTTGCGGATATGGAAGTTTCCCTGTTCACCGATGCCGACGAATGGACAGAGGTGATTCGATTCCTGGATCGACTCCCCATCGACGCCATTTCGGTCTCCACCTATCGCTTTGGCGACGAGGCCTTCGGGACCGGCAAAAATATGGCACAGTTGACCCGCAGCGCCACCCGGAAGCCGTTGCTGATCTGCGGCGGCATTCATGATCTCGACACCGCCGAGGCAGCACTGGCGGATGCCGACATGATCCTCTCGGGCAAATCCCTGTTGCTCAACCCCCACTGGGTGAATGATCTGCGCGCCAACAAACCGATGGATGCCTACTCTTCCGAGCAGGCCAATATCGCCTACACCAAAGAGCCTTTACCCTGAGCCGCATTTAAGCCTTCGGCAGGGTTACGCCACTCTGGCCCTGATACTTGCCGCCGCGGTCGGCATAAGATACTTCGCAGACCTCGTCCGACTCCAAAAAGAGCACCTGCGCCACGCCCTCGTTCGCATAGATTTTCGCGGGTAAGGGCGTCGTATTGGAGAATTCCAGGGTCACATAGCCTTCCCACTCCGGCTCAAAAGGCGTGACATTGACGATGATGCCGCAACGGGCATAGGTGGATTTGCCCAGACAAATGGTCAGCACATTACGCGGGATACGGAAGTATTCCAGCGTGCGCGCCAGGGCAAAAGAATTCGGTGGGATAATGCAGGTATCCCCGGTAAAATCGACAAAAGAATCTTCGCTGAAATTCTTCGGATCGACAATCGCGCTACGGACATTGGTGAAAACCTTGAACTCCCCGGCGCAACGGATATCGTAACCATAGGAAGATAAGCCGTAGGAGATAATGGGGTTCCCCTCGACATGCCGCACCTGGCGCGGTGAAAAGGGCTCGATCATCCCGTGTTCTTCCGCCATGCGACGGATCCAGCGATCGGATTTGATGCTCATGGCGGAGACTTCCTGTAAGTGGTTGCGAATCAGCGATTCTGGACGACGATGTTGGGGAACTTGTGGCTGTGATCGACCGCCTGAATCGCCAGCCGTCCGGCCACATGCCGCGCCAGTTCCAGATAGATCTTGGCGAGACGGGAATCCGGTTGCGCCACCACCGTCGGCGCGCCGTTATCGGCTTCGTTGCGAATGCTGCGGTCGAGCGGTATCGCCCCCAGAAATTCCACCCCGTCCTGTTCGGCCATGGCCGCACCGCCGCCATGTCCGAAAATATCATCCTCATTGCCGCACTTCGGGCAGATATAAAAACTCATGTTCTCGATGATACCAAGAATAGGCACGCCCACTTTCTCAAACATCTTCAGTCCCTTACGGGCGTCCAGCAAGGCAATGTCCTGCGGCGTCGTGACGATCACCGCGCCGGAGACCGGCACCTTCTGCGCCAGGGTGAGCTGGGTATCGCCGGTACCCGGCGGCAGGTCCACCACCAGATAATCCAGTTCGCCCCAACGGGTATCCGAGAGCAACTGCTCCAGCGCCTGCATGACCATGGGGCCGCGCCAAACCATGGGCGTTTCGTCGTCGATGAGAAATCCGATGGACATCGCCTTGATGCCGTGTCCCTCCATGGGCTCCATCTTTTTGCCATCTTTACTGGTCGGTTTGCCGGAAATGCCCAGCATGCGCGGCTGACTGGGTCCGTAGATGTCGGCGTCCAGCATGCCCACTTTGGCGCCTTCCTTGGCCAGCGCCAGCGCCAGATTGACGGCGGTGGTGGATTTACCGACCCCACCCTTGCCGGAGGCAACGGCAATGATGTTTTTGATGCCTTCCATCAGCTTGACGCCGCGCTGCACCTGATGCGCAAGAATACGGTGCCCGACGGTGACCTGCGCGCTGATGCCATGATCATTCTGGATTTGTCGGGCCACCTCCTCGCTCAAACCGATGGCCACCCCCAGACTGGGGTAAGGCAATTCCAGTTTGACGACAGTGCCATCAACGCTCTTGAGGACACCCGCGGCCGCCAGATCTTTCCCCAGATAAGGGTCCTGCACCGCGCGCAACGACTGTTCGACCTGTTCCCGCATCAATCCCGTCATGACTTTCTCCGTCCTCAGCGCGACCCTTCAGAACTGATGATCACCTCGTGGCGCTCAATACCACCGCCCTCGCCAAAAGCCTCCTTGGGCAATGGATTGGTGTGCGCGGTCTTGAAGTCGGCACTTTTCATCCATGCCTCGAAGGCCGCCTGATCGACCCAATGAGTCAGCACCACATACAGACCGTCATCGTTTACCGGACGCAGGATCTCCATACGCACGAAGCCCGGCTGTTTATCCACCTCGCCCGCCCGGCGCCGGAAACGCTCCTCAAACTCTGCACGATACTCCGCCTTGACGGGAACCCGGTTCGCTACGACGTATTGCATGATGATGCTCCTCGTATATCAGATGGTATTCATTGTAGGACCGCAAAATCCTTCAGACCAAGAACATCCTGCATATCATACAGGCCCGGCGCCCTGCCCCGCAGCCAACTGGCGGCACGCAAGGCCCCTTCGGCAAAATTCAGCCGGCTGGCCGCGCGATGGGTCAGTTCCAGACGCTCTCCGGCCCCCGCCATCCACACCGTATGTTCACCAACCACGTCCGCGCCACGCAGCGTCGCAAAGCCGATACTGCCGGCCACCCGGGGGCCGGGGACGCCATTGCGATCCAGACACTGGATATCATCCAGGTGCTGGCCACGCCCCACCGCCACCGCCCGTCCCAGAGCCAGCGCGGTACCGGAAGGTGCATCCATCTTGTGACGATGATGGGCCTCCACAATCTCCACATCGTAGCCCTCGCCGAGGGCTGCGGTGATGGCGGGCAAAAAGGCCAGCAACACGTTGACGCCGACACTCATATTAGGAGCAAGCACCAATGGAATATATTGGCTGGCGTTTTCCAACTCCGCGCGCTGGGTCACGGAAAATCCCGTGGTGCCCACCACGACCGGTTTCGCTGCGGCCACACAGGCCGCGACATGCGCCAGAGCGGCCTCTGCCGGACCAAACTCAATCAGCGCGTCCAGATCCGCCAGGGCGCCTGCAAGATCCGCGCTAACCGGCAGACCCAAGGCCTGGATGCCCGCCAAACGACCGGCGTCCTCCCCCAGATAGGCAGCCCCGCTGCGCCCTATGGCTGCCACCAATTGCAACTCAGGATGATGAGCGACAATGGCCTGCACCAAAGCCCGTCCCATACGGCCCGCCACTGCCGTAACGCCAACGCGCCACGCTTCCGCCATTAAAGACCCATCCGGTCAAAGAAGTCTTTGGCCTTATTCCACCAGCTTTCCTGCTGGGGATGCTGGGCGCTATCGCCACCTTCCTGGGCGAACTCCTCCAGCAATTCTTTTTGCCGGGGGGAGAGGTGCACTGGCACCTCCACCTGGATCTGGCAATGCAGATCGCCATTGAGCTTGCTGCGCACTCCCTTGATGCCTTTACCACGCAGGCGGAACACCGCACCCGACTGCGTACCCGGAGCAATTTGCACTTTGGCGCGGCCGGTCAGCGTCGGCACCTCCAGTTCACCACCCATGGCCATCGTCGTAAATTTGACGGGTACCGCACAGTGCAGATCGTCGCCATCCCGTACAAAAAGCGCATGCGGTAGGACCCGCACCTGAATGTACAGGTCTCCCGGCGCTGCCCCCCGTTCACCCGCCTCACCTTCGCCACTTAGACGAATACGATCTCCCGTATCCACCCCGGCAGGCACCTTCACCTGCAAATCCCGATCCTTGCGCACCCGGCCATGACCATGACAACTCGTGCATGGATCTTTGATGATCTTGCCGCTGCCGTTACACTGCGGACAGGGACGCGTGACGGAGAAGAAACCCTGCACCATCCGTACCTGCCCACGCCCCCCACAGGTCTTACAATCTTCAACGCCACTGCCAGGTTTGGCACCGCTACCATGACACACTTCGCAAATCGCCGAACTGGGAATCTGAATGCTAACTTCTTTACCAAGTGCGGCTTCTTCCAGCGTCAATTCGAGTTCATAACGTAGATCAGCACCCCGTCCCGAATCCTGGCCGCGCGCGCCGCCACCGCCAAAGGCCTGTTCGAAGATATCGCTGAAGACATCGCCGAAACCAGCGCCAGCGCTGAAACCGCCAAAGCCCGCACCCGATCGACCGCCGCCACCATTGACTCCGGCATGACCAAAACGGTCGTAAGCCTGCCGCTTTTCCGGATCGGAGAGCACTTCATAGGCCGCGCTGATTTCCTTGAAGCGATCCTCAGCGCTTGCATCATCCGGATTGCGGTCCGGGTGATAGCGCATCGCCAGGCGTCGGTAAGATTTCTTGATCTCGCCGTCATCTGCGGTGCGGTTAACTTCCAATATTTCGTAGTAATCCCGTGTGGCCATCTTCTTTCCTGAAACCCTGAAACGGGCAAAGGGACAGGATAACAGATCCTGCCCCCTCGCGACCGATGGTGATTTTATTTCTTGTCGACTTCTTCGAACTCGGCATCCACCACGTCATCCGGCTTGCCGTGGCTCTGCGCATCGGCACCGGGTTCCGCCTGCGCCTGACTGGCGGCGGCACTCTGCAACAAAGCCGACATGGCAGCCATCAGGGTGGCTACCGCGCCCTTAATGACGTCCACATCCTCCCCCTTGATCGCTTCTTCCACCGCCGCGCTGGCTTCCGTCACCTTGATTTTGTCGTGCTCGGGGGCCGCGGCATGTTCCTCCAGCGCCTTACGCGCACCGTGCATACTGGCGTCGGCCTCATTGCGTGCTTCAATCAACGCACGCGCCTTCTTGTCATCCGCCGCATGGGCCTCAGCCTCTTGAATCATCCGCTTGATTTCTTCCTCGGACAAACCGGAGCCTGCGGTGATTTTAATGGACTGTTCTTTGCCGGTCTGGTTGTCCTTGGCCGACACATGGAGAATACCATTGGCATCGATGTCGAAAGTCACCTCGATCTGGGGCATGCCGCGTGGTGCGTTGGGAATATCGGCCAGATCAAAACGCGCCAACGACTTGTTATCCCGCGCCAATTCACGTTCGCCCTGCAACACATGCACCGTCACCGCCGACTGATTGTCTTCCGCCGTCGAAAAAATCTGCGACTTGCGGGTCGGGATGGTCGTGTTCTTCTCGATCAGTTTGGTCATCACGCCGCCCAAGGTCTCAATACCAAGAGACAACGGTGTTACGTCCATCAACAACACGTCTTTCTTGTCACCGGACAACACCGCGCCCTGAATGGCTGCACCGATAGCCACCGCCTCATCCGGATTCACATCCTTACGCGGATCCTGGCCGAAAAAGGCTTTGACCTTCTCCTGCACTTTGGGCATCCGGCTCTGACCACCCACCAGAATCACATCGGTGATCTGATTCGTTGCCAGATTGGCGTCCTTCATAGCCACCCGGCACGGCGCCATGCTACGGTCGATAATGTCTTCTACCAACGACTCCAGCTTGGCACGGGTCAGTTTCATGTTCAGATGCTTCGGCCCGCTCTGATCCGCGGTGATAAAGGGCAGGTTGACGTCGGTCTGCTGTGCGGAAGACAGTTCGATTTTCGCCTTCTCGGCCGCTTCCTTCAGACGCTGCATGGCCAGACGATCACCGCGCAGATCGATACCTGATTCCGCCTTGAAGGAGTCGGCCAGGTAATTAATGACCCGGTTATCAAAGTCGCCGCCGCCGAGGAAGGTGTCACCGTTGGTGGAGAGCACTTCAAACTGATGCTCGCCCTCCATTTCGGCAATCTCGATAATGGAGATATCGAAGGTGCCACCACCCAGGTCATACACCGAAATTTTGCTGTCACCGGGCTTTTTGTCCTCGCCAAAAGCCAGCGCCGCAGCGGTCGGCTCATTAATAATGCGTTTCACCTCCAGACCGGCGATACGACCCGCATCCTTGGTCGCCTGCCGCTGCGCATCGTTGAAGTAAGCGGGCACGGTGATGACCGCTTCACTGACCTTTTCGCCAAGATAATCTTCGGCCGTCTTCTTCATCTTCTGCAGGATGAAGGCAGAAATCTGCTGCGCGGAATACTTTTTGTCGCGCACTTCCACCCAGGCATCGCCGTTGTCGGCCTTGATGACTTTGTAGGGCACATGTTTGAGGTCCTTCTGCACCTCGGCATCGTCAAATTTCCGACCGATCAGACGCTTGACCTCGTAAATGGTATTTTCCGGATTGGTGACGGCCTGACGCTTGGCCGCGTCACCGACCAGCACCTCGCCTTCTTCCGTGATGGCGACGATGGACGGCGTAGTGCGTTTGCCTTCGCTGTTCTCGATCACCTTGACCTTATCGCCTTCCATCACGGCGACACAGGAGTTGGTGGTTCCCAAATCGATTCCTATTACTTTTGCCATTTTATCATCTCCTGAATATGCAAAATCTGTCTGGTGTGCGTTGTGTCATTCTGCCGCTTTAGGTGCTTTGGAAACGGAAACCATGGATGGTCGCAACAGGCGGTCGTGCATTAGATAACCTTTCTGATGGACCGCCAGAACCCGGTTCGCGTCTCCCTCCGTTTCCACCATGGCAATCGCCTGATGTAGGTGGGGGTCAAAACGCCCTTCGCCCATTTCTATGGGGGCGATGCCCGCTTTTCCCAAGGCCTGCGCAAATAGCGTCAACGTATTTTCTAAACCCTGCCGCAACTGCGCGATGCCCTCGGCACCCTCCACCGGGCTGGCCAGTGCCAGCTCCAGACTGTCAATCACCGGCAGTAATTCGCGGGCAAAACGATCCACGGCATAATTGCGAGCGTCCTCCACCTGCTTTTCATGGCGCTTACGCAAATTTTCGGTATCCGCCAGGGCGCGTAAATAATCGTTGCGATAGCCTTCCGCCTTCTCTTCCCAGTTCACCACATCTGCACTGGTAGATTCTGCTTCAGTAGACGGCAACTCCTGCTTCTCTTCTTCATTCATGCGCAATCAATCCCTGAAAGTTTGAGTCCAAGACGATATGGGGAAGGGGCTGGCGTATTTCAAGACCCGGCAGTATCAGGATTGCGACAGGGCGCGACCGAGCAACTGCGCCGTGCCGTCGACCAGCGGAATGATTTGCTGGTAGGGCATCCGCATCGGTCCGATCACCCCCAGCACCCCAACCACCTCCCCATCGACACTGTAGGGCGCCGATACCACACTGCAATCACTGAGCGGCGCATAGCCCGATTCTTCGCCGATAAAAAGACGCACTTCACTACCGCGCATACTCTCATCCAGCAAATGCACCAGATCGCGCTTCTGTCGCACCGCGGCCAGGAGCTCGCGCAAGCGTTCACTTCCCGCCAGTTCCGGCATATCCAGCCACTGGAACTCGCCCTCGATGAGCATACGTTGTTGATCTTCCTCCAGCATTTCCATGCCCAGCGCCATGGCGCTGCGCAGAATGCGGTCCATTTCGTGACGGGATTGCTGCAGGTCCCGCTGCAAATTGTGGATGACATCCTGCAGTGGTCGACCGCCGTAGGTGGCATTGAAGAAATTGGCTGCCTGCGCCAGTTCTGCCGCCCCAAAGGGATGCTCCGTGCGGATCAGACGATTCTCCACATCTCCTTTGTCGGTGACGAAGATGGCCAGCACCTCGCGCTCATGCAGTGCGATAAAGTCCACATGCCGCAAAATCCGGGTTGCCCGCCGCGGCACCCGCACAAAACCCGCCATGCGCGTCAATTCAGAGAGAATGCCTGTGGCGGCGTGCAGGACCTGCTCCGTATCCGGAGCGCGAAAACCGATACGATGCACCAGCAAGCGGTGGGACTCTGCCGACAGCGGTACCACCCGCAGCAGTGCATCGACAAAAAAACGATAGCCGACATGGGTGGGGATGCGCCCGGCGGAAGTGTGGGGGGAGATCAGGTAGCCCTCATCCTCCAGGTCCGCCATGACATTACGCACGGTAGCGGGACTGATATTGAGGCCGGCATCACGGACCAACTGGCGACTGCCGACCGGCACGCCTTTGGCGATATGCTGCTCGATGAGGGATTTGAGCAGGTGACGGGCGCGTTCATCCATGACCGTTACAACCTCCGCCAAAAGACGCAGAGCGGCTCACCCCGCGCAACGAGCGAGGGCAGCGGCTGCATGGCGCAGATAAGGGATAAAACATGGCGGAAGAAATCATCCTTGGCACTCAACCATCATGAGTGCCAGTAATTTAGCAAAAAATGATGGCGGAGCAAAGGAATAGTCTGGCCCCTCCCGAAGATTCAGGGCAAAACACCGGGAGGCAACCCGAAAAGGGTGTTACTTGATCTTGTCTTCCCGATACATCACATGCTTCCGGAGCTTGGGATCGAATTTCTTCATTTCCAGCTTGTCTGGCTTGGTTTTCTTGTTCTTGGTGGTGGTGTAGAAATGACCGGTACCGGCCGTGGAAACGAGCTTAATCTTGTCACGCATGGTTCAATCCTCAGATCTTTTCGCCGGCGGCGCGCAGGTCAGCCAGAACGACGTCAATCCCTTTCTTGTCAATGGTACGAATGCCCTTGGTGCTCACCCGCATACGCACCCACCGTTTCTCGCTCTCCACCCAGAAACGGTGGTACTGCAAATTGGGCAGAAAACGGCGGCGGGTCTTGTTGTGGGCGTGGGAAACATTATTCCCCGCCATGGGCTTCTTGCCCATCACCTTGCATACTCTGGACATCGGTTAATCTCCCTGAAAAAAGGCGCTC
>NZ_JAAZTY010000013.1 GCF_018854775.1 Acidithiobacillus ferriphilus | reverse complement strand
GGTGGATGTCCGGGTCATCGCCCTGGATCGCCGGGCACCCGCCATACAGCATCCACACCTGCAATACCTGCCTTTGGATATACGCGATTTACGGCTTGTCGAGCATCTGGCGCACGTGGACTGCGTCATTCATCTCGCCTTTATGGTGCTCAGTCCGCGCCGCGGGCCGCAACGACGATGGCGCGAGGAAATGCGCCGGATTAACCTCGATGGCAGCCAGCATCTATTTCGTGCGGCCGCGGAAGCCGGCGTGCCGCAAGTCATCTACTCCAGCAGTGTGGCGGCTTATGGCGCCTGGCCAGACAATCCCATCCCCATCCGCGAAAGCCAGCCGTGTCGTCCGGTACCGGGTTTTGCCTATAGTGAGGACAAGGCTGCGCTGGAACAGTGGCTGGATGTATTCACGATCACGCAGAGTCAAACCGCCATCGCGCGCCTACGTTTGCACGCTATTATCGGTCCTCGTGGGCAGGCATTGGTAAACGGTATTGCGACAAGCCCTTACGGACTGCGACTGCGTGATCCGGACCTGCCCATTCAATGCCTTCACGAAGAGGATACGGTTACCGCCCTGCTGGCGGCACTGGACTATGGCCGGGGCGGGGTATTCAATATCGCAGCACCCGATCCCATCCCCTGGTCAAGCATTCCTCGCCGCTGGCAGCTTCCGCTCTCCCCCACCCAAATGCACCGTGTACATAACTGGCTACGCCCTTTTAGTACCGGCCTCGGCGATCCCGGCTGGCTACGGGTCCTGGAAAATCCGCTGATTGTCGACATCAGCCACGCCCAACAGACATTGAGGTGGCACCCTCGTTATAACGTGTACAGCGCTATTACCCGGTTACGCGATGTGGGTGGGCAGCAGCCAATGCACCCTTGGAGCGGCTGAGCGTCCGTGGCAGAATAGCCTATGAACTTCGCTCAACGTATCCCCGCGCGCGCCCAGGTCCAGCGTCATCACGACGCGCTGGTCAATCGGCTCAACGAGCACAGCGGTAACTACCGGGACCCTGTCCAGGCCGTCCCGTGGAAAAGCCTCGATGCAGAAACAGCCTGGCTCCCCGAAGAACTGCTATCGATCTATGGATTGCCTGAATACGTACAACTGAGTCAGGACGAACGCATCCGTCTTTCCCAGGTCGAATTTGTCTCTTTCTGCGAACTGGGCCTATGGCTGGAAGCCTTGTTTATCCAACGCCTGGGCGCCAACTCGCTACAAGAGCTGTACCGCGATCCGGTCAGCTACCATTATCAGCTTCATGAACTGCGGGAAGAAGTGGGGCACAGCCTCATGTTTCTGGAATTACAGCAACGTGCGCAACTCCCATTTATGACCCCTTTGAGCGAGCGCCCGCCCTTGGCCCGTCTTTTCGCCCGTTATGCGCCCGAAGGCTCCGCAGCTTTCTGGACAACTATTCTGGTCGGTGAGGATGTACCGGACCGCATGAATCGGCTGATCTTCGCACACAAGGAACTGCCTGCGGCGGTACTGGCCATCACCCACATCCATATGCGCGAAGAAGCGCGTCACATGGCTTTTGCCCGTACCACCATTCAGATGCGCAGTCAGGCCATGGGGCGCGCAAAAAAACGGTTCATCAGCCCCGTTCTACGCGAGGTGTTTCGCCAGTTTTTGCGGACCAGTTTCTTTCCCGGCGAACAGGTCTATGCAGCGGCCGGGTTGAGCAATCCGCGGCTCTGGGCACGCCGCGTGCGCCACAATCCGCACCGTATTCACCTGATGAACCAGTGTGCAGCGCCCAGTCGCGATTTTTTGCACACGCAAGGCTTTGCCTTGTGAACAGCTATTTCCTGCTATAATCTGAAGTCCATAGGAGAATAAAATGCGATTTCATCCTGGAACCATCCTTGCATCCCCCGACGCGCAGGCCATCTTCGAATCCGGAGAAATTGATCCGCAGGAATTGCTCCGTCACCATGTCCTGGGCGAGTGGGATGAGGCTATGGAAGAAGACCTCATTACAGCCAGTGAAAAGGCCATTCGCGACGGCGGGGTGGTTGTCAGTACCTGGCAGGTAAGCGGGTATACGGTCTGGATTCGTACCGATGCCAGTCGGGAAACCACTATTATTGACGTTCCACTCGACCACTGAGGTATACCATGGCGGTATTGCAGATTGCGACCCGGCCTTTCGCCGATCAACGCCCAGGCACATCCGGGCTACGTAAAAAGGTCAAAGTTTTTCAGCAACCGCATTATCTCGAAAATTTCGTTCAATCCGTTTTCAGCGCTATTCCCGATCGCGCCGGACAAACTCTGGTTCTTGGCGGCGACGGACGTTTTTATAACCGCGAAGCCATACAGACCATCCTCCGGATGGCGGCGGCGAATGGCTGGGGCAAAGTCATTGTTGGACGGGGGGGGCTCTTCTCCACACCCGCCGTCTCGACCGTCATCCGCGCGCGGCATGCCCACGGCGGCATTATCCTCAGCGCTTCCCATAATGCCGGTGGTCCCGATCACGATTTTGGCATCAAGTACAACACGGCCAACGGTGGACCTGCGTCAGAAAAAATCACTGACGCCATCTGGGCTGCCAGCAAGGCCATCCAAAGTTACCAGACATTAGACAGTGCAGATGTAGATATCGATCAGGATGGGGAATTTTTGCTGGGCGACATGCGCGTAGAAATCTGCGACCCGGTGGCGGAGTATGTAGAACTGATGGCCCGCATTTTTGATTTTGCTGCGCTGAGGCGACTCTTGCAGGGACCATTTCGGATGCGTTTTGATGCCCTGCACGCTATCACCGGCCCCTACGCTCACGAGATTTTTGAAGAGCGTCTGGGTGCGCCTGCCGGTACGGTGGTTAACGGCGTTCCGCTGACGGATTTCGGGGGCGGTCACCCCGACCCCAATCTGGTATATGCCAAGCCTCTGGCGGACCACCTGTTCGCAGAAGATGCGCCCGACTTTGGGGCGGCTTCCGATGGCGACGGCGATCGCAACATGATTCTCGGACGTCAATTTTTTGTGACTCCTAGTGACTCGCTGGCGGTACTTGCGGCCCATGCCACGGCCATCCCTGCATACCGGCAGGGACTAAAAGGCGTCGCCCGCTCCATGCCCACGAGCCAGGCAGCAGACGTGGTTGCCGAGGCACTGGGCATTGCCCACTATGAGACGCCTACCGGCTGGAAATTCTTCGGGAACCTGCTGGATGCAGGCAAAATCACCTTTTGTGGTGAGGAGAGTTTCGGCACCGGATCGGACCATATCCGTGAAAAGGACGGACTCTGGGCAGTGCTGACCTGGCTTTCGGTAATCGCGCATACGGGGCAATCCGTGGCCGACATCGTCACTCAGCATTGGCGGCGCTTTGGCCGTCATTACTATACCCGCCATGATTACGAAGAACTCCCGGCAGAAATTGGCGAGCAAATCATACAGACTATTATCGCCCAATTGCCGGTACTCCCCGGCCAAAGTCTGGCAGGACGCAGCATCATTACGGCCGATGATTTTACCTATACCGACCCTATCGACGGCAGCACCAGCACCCATCAAGGTCTGCGCCTGCTCTTTGCCGATGGTGCCCGACTGATATTCCGGCTATCGGGTACAGGAACCGAAGGCGCCACTTTGCGCATTTATCACGAATATCTGGAGAAGGATACGCAGCGTCAGCAACAGGACCCGCAACGTGCCCTGCGTGACCTGATCCGACTTGGCCGCGATCTTACCCGGATAGAAAGTCTTACGAATCGCAAGACCCCCACCGTCATCACCTGATAAAGGAGTTTGATCATGATAGATTATGAAAATGATAATGGTATTGGGTATAGCGCCCTCGGTATCGCTTTGGTAGCCGGTGCCGTAGCCGGTGCGGTTACTGCCCTGCTTTTTGCACCGCAAACGGGCGACCGTACCCGTGAACAATTACGGCATCAGGCTAACCGAGCCTGGGATCGCGTCGTGGCTTCTCGCGAGCGGATGAATGAACGGGTTGAGGAACTGCTCGACACCATCGCCATCTATAGCGAAGAGCTGGTCCAGAAAGGCAAAGAACTCAGTGACAAAGAGCGCCAGCGCCTGAATGATGGCATTGGTCTCGCACGCGGGGAATTGGACCGTTTGCGGCGTCGTCTTTCTCGTTTAGATTGACCGCGGCTGGGCAAGCGGCTATTCTCTGCGGCGACGGGGCGTAGCGCAGCTTGGTAGCGCGCCTGCTTTGGGAGCAGGATGTCGTAGGTTCGAATCCTATCGCCCCGACCATACAATCAATAGGTTAGGCTATTTCTTTGAGGTGGCCTTTTCTACAACTCCGTCGAGGGGCTTGACGGTCTGCGTGTCTCTGGCGCGCACATAGACCTCTGTCATCGATCCGTCAGCATGGCCCGCAAGCGCTTGCGCGTAGTCACGCCCAGCAGCTCTATTCGCATCAGTGAGCGATTTGGCGCGGATATCATGGAAGTGAGCATCCTCAACACCAGCCCTTGCAGGCCGCAAGGCCCCGTTTTTTGCGACAGGTGGCGCGCCCCGTACCGTTGCGAGCCAAGGGGGCACCAGATCACTATTCCGTGACGATTCGGCCCTTTCCATTGAGTTTAACCTGGTACATACGGTTGTCGGCCAGCTTGACCAAGTCGCTCCAGTTTTTGCCACTTTCGGCTTGTAATTCGGCAATGCCCCCGCTCATCCTTATGGGTTGCCCGTCCGGCTTCTGCACGGCGCGTCCGTCAAGGATGACCTGCAGGCGCGCCTGGGCCTGTCCGGAATTCGCATAGGGCATCACTATCACAAACTCTTCACCGCCCCACCGTATCACGGCATCGCCCGTCCGTACTCCGGATTGCAGCAGTTGTGCCACGTCCTGAAGTACCCGATCCCCTGCTTCGTGACCCCAATTGTCATTAACTCCCTTGAAGTTATCCACATCCAGCAAAACGACAGAAAGCGCGTGGGGATGGCGTTCCGCCTGGGCAAACAGCAGGGTCAACAGATCTTCGCCGGCACGTCGGTTAAACAACCCGGTCAGGGGATCCGTAGAGGATTGCACGAAGAGTCTTTTCATGCCCTGAAGCTGGCTCATGGTGGCCAGGGTGGCAACACTGGCCACCAGCATCAGGTCAATGAGCTCTGGTAGAATTTGAGGGTCCTGCCGCAGCCATAAGGGCAGTGCAAAAACCGTAAGGAGAGAAAGAGTGAAAGCCAGGTTTTCCAACAGAACCATGGGGAACACCCCGATACTCGCCATGAGTATAAAGGGTAGGTACGTATACTTGTCGAAGTATTCCGCCGCGCCATTAAGCCGGGCATGAGCAAGTAACACGTGTGCAAAGAGAAAGAAGAGTGCGGGAATCAGAAAGAGTATGACCATCGCCAATCGAGCGTGTCGCTGTGTCGGACTGCACCGGCAAAAGAACGCCAGTATGGCAAACGCCACGGCCACGAAGATTCGTCCGCTATCGAGAAGGATGAACAGAGGATGCGGGAGCAGCAGCGCATCCGCAACGATCCGGAATGGAGCGAGAATAGCCAGCAGGGCGGCAATGATACGGACACGGGAGAGGATGAAACGCGCCCGTTCGCGCTGGAAAAGGCGAGGGTGGTGGCGGCTGGAAAAAAGATCTCGCCATTCTCCCGGGGCCAGGAGGAGAAAAGATTGTATGGAACGCGACACGGCTGCCGCTATGGAGTTATCGGGCATGCGCATGGCCAGTTGGTGGGTGCGGAAACCTCATTATACAGCACTTTGCGGAAGATTGGATTCGATCGAGTCTGGATTGCCCACGCAGCCCCATATTTGACCAGATTTTTTATTTTTAGGCGCCTGAACAGCAATCATTTTTCTGTATAATGGGCCAAAAGATCGCACAAAGGAAGAATGAATGGCTTGGCCAGAAATTATTAATGGATCAAACGATCTGTATGGTGTGGAACTACGTTCGATGTGCCCCAAATGCATGTTTGTACAAGGGGTGACAACATCATGGCCAAAGCGATGCGAATCCTGCGGAGAATTGTTTGCAACTGTACCTGTGCCAAGCAACAATGGCAGCGGTTATGGTCATGACGATTCGGTTATCAGACGCATGGATATGCTGAACACACATTGTATTGACTCTGTGACACGAGAAGGAATGGGTATATATCGTATTTCAAAAAATGCTTTTCCAGTCGTTATGATGTGAAAAATCAGTGCGATAAAAAAGGGTGCCGGGCTACCGACTTAGGTGCGCCACATATTTTGGAGATGGAATCTACACCATACAATACGAAGGAACACATTCATTATGCGATATATAATGTTTATCGTTTATATACAGAGACTCGTTTATATCATGGTACAACAATAGAAAACGCCAAGCGTATGATGTATTGCGGTTTTCGTCCTGCGAAAACGCACCGTGATAAAACCAATGGATTCTTCGCAGTTGAGCATGGACTTAGGTATGGTGGCATTGACGAAGAACCCGCAGTTTCGCATGCGCATGGCGCATTGGTTGATGTCAGATACGATGGTCTGGTTGCCAAAACTAGCCTGACTTGCAACGGCACAGCAATTAGACAACTTCTCACATCAATGGCCGGATGCTGCTATGCGCTGGAATACCGTGAGCTTGGGAGATCCATCGTATGGGCAGAGAGTGCCACCGTATTTCCCATGTCATGGGAGATGATTTGGTGACTTAGAGATACTCGACTCGGTGGTAGAAATGAGGGTGGCCTTCCAGCAGCGGTCATCTGGTGCCATTTCCACATAGCCCTCTGGCGTGTGCAGCAGATAGCCTTGGGTGCTCCCGTCAGGACGCACGATCTGGTAGATGATCGTCATCGGTTCCGGGGTCGCCAAGAGTATCGCTTCCAATTCTTCGCGCTCTTGCCTGATCAAGTAAGAAAGCAATTTCGTGTTGCTGCGGATACTCTTGCTGACGCCGCCCATGTATCCATCAGGGCACGCCGTTTCTCCAGAAGATTTGACCGGAAGTATGCGGCCTCGGTTTTGTCCTTGGATGCGTGCGCCAGTCGTTATGCCATCTGTACTTCCCGGATCACGTCCGGGTGCCTGGCTGCGATGCGGAGTAGCGTCATCGCCGCGCCGGAAGGATTGCGTCGCCCCTGTTCCCAATCCTGCAGGGTACGAACAGACACGCCCATCAACGTCGCAAACTGTGACTGTGACAATCCTGCGCTGATTCGGGCCTGCACTATCTGCGGCACGTCGATCTTGTGGATAGCACCGTTCCTCCCGGCCTTCATCTGCCGGACAGACTCCAGAAGCTCCGCGCCAATATCGCGCTTGGCGTTGTGGTCCTTCCGTCTGCCGATCATATAGAGCAGCACCACCAGATAACAAATCCTGGAATGCAGGCGTTACCGTACCCACCGAGGCCGATTAACGGTGCGACAATTTGCCGCAGTTAACACGGGCTGCGCAGCGTGTAATATGCAGATGGCTTACATGGCATCAAAACAGGAGGAAACAGGTATGGCCAATCTATATAATCTACATAAGATTGCAACGTTACGTTTTTTGTCGACTACGGTGACCGCGATTACCATCGCCATGATTCCAAACATGGCGTCAGCTTGCGCTTGTGGTTGTGGTGTTTTCAACCTGGGTTTACCTGGTCTTCCCAGCACCTTCTACAAAACCAGGATATCTCTTCAGTACGATTATATGAACCAGAATGAAACCCAGCATGGTAGTGGTATCGTGTCGAGGAGTTTAAACCCGGACAAGCAAATAGAGACAAATTTCTTTAATTTAAATATTCAGCACATGTTCAATCATCAGTGGGGGATCACGGCGATGATCCCATACTGGAATAGGCACTTCGTCACCGACAGTAATGGTACTGTCGGGCTTACCGATGCGAGCCAGGGTGTTTCGCCACAAATACTTACCTCTAACGCCACGGTTCTTTCGGATATCCGTATAATGGGCATGTACACTGGCTTCTCAAGCGATATGTCCAGCGGTATAACCTTTGGTTTGAAACTGCCTACAGGGCCGACCAATGCCGGTAATTATTATCAAGGGGGCCCCATCATGGATCGGGACACCCAGCCAGGAACAGGTACGAACGACTTGCTTCTTGGTGGGTATAAGATGGGGAATGAGTCCGACTGGGGATGGTTCACGCAAGTCATGTGGCGTCACGCACTCGATAGTTACCAGGGGTATCGTCCGGGGGACAGTGTGAATCTCGCCGTGGGGGCGCATTACGACGGGATAGAGGCCAGCACCCATTTAATTCCTACCCTGCAGTTGAACTACCAGTGGCGAGGCCATGACCAAGGTGGTGGTGATGCTGCATATGGTAATATGAATAGTGGTTACTCAAACCTATATATCACCCCGGGTGTGCAGGTCAACCTGAGCAGCAAATGGTTACTGAATACCTCGGTTTATTTGCCGATTTATCGTTACGCCAATGGCTATCAGCAGGTCGCGCATTTTATGGCGAATGCGGGCGTGACATACCAGTTCTGAGATGATTGGCTGGCCTCTAATTGTCTAGCCTGTGTCCCGAAGTTAGAAGATCAAGTTGCGCCTTCGACAGTTCGCCACGAAAGGCCTCCACCTGTCCATCAGGAAGTCTATAAACCAACTCTGGTAAGGTGGTGGCACCAGTACTTATGAAAATCCGCTCATTCTGCCGTAACGCGGAATGAGTGGCTTCCGTGGCGGTGACGGATGAGATCGCCGCATGTCCAGTTCTAAGTAGCTCCATATAGTTATTTTTCATGGATTCTTGTGGATTTTGTGCCTGAAGAATGGCGGCGGCCTTACCGAAGCTGGAGTCGGTGAGGAAACCTACCGGCACGTAGCGAACGGTGAGTTGGCCTTTATCGACGAATGGACGTTCCAGTTGGAATGCTTTTGCGCAATATATACAGTTAGGATCGAAAAAGTCATAAATTACCGTTTTCCCTGAACCCATTTGAATATAAGTTGCATGCTTCAGTCGTACCCAAAGTTCTTGCCATTTGTCAGAAGCTAGCGCCGGCGACGAGCAGGCAATAAAATAACCCATCAAAAAAACATACTTAATTATTCTTTTCATATTCCTCGGGGAGGGTATATTCTTCATTTTATCTATCCATCGTCATATTGAGCCATAATCAGGTCGGACGCCACGCAAACCTTGTGCGTTATTGTGTTTCATGAGGTCTTGGCCCACGGGACCAGAATCCCTGATGTTGCCGGCCCCGTGGTCGCCGCCGAGTCCGCCAATTCTGGACATTGCATAGCGCACACAACGCCGGACATTTCCGGCATCCTTGCTACCCACTGACCATCATCTTCCTGTTCATATTCCACACGTTTACGATGCATCCTTTGAGCTTACTATTCCAATTATAGGCGCTTTATGGGATTATGAAAAGAACCATATGACCCGCTCTGCAGTACTGCCCTGCCGCAACCCCACCAGACGTTTTATTAATAGAAAGCATCGGCCATCTCCTTGTCGTAGCTGTAACGCTGATAGTCTGCGCACCCCCTGTTCACCTTGTGATTTAGAACAGCATCAATAACGGTGGGAATCACACCGATTTTCTGCATACTGATGGCACAAGTCCTTCGTCGGTCATGTGCTGTCCCCATTTGCCACCTTCCAGCACCAACGATGCCGTGGCAGCAATGCGCCCCTTGCCGTTGCTGAAAGAGACAGGTGATCAACCAGCCAATCACCTGTACTATCGGCGTCATCTCCCCTTCTATCACATTGGGGATTTTACGACATCTGCTAAAACGGCTGTTTTTCGGTCATAGCCACCATCGCCGCATACTTTGCTGGCCAACTAATGGGACATGGGAGACATATGGGCCATACTGGACGCTGCCGGAGGCATAATCATGGTACGTTGATACAACCCATGGAACATCCACGCGGTCAATCCGATGGTAACGACAAATAACGGCAGAAAAAGCACCATCGCCACGGTATGCCACACCTGCGCATGGGATATATCCATATGCAAAATAAAGTAGCCCTGAATAATTACCGCCACACCAGCAAGGAAAGATATCATCAGGACCGTCCCTAAAGGTGTCGTGATGTGCGTCACAGCCAACCAAAGACCTACCGTCATCAGCAACATGGAAATAATAAAACTCGCCAGATATGCGCGGCCATTGGCCAACTGCACCTCCGGATGATTTAACGGATCTTGCATATGTTCTGTCATGCCACTATCCCCTGCAAATACACAAAGGCGAATACAAACACCCAAATAACTGCCTGAAAATGCCAGAACAGTCGAAGATTAATCAGACGATAAACCACGTTGGCACTAAAACCCTCCCGCGCGACCTGAATCATCATGACCAACATCCATACCACACCAACGATAATATGCAGCGCGTGATAGATTATAATTGTGAAAAATATAGATAAAAATCCACTCACCTGTGGAAATATGCCATGCGCAAACATGTTGCCAATGTCTATGCCTGAAATCACCAAATAAACCACGCCCAGCAGCATGGCGACAAACATGCCGCCAATCACCCCGCCGCGATTTCCATTTTTTAGCGCAACCATCGAATATCCATAAATCAATACGCTGAGAAACAAGGTAATGGTTTGCCCATACGCATAGACTGGGTTAATAAATGCAGAGGACGATGGTCCCCCCGCCAGATTAACCACATGACTCAACACACCCAGTGTTGCGAACAATGCCGCATAGACCATGGCGTCAGTCAACATATAGAGCCAGAATCCAAAGGTCCGGGTACCGATCATGTCATGGCCGGCATAGTGTCGCGCCCAAAGTGTGGCGTGGGCCGGATCGACTTTTTGTGCTGCAGATGCACTCATTGAATAACTCCTTTTTCAGATATGCTCGAAAGCGGGCTTCCCTACCCAATTAATTAAGGGTCGGGATAAGCCCGTTAACGATCCATTGGGGCCAACGAAGGACTTGTGGAGGTTGTGCTACCGCTGATGCCACTCGTTCCAGACTGAAGAATGGAGTGGGCAATCACCGTGCCTCCCCGTACCCCGGCAGTCGGCATAGCTACGGACGTTTCATCGCGAGCACCACTTTCTACCTGCTCCACCGTGTGTGCAGGGATCGTCATATCGGTATCACGATCAAAAGACCGAATGATGATGAGTGCCACAATGAGTGCGACACACAACAACGCCAGCCACCAGATCCGCCAGATGAGGGCGAAACCCAGGCCCATGAAGAGCATGCCGAGGAATAGCGGAACGCCTGTATTCTTTGGCATATGAATACCCTCATAATCACCTGGATGCAGTTCCGTCAGTCCGTTTTCCTTGCGCCATGCCCACTCATCCAATACATTAACGTGCGGAATAAAGGCATAGTTATAAGCTGGAACGGGAGAATGCGTCATCCATTCCAAGCTCCGGCCAGTGCCCCAGGCATCGGCACCCACGCGATTTTTTACGCGGTCCCGAAGACTGACATACAGATGGGCCACGAAGAACAGTACGGCAACCACGTAGAACACCATGCCAACCAGCATGATATGAAGATATGGTGACCATTGCGTATAGGGAATATAGTCCAGGCGGCGGGTCATACCAGCAAAGCCGAGAAAAAACATGGGAACAAAGGTCCAGCCGGTTCCAATGATCATAAACCAGAAGAACCATTTACCCCATTTCTGTTCGAGTTTGAAGCCAAACACTTTGGGGAACCAATACTCAACGGCACCAAAAATACTCGCCGCAATCACCAAGACCATCATATGAAAGTGCGCGACCACAAATAAACCGTTGTGCCACATGTAATCGTTGCTGGCGAACGCGTTCATCATACCCGTCATACCACCAACCAGCAGGAGGAATAGCGCAAGCAATGCCCATAACATGGGTAGCTCATAACGAACACGCCCACGATACATCGTGAAGACCCAGTTGAATACTTTGACACCGGTAGGGATACCCACCAACATGGTCGTTACACTATAAAAACTATTGACACTGGGTGCTGCAGCCATAGTAAAGAAGTGATGCAGCCAGACACCCCAGGACACGCCGCCGATGGCGAATGAGGCAATCACCATAGTCACATATCCAAACAAGGTTTTTTCGGAGAACGTGGGAATTATTTCCGACATGATGCCGAAAGCTGGAAGAATCAGGAAATATACTTCGGGATGCCCCCAAACCCAAAACAGGTCATTATAAAGCATCAGGTTCCCACCCATACCAGCGGTATAGAAATGGGTGCCCACATAGCGATCCAATCCGAGCAAAGCCAACGCAACCATCAATACCGGAAAGGACGTGAGCGCGATGAGGTTGGTGCTGAGGGACGCCCACGTGAACATGGGCATACGCATCCAGGTCATGCCCGGAGCACGCATTTTTACGATGGTAGCAATCAGGTTGATACTGCCCAATGAAGTGCCGATGGCGCTCAATTGAAAGGTCCACATCCAGTAATCTACGCCCACCCCAGGGCTGTATGGCAGTTCAAAATAGGGCACAAACCCATACCATCCACCATGGGCAAAGTTACCTACGAACAGGGACATCATGACCAACGCGGCGCCCGCCGTTGTTAACCATAACCCCAAGGCATTCAGGTATGGGTAAGCCATGTCTCTGGCGCCAATCTGTAGCGGCACGATGATGTTCATGAGCCCCACCAACAAGGGGGTAGCCGCGAACACCACCATGATCAATCCATGGGCCGTGAAAATCTGCCCCAGGTGGAATGGCGTAAGATATCCATGCACCGCGCCCATTTCACCCGGTGAACCGGGGCCCACGGCCATTGCCTGTTGAGTGCGAATCATCAAGGCATCAGCGAAGCCTCGCAACAACATGACCAGCCCCAGTAAAATATACATGACACCGATTTTTTTGTGATCGACCGTTGTCAACCATTCTCGCCAGAGATATCCCCATTTACCAAAATACGTCGTTGCCGCCAGTACCATAGCAGCCAGGATGGCCACCACTATAAAAGTCACCACGAGAATCGGAACGTGAAAAGGTATCTGCTGAAGCGTGAGACGACCCAGCAGCGGAGTCCACGGCCCTTGTAAATGTACTAGCATGTCAATAATCTCCTGCTTTTTGTTCGGCGCGCTGTTTTTGCATGTAATTGACCATATTTTCGGTCATGGCCATGGGTGTCCGCCATACTTTGCCGTGCATGACTTCGCCAATCACATAATCAAACAAACCGGGTTGCACCTTACCGAAGGTTTGCTGATCACCACCCACGGCTATGTAAGGTTTTGCAAAGCGATTAAAACCAGCGTAGCTGAGATGCTGGGGCGATTGCTGAGTACTTTTCACCCATTGCGCAAATTGGGCCGCGCTTACCGCCTTCGTTTGGAAGTGCATCCATGACAGTCCTGCACCGCTGTAATCGGCAGAAAAGCCTATGTAGGTACCTGCCTTGTCCGCCACCAATGCCTGCTTGGTACGCATACCTGGCATGACATCGATCATGCCAACCAACTGGGGGATAAGGAAATCATTCACGACGGAAGTGGACGTCAGGCGGAATTTGACAGGGGTCCCTACCGGAACCACCAGCTGGTTTACCGAGGCAATATGTTGTTGTGGATAAATGAACAACCAGCGCCAATCTGTCGCGATCACGTCAACTTCCACGGAATCTCCGCCATCCACCTTCTGCGCTTTGGCAATAACACCTGGGTTGTAAGGGTTGACATCATAGATGGCCTTTACTGACAGGTAGGACAAGACACCGACCGTCACTAAAGGAATACCCCATACAATGGCCTCTATGGCATTTGAGTGGCTCCACGCTGGATCATAACTTCCTTTACCACCTTTTCTATATCTCCACATAGCCCATATGGTTAGTAACGTTGTGGGGACAATAATCAACAACATAATTACGACATCAAGAATGAAGTAGTGATAGAAGGTATGCGATATCAAACCTTCCGGCTTCAACAGATATAGGCCGTTATTAGAACAGCCCCCCAACGTGAGCAATGCTGGTGGTAGCACCATTTGTGCCCCCCTTCTGTAGCGTTTATTCTTTATAAACACCTGAACCTCCAATAACATACTGTGCAATATATCCGGGCCTTCGCCACCGGCCTCCCTACGCTCCCACCATCTCGCTGCTACTACTGTTATTTGTTTTATCTGACTGACCTGTATGATCAAACTGAGCCTGTGCACTGTACTCGTGGACTGCCGGAGCAGTGACACCAGATTGCTTACTAAAAGCCAAACGGAATTCCGCAACACAAGCTACGCGGCGCTTGCGGGATTCACGACCAGGAAAAATCAAGTACTCATCGGGAAATCTGAGCAACTTCTCACGGATGCTGCGCCATTGCTGGGCAATATTGCCTCCTGGCCCACAGGTGCCAAGCCTTGTGGCAAGGAGTGTTTCACCGGTAAACAGGCGATCGGCCCACCAATAGGTAATCGCACAGGGCATTTGCCCTGGCGTATGAATAACCCGGATTGTCTCCTCACCGAAATGTACAATGTCGTTATCCCGCAAACGCACATCGACACCTTTGTATTCCGTCGATTCGTGCGCAGCCACTCGCGGACCGAAGGACCTAAGCTGGTTCAACGCATCCTCGAGAGTGGGGTCGGGAAAGTGAGTTAGCAGAACATATTGCAACGCAATTTTTCGTTCTGCCAAAAATGACAGTGCCTGTGTGATGAGGTCTGCCGTGGGGTCAATAATCACTCCCTGCCTGGTGATGGGATCTCCCAGAACATACGAAAGCAATTTCTTCTTAGCGGCACACTGCCTAAATAACATAGATAATCACACCTGCTTGTGCTGTTAATACGCAAGCTATGCAATGGTCGATCCATAATTAAATTAATATATTATAATTATATTATATATTAATTTTTATTATATAACAATTTGATTAAATTAATATGTTTATAATTCTGATTGGCTGATAAATGACATTCTCAAACTTGAGCACTGCCACTTGTGGCAGCGCCTCGAATCAGTGCCCGCCATTTATGGCAGGCACATAAATATTTAATGGGAACTCATTTTCTGCGGACACGACAGCCCTCCCACTCTAGGGTTTGGGTGTCGTTGCTCCAGGGATCCCGACAGACGCCTTCCATTGCTGCATCTTGCCGATCAGTGGCGATTCCGCGCATTGCCGTGAAGTCAGGGCGCCGCAAGCGCTGGCCCATTCGCCAGTCACTCCAAAAAATTTCGCGGCAGATTGCATCTGTTGAGCCTGAGCGCCCGTTGACTGAGTGCTCAGAGCTTGATAGTACACCGCTCGCTTCCGCGCCCAGTTGGAGACACCTTGCCAGCATGCCGCCTGTAGCGCAGATGACGTCGCCGCACAGCGGGCACTATCCTGGCGCGCTTTGGTCATATCCGTCTGCCATTCATCAGAAAAGGAGGCCTTGGCGCTGCCCAGCGTCTGTGCCACAGAGGGCACGGCTGGAATAATCGAGGTGGAGGGAATGGACGGCATAGCGGCGAGAGGCGTCGATGGTGCGACAGTAGACGAGTAAGTAACCGACGGTGAGGCCACTGAAGGTGCCACTTGCGGCAAGACAACGGGCGTTCTGTGTCCCAACGGCGATCGGGCGGCAGGAGCGGATGGCAGTGGGGCAACGGCAAGTGTCGGGTGGCTACTCGCGGCACCTTGCGGCTGTGGCGCCATGCCATTGGTCGTAGTCGTTGCACACGCTGTCAACACCAACACGCCACCCGCAGTAAGCACAGACCATCGCATCCAACGCATGAAACACTCCTTCCGCAAATCATAAAACAACGTTCCAGCCTATCATTAGAACATGGCCGCTCAAAAGCTTATCTCTACCAATGTCCTTAAAACGCCCACATGAGATGACCGTTACACCGTGCAGCCTAGCAATAGTGCGTTGACCACTTCCTTTCAGGTCCTTAGAATAGACGATATCTACGTGGGAGGGGACCCCCTCCCTTTTTTTGCATCCTCTTTAATGTTGGCGAGGTGGGGCGTGCAGGCGGTCCTGGCATTGGCAGA
This sequence comes from Acidithiobacillus ferriphilus, assembly GCF_018854775.1. GTDB lineage: Bacteria > Pseudomonadota > Gammaproteobacteria > Acidithiobacillales > Acidithiobacillaceae > Acidithiobacillus > Acidithiobacillus ferriphilus. The sequence continues at coordinate 6,642 of NZ_JAAZTY010000013.1, read as the reverse complement.
CGGCAGCATCTATCGCGGTAAAGGCTTTGGTGCCATTGGCTTGGCAGTGGGAGAGCTTTGCTTTAACACCGCCATGAGTGGTTACCAGGAAATCCTTTCTGATCCCTCATATCGGGGGCAGATCGTTACGCTCACTTATCCGCATATTGGCAATACGGGCGTCAATCCGGAGGACATGGAAGGCGCCCGGATACATTGCTCTGCTCTGGTCGTACGCAACCTGCCGCGCACCCCCAGTAGTTGGCGCAGCACTCAAAGTCTGCATGCTTTCTTGCAAGCACACCAGACCCCCGGCATTGCCGAGATCGACACCCGCGCCCTGACCCGCAGGTTGCGGGATGGCGGCGCTCAGAATGCTGCCGTCCTCGTCGGAGAAGCGGTCAACGATGACGACGCCCTTGCTGCGGCGCGTACCTTCCCCGGCCTCCTTGGTCGGGATCTGGTACAGGATGTGAGTTGCCGGGAGACAGGCATCTGGAATCTCGCCAGCGGCGCTCCCGATCAGGGCTACCACGCACAACCCGTCACCCGGTCACAGCGCCATGTGGTGGTTTACGACTTTGGCACTAAACGGCATATCCTGCGACTGCTGGCCGATCGTGCCTGCCGGGTAACCGTCGTGCCAGCCCGCACTGCGGCTGCCGAGGTCATTGACCTGCTCCCGGATGGTGTACTCTTCTCCAACGGCCCCGGCGATCCTGCAGCCCTCGACTATGCCAAAGAGGCCATGTGTCAGATCATCGCCACAGGCATTCCCACCTTCGGGCTCTGCCTGGGACATCAGTTACTGGGACTGGCCCTGGGCGCCAGAACCAACAAGATGAAATTTGGGCACCATGGGGCTAACCATCCAGTCAAGGATCTGCGTAGCGGCCGGGTACTGATCACCAGCCAGAACCATGGTTTTGCGGTGGATGGGGATACCTTGCCTGATTGCCTGATTGCGACACACATCTCTCTGTTTGACGGTAGTTTACAGGGTATGGCACATCGGGACCTACCCGTCTTTTCTTTTCAGGGGCACCCAGAGGCCGGGCCCGGCCCCCATGACGCCAGTGTGATTTTTGACGACTTCGTTCACGCCATGAACCAGCACGGAGGCCGTCAGCATGCCTAAGTATCAGGATATCAAAAGCGTCCTCCTCATTGGCGCTGGCCCCATCATCATCGGGCAGGCCTGCGAATTCGACTATTCCGGTGTCCAGGCCTGCAAGGCGCTGCGGGAAGAAGGTTGCCGCGTCATTCTGGTCAACTCCAATCCCGCCACCATCATGACCGATGCACAGACGGCGGACGCCACCTACATCGAACCCATCGAGTGGCAAACCGTGGCGCGCATCATCGCCATGGAACGCCCCGACGCCATCCTCCCCACCATGGGCGGTCAAACGGCGCTCAACTGCGCCCTGGATCTGCACCGGGAGGGGATACTGAAGCAGTATGGCGTCCGTCTCATCGGCGCCTCGGTCGAGGCCATCCGGGAAGCAGAAGATCGTGGCCTGTTCAAAAAGGCTATGGAAGAGATCGGCCTGGAGGTGGCTTGTTCAGCTTTCGGTCATGACATGGAAGGCGCACGGCGGATCGCCGAAGATATCGGTTACCCGGTCATCATCCGGCCCTCCTTCACCTTGGGTGGCACCGGCGGCGGCATTGCCTATAACCGCGAGGAGTTTGAGGAAATAGCTGCACGTGGCCTGGAGACCAGCCCTACCCACGAAATTCTCATCGAAGAATCCATTATCGGCTGGAAAGAGTTTGAGATGGAAGTGGTGCGCGACCGGGCGGATAACTGCATCATTGTCTGCTCGATCGAGAATCTCGATCCCATGGGTATTCATACCGGGGACTCCATCACCGTAGCCCCCGCCCAGACCCTCACTGATCGTGAATATCAACGCATGCGCGACGCCGCTATCGCTGTCCTGCGCCGTATCGGCGTAGATACTGGCGGTTCTAATGTACAGTTTGCTGTCAACCCCGAAGACGGGCGACTGATCGTCATTGAGATGAATCCACGGGTGTCGCGGTCATCGGCGCTGGCCTCCAAGGCCACCGGATTTCCTATTGCCAAAATTGCTGCCAAACTCGCGCTGGGTTATACCCTAGACGAGTTGCGCAATGACATCACCCAGGCGACACCGGCGAGCTTCGAACCGACCATCGATTATGTGGTCACCAAAATCCCCCGCTTCGCCTTCGAGAAATTTCCGGAGGCCGATGCCCATCTGACCACTCAGATGAAGTCGGTAGGTGAGGTGATGGCCATTGGCCGCAGCTTCCAGGAATCGCTGCAAAAGGCGCTGCGCGGTCTGGAGACAGGCGTGGATGGTCTTGATGAGAAACTCATCGGGAATGATCCAGACACCCAGCAAAAGCTGGAGCAAGAGTTAAGGGTCCCCGGCGCCGATCGCCTCTGGTATCTGGCGGATGCCATACGGCGTGGGTGGGATCAGGAAAGCCTGCAGCGTATCACCCACATTGACCCCTGGTTCCTGGAACAGATTTTCGAGATCGTCCAGACGGAAGAGAATTTGCGCGGCCTCCCTCTGGCGAGTCTCGATAACACTCGGCTCCGCATCCTCAAAGGCATGGGCTTCTCGGACCGTCGCCTCGCCCGCCTGCTGGGCTGCCGCGAGCAACTCCTGCGGGAGCATCGCCAGAAGCTGGGTATCCGCCCCGTCTACAAGCGGGTGGACACCTGCGCCGCCGAATTCCGTTCACCCACACCATACCTCTATTCCACCTATGAGATGGAATGTGAGGCAGAGCCCAGTAACAAGCCCAAGATCATGATTCTGGGAGGTGGCCCAAATCGAATCGGGCAGGGTATCGAGTTTGACTATTGTTGCGTGCATGCGGCCATGGCCCTGCATGAAGACGGCTTTGAGACCATCATGGTCAACTGCAATCCGGAGACTGTGTCCACCGACTATGACACCTCCGACCGCCTGTATTTCGAGTCGCTCACTCTGGAAGATGTCCTCGAAATCGTCGCTGTCGAAAAGCCCCAGGGCGTGATCGTCCAGTTTGGTGGTCAAACGCCACTGAAGCTCGCCAATGATCTGGAAGCTGCCGGTGTACCTATCGTCGGCACCACCCCGGATTCCATTGATCTGGCTGAAGACCGCGAACGCTTCCAGCAACTTTTGCAGCGTCTTAATCTGCGGCAGCCGGAAAACGCCATTGCGCGGAGCGCCCCGGAGGCCCTGAGCAAAGCCCGCGCATTGGGCTATCCGCTGGTAGTGCGTCCTTCTTATGTACTGGGCGGTCGCGCGATGCGTATCGTCTACGACGAAGATGATCTCGAACGTTATATGATAGAGGCTGTGCGTATCTCCAATGATCAGCCCATTCTCCTGGATCGTTTCCTTAATGACGCCCTGGAGGTGGACGTTGATGCCGTCGCCGATAGCCAGCAACAAGTGGTCGTGGCGGGGATCATGGAGCACATTGAACAGGCAGGTGTGCACAGCGGCGACTCCGCCTGTTGTCTGCCACCCTACTCCCTGTCCCCAGCCATTCAGGACGAACTCCGGCGACAGACCGTGGAACTGGCCCTGGCGCTCGGTGTGGTGGGCCTGATGAACTGTCAGTTTGCCGTTCAGGAAGAGCGCATCTATGTGCTGGAGGTGAACCCGCGCGCCTCACGGACGGTGCCTTTCGTCTCCAAGGCCACCGGCTGGCCCCTGGCCAAAATTGCCTCCCGCTGCATGACCGGGAAGTCACTAGCGGCACAGGGTATTCCGCAGATTCTCAATCCGCCCCATTTCAGCGTTAAGGAAGCCGTCTTCCCCTTCATCAAATTCCCCGGCGTGGATGTACTGCTGGGGCCAGAAATGAAGTCTACCGGCGAGGTGATGGGCATCGGTGCCAGTTTCGGCGAGGCTTTTCTCAAGGCACAGATCGGTGCCGGTGAACACTTCCCGCGCTCCGGCACGGTTTTTCTCAGTGTCCGCGACGCAGACAAGAAAGGCCTTATCCCTGCGGCACGGACGTTGTCCGAACTCGGCTTTAAGCTGATCGCCACCAAGGGCACCGCCGCTTTTCTGCATGGGGAAGGTTTGGATGTCACCGCGGTCAACAAGGTGACTGAAGGCCGTCCCCACATCGTCGATGCGATCAAAAACGGTAAGGTGCAGATCATCATCAACACCGTAGATGAACGGCAATCGGTGCGCGACTCTTTTAGCATCCGTCGTGCAGCGCTGCAAATGGGATTGACCTACTATACCACCCTGGCGGGCGCCATCGCCGGCGCTGCTGCCATTCACGCTCTGATGACGGAGGAACGCAGTGTCCTCCGGTTGCAGGATCTGAACCAGACAAACACCAGCACGAGGTAGATATGAGCGACAAAATCCCCATGACCGTTATTGGTGCCCAGCGTCTGCGCGATGAGTTACATCGCCTCAAATCCGTGGAGCGGCCCACCGTTATTGAAGCAATCGCCGAGGCGCGCGCCAAGGGTGATCTCTCGGAAAATGCCGAATATGACGCCGCCAAAGAACAGCAAGCGTTTATCGAGGGACGTATTCGTGAGGTGGAAGACCATCTGGCCCGCGCCCAGGTCATTGATCCCAAGGCATTGAATACCGGAGGAAAAATTGTTTTTGCAGCCACCGTGGATCTAGAGGATGCGGAAGGCAACGAGGTGACCTACCAGATCGTGGGTGATGCCGAGGCCGACCTCAAGGAAAATAAGATATCCATTAGCTCCCCCATTGCGCGTGCGCTTATCGGCAAGCACCAAGGCGACCCGGTTGAAGTGCGCGCTCCCGGTGGAACGCGGGAGTACACCATTCTCGCCGTACGCTACGTATAGTACGTGTAGAAGGAAAAAGATTGACACAACATATCTACTTACTTTTCCTGGCCGTGCTGCAAGGTGTTACGGAACTATTTCCCATCTCCAGTCTAGGTCACGTCATCCTGGTACCGGCACTTCTCCACTGGCCCATCAACCGGGATGCTGAGTGGTTTCTGCCCTTTGTGGTCGTGCTCCACCTCGCCACAGCCACGGCATTGCTCTTGTTCTTCTGGCGCGACTGGGCGGCGCTGCTGGGTGGTTTCATTCGCGCACGTGGACATTCCAGCAATCCCCAGTCACGGCTGTTATGGATCCTCTTCATCGCCTCCATACCTGCCGGTTTACTAGGTCTTGCCCTCGCTCATAAAATCAAAGATCTGTTCGGTGGTTTCACCTTTGCTGCGGTTGCGCTGATGATTAACGGCATCATGCTCATCTGGGGAGATCGCTTGCGCGCGCGGCAACCCAGCCATTCACTGGACAATCTGAGTTGGATACGGGCTATCGGCATAGGATTCGCCCAATCCCTCGCGTTGATTCCCGGATTTTCACGTTCGGGTGCGACGTTGGTGGCTGGTATTGGTGTAGGATTGGACTATGAAAATTCCGCAAAATTTTCCTTCCTCCTCGCCACCCCCATTATTGCGGCAGCAGGGCTGCTGGAGGTACCCAAACTCCTCCACGCCCAGCTACCTTCCGGATTGATGGACACCATATTCCTTGCCGGTCTGTTATCAGGAATCTGCGCCTGGGCCTCAGTCTGGTTCCTGATGCATTATTTCCACCGGCATGAAGTCAAAGCGTTGCGGCCCTTTGGTATCTATTGCATCGCCTTTGGCGCGCTAGCACTCATTGCGGCCTGGGCCAGTCCGTAGATGCCGATGGCCAGGCCCAGCAGGAGTGGTGTGCTGTGGCGGAGTTGCTCATTATCCAGCGCCAGTACGGGCATCAGCATAAAAAGACCGAGCATGCGCGCCACGTAAATGAAACTCAGACCACTCACGGCCCGCTTTTCGAGCGGGCTCATGGGCGGGCCTTTGGCGCGGCCTTTGCCGCGAGGGGGGTCTCAGAAGAAGCCATAACCCATCACCAGTTTACCCAGAATCAGGGCCGTAAAGAGCAGGAAGAGGTAGGAGATGGAGTAGGCGAACATCCGCCGGGCGTAGCGGTCCATCTCTTGGCCTTCCGGCAGGGCTTTGAGGTGCAGGGCCATCCTTACAAACCAGGCACCGGAGAGCGCGGCGATAGCGCCATACACCCAGTCACCGGTAAGAAAGACGGGAACCAGGCTGACGATCCAGGTGAGGATGGCGTAGTTCAGGATCTCCTTGCGGGTGCGATCCACGCCGTGGGTCACCGGGAGCATGGGGATGCAGGCTTTGGCATAGTCTTGCCGACAGCAAATGGCCAGTGGCCAGAAGTGCGCGGGGGTCCAGACGAAGACCAGCAGGACGAGAACCAAGGGCAGCGCGGCGAGACTGCCGGTGATGGCGCTCCAGCCAATCAGCGGCGGCAAGGCGCCGGCGAGACCACCCCAAACGATGTTCCAGGGGGTGCTGGGCTTGAGGTAGAGGGTATAGACGACGCCGTAGCCGACGGTGCCCACCAGGGTCAGCACCAGGGTCAGCGGGTTGGTACCCCAGGCGAGGATGGCGATGGCGGCACCCATCAGGACGGCGGCATACAGGATGGCGCCGGTGCGGCTGACGCGCCCTTCGGCCAGCGGCCGGTGGAGGGTGCGGTGCATGTGCTGGTCGAGGGCGGGTTCGACGATCTGGTTGAGGACACCCCCTGCCCCGCCGGCCAGCGCGATGCCAACCAGACCAGCGAGCGCT
>NZ_JAAZTY010000129.1 GCF_018854775.1 Acidithiobacillus ferriphilus | reverse complement strand
TCTGCGCCGGTTCCGATGTGGTGCAACCCATCGGTGCTTTGGCCATCGGCGCTATTGCCGGTATTATCTTTGTCTACCTCTTCACTTTTGTGCAGCACCGCCTGCGTCTGGATGACGTGCTTGGCGTATGGCCGATGCACGGCGTCTGCGGCGTGTGGGGTGGGCTGGCCGTCGGCATTTTTGGACATCAGTTCCTCGGCGGCGCCGGTGGGGTCAGTTTCTGGTCCCAGTTGCTGGGTACCTCGTTGGGCGTACTGGTCGCCCTGGCGGGCAGCGGCATCGTCTACGGCGGCATCAAGTACTTCATCGGGATTCGTCTGGACCCCGAGGCGGAGTATGCCGGTGCCGATTTGAGCCTGCACCATGTCAGCGCATATCCTGAAGAGGATATCGAGAGGGCGTGACCATGAATGAAGCCTTTGTTGCCCTGAACTGGCGGACAGTCCCGACCCTGCCGGCGCGTAACCCGCAGGCGCACAAAGGGAGCTTCGGGCACGTTTTCGCGGTAGGCGGAGGGCCAGGCATGGGTGGAGCACTGGCGCTGGCCTGTGTGGCCGCCTACCGGGTGGGCGCCGGACTGGTGACGGCCGTCGGTCATCCCTCGGCCATCCCTTATCTGGCGGCATATCTGCCTGAAGCTACCTGGCGGGACTGGCCTGCGAGTTTCGCAGATTTGCCGGATCAAGCAGTCCTGGCCGTTGGCCCGGGCCTGGGTCAGGGCCTGGCCGCCCATGATCTTTTGCGGGAGATCGGTACACTGTCCTGCCCCCAAGTCTGGGACGCCGACGCCCTGAACATTCTCGCGCGTTTTGGTCCGGAACTGTTGGCCGCCGATGCGCTTCGTCTGTTTACCCCCCATCCTGGGGAGGCGGCGCGCCTGCTAGGGGTGCCGGTCGCCGCCGTTCAGGCCGATCGCGTCGCGGCCATTTGCCGATTGCAGGCCCGCTATGGCGGGTATTGGGTGCTCAAGGGTCACCATAGTTTGTTACTGGGTGGTGGTCGTTGGCTTTGCCCGCTGGGCAATCCCGGTATGGCGACGGGCGGCAGCGGGGATGTCCTTACCGGTATACTCGCGGGTCTGCTCGCCCAGGATTTGGAAGCGGACAAGGCCTTATCCCTTGGCGTGTGCCTGCACGCCCGCGCGGGTGACCTCGCTGCCGCGCAGATGGGCGAAGCCAGCCTGCTGGCCAGAGATATCCTGGCGGCAGTGCCTCGCGTACTACAGGAGTTAGCGCAAAACAATGACGGAAACTGAAGAATTGCGGGAATGGGATCGCCGTTATTTCTGGCATCCCTTCACTCAGATGCAGTGTTATGGAGACGATGATCCATGGATCATCGAACGGGCCGAAGGCAATTACGTGTACGATACGGAAGGCCATCGCTGTCTGGACGCCATTGCCAGCCTGTGGTGCAATATCCATGGTCATCGCCACCCCCGACTGGACGCCGCCCTGATCGCGCAGATCGGTAAAGTCGCGCACAGCACGGCGCTGGGCGCGAGCAATCCCCCGGCTATACACCTCGCCAAGGCACTGGTGGAAATTACCCCGGCCTCTTTGCAGCACTGTTTTTTTTCGGAGGATGGGTCAGAAGCGGTCGAAGTGGCCATCAAAATGGCGGCTCAATACTGGTGTAATCTGGGCCGCCCTGAAAAACATCTCTTCCTGACCCTGGACAATGCCTATCATGGTGACACCGTGGGCGCTGTTTCGGTGGGCGGTTTCCCCTTGTTTCATGCGGTGTACGGCCATCTCCTGTTCCCGACTTTACGCTTGCCGAGCCCATATGTATTGCAATGGGAAGACTGCGAGGGAGATCCGCTGCAGGCGACCACCGCATGGCTGGCGACGCTGGAATCCACGCTCCAGGATCAGGGCGGCGAGATCGCGGCCCTGATCCTGGAGGGGGGGGTGCAAGGTGCCGCCGGCATATTGCCTTTTCCTCCCGGCATTCTGGCGGGTGCGCAACGTCTGTGCCGGGCCTATGAGGTTTTGTTGATCATTGATGAGGTCGCAACCGGCTTTGGTCGCAGCGGCAAGCTTTTTTCCTGTGAGTGGGAGTCTGTCGAACCAGACTTGCTGGCCTTGGGCAAAGGGCTGAGCGGTGGTTACTTGCCGCTGGCCGCGACCCTCGCCGCAGAACATGTTTATGCCGCTTTCCTTGCGCCTTTCGGGGAAACCCGGCAGTTTTACTACGGGCATACCTACACCGCCAATCCCCTGGCCTGTGCGGTAGCGCTGGAGAATCTGACTCTTTTTGCGGAAGGCGCCGTGCTGGCCGCTTTGCCTGGGAAAATCGCCCAGTTGCGCGTCGGTCTGCAACGCTTTCACGGCCGGTCGTGGGCGGGAGAGGTCCGCCAGTTCGGTATGATGGCCGCCATCGCCTTGCGCGATCCCAGGACGAATGCGCCTTATCCCTACGCCGATCGGGTCGAATACGCGGTGTGCCGACGGGCACGGGAAATGGGCGTTTATAGCCGTCCTCTCGGCGATCTCCTCACCATAGTTCCGCCGCTGTCGGTGACAGCAGCGGAAATAGACATTATCCTCAACACATTATATGACGCCATGGCGGAAGGACGATCCTGATGAAAACGGCCCAAGATATTATGACGCGCGAGGCCATCACCGTGCTGGCGGATGATTCGGTGCAGAAGGTGGGCGAGCTGCTCCTGAGTTCCGGGCATCACAGCCTCCCGGTGGTCGATGGCGACGGTCATCTGGTCGGGATGATCGGTGAACGGGATCTGATCGATGCCCACCGCAAGGTGCATCTGCCCACCATGCTCACGATTCTCGACGGACTGATTCCGCTCGGCGGCATGCATGAATACGAGGAGGAATTGCGCAAGGTAACGGCGGTGACTGCCGGCCAATTGGCCACGGCCCGCGTCATCAGCGTAGCCCCCGAGGAGGATGTGGATGCGGTTGCCGAAAAATTGCTGCGGAAGGACGTGCATGCCGTACCGGTAGTCGACAGCAGCGGCCTCCTGTTGGGCATCATCAGTCGTTCGGACATTCTCCGGCATCTGCTGAAGCCCTGAATCGGGTATCTGATGTACTGGGATTTCGCAGATGCTGAAGCCTGCCGGGACTGGGGGCAGCGATTGGCCCTGCGCATCGATATCCCTGCGGTCATTTATCTTGCGGGCGATCTCGGGGTCGGTAAGACGACCTTGACCCAGGCCGTGTTGCGAGCGCTGGGTGTCACCCAGCCCGTTAAGAGCCCCACCTATACTTTAATGGAACAATATCAGACCCGCATCGGACCCGCGCTGCATCTGGATTTATATCGCTTGCTGGAACCTGAAGAGCTGGAATTCATTGGCATTCGGGATTATCTGGCCGAGTCCGCCCTGTGGCTGGTGGAATGGCCGGAGCGGGGTGCGGGTTTCCTTCCCGCTGCTGATCTGTCACTCGGCCTCAGCATTCTGGACAGTGGCAGTCACCGCCTTGACTGGCAGGCGCATCGACCTCGTGTTCAGGGCTGGGCCGAGTTTTTGCCACCCCCGTCCGGCGGGAGCAATAGCGATGTCGGCTGATCAAGCACCCCGCGTGCATCGCCTGGACGCTACTCTGGCCAATCAGATAGCCGCGGGTGAGGTGGTCGAACGCCCCGCCTCCATCCTCAAAGAGCTATTGGAAAACAGCCTGGATGCCGGAGCGACGCGAATCACGATTCATCTGGAGGGTGGTGGGGTCGACCTGCTCAGTGTTGAGGATGACGGCGTTGGAATATTCCCCGAAGACCTGGTCTTGGCCCTGGAACGCCACGCGACCAGTAAAGTGGCGACCTGGGAGGATCTTCAGGCGATCCATACCATGGGCTTCCGCGGCGAGGCCTTGCCCGCCATTGCTTCTGTTTCGCGCCTGGAAATAGTTTCGCGGGCGCATGGCCAGAAGCAGGCTACCCGTCTGCAAGTGATCGGTGGTGCCACCGCCGCGCCGGAGCCATCAGCCCGGGCACCGGGCACCACGGTCCGTGTGGCTGATTTATTCTTTAATGTGCCCGCGCGGCGCAAGTTTTTGCGCAGTGCGTCCGCTGAACTGTCGCGGAACCAAAAAGTACTGCGACAGATCGCTCTGGCCAATTTCCCGGTGGCCTTTCATCTTCTCCAGAACGATCGCGCGCTCGTGCAGCTTCCTGCGGCCCTGGATGCCGACAGCCGGGCACTACGCGTGGCCAATATCATGGGGGAGGGCTTCCTCGCCAACGCGTTATATATCGAGCAGGAAGATCAAGGCCTATCCCTCAGCGGCTGGCTGGGTCTGCCCACTTACAACCGTGCCCGCGGGGACGAACAGTATTTTTACGTCAACGGTCGTCCGGTGCGTGACCCGGTGATTACCCATGCCCTGCGTGCGTCCTATAATGACGTACTGTTTCAGGATCGCCACCCGCTTTACGTGCTTTACCTGAAACTGCCGCCCGAGCGGGTAGATGTTAACGTGCATCCCGCCAAGGCCGAGGTGCGCTTTCGCGATAGTCGTGAGATACACGATTTTCTCTTCCATACCCTGCGGCGGGTGATTGCGGAACAGGGGGGAGCGCACCCGCAATTGACTGTGCCGGTCCAGCCCCTGTCACCGGCGCCTGCGCTGCAAAGTTCGCCGCCCCGAGCTTATCAACACCCGGCCCAGCGACCGCTGAGTGCGGTGCAGGATGGATCCGGAGCCTATTGGGAACGACTGGTAGCGCCGGCAATGACTTTTGTGCCAAGCACTGACATGCCTGCGGCACCCCTTCAGGAGCTGGCCCCGGACTACCCTCTTGGTCAGGCCCTGGCGCAAATTCACGCGCGCTTTATTCTCGCCGAGAACAGGGAAGGCATGATCCTCGTCGATCAGCATGCCGCCCATGAACGCATCCTCTACGAGAAGATGAAGATGGCATCACAACAAAATGATAAACAAGTGTTTATTATTCCAGAATACCTGCATGTAACAGCGACACAGATGGCGCGCTTCGAGGCAAAGCAAAACGCCCTGCAAGCTGCCGGACTGGAAATCAGTGTGGCTGGTCCCGGAACGTTGGCTATTCATGCCGCCCCCAAGGCCATCCCGGCCGCCACCTATGGACAGATCGTCACCGACCTCCTGGCCGAGGAGTCGGCCTGGACCGGGAAGGACAGCGATGCCGCTCTCGCCGATATGGCTTGCCGTGCCGCCATTAAAACCAGTCGTCGCCTCAGCCTGGAAGAAATGAACAGCCTCCTGCGCCAACTGGAAGCCACTCCGCGTTTCGGACAGTGCAATCACGGTCGACCCACGGTCGTGCAATTTTCGCTGGCCGATCTGGACCGTCTTTTTCTGCGCGGACGATGATTCCCGCCATTTTTCTGATGGGTCCGACCGCCAGTGGCAAGACCGATCTGGCCTTGCGTCTGGCCGATATGCTGCCGGTAGACATTATCAGTGTCGACTCGTTGCTGGTGTATCGCCACTTTGATATCGGCAGCGCTAAACCCAGCCCGACTCTGCGCCAGCGATATCCGCACGCACTGGTCGATATCCGGGAGCCCGACGCAGCTTATTCGGCGGG
>NZ_JAAZTY010000128.1 GCF_018854775.1 Acidithiobacillus ferriphilus | reverse complement strand
TACGGATGCGACTCAGGCCCTCGGCAAGCTGCCGGTGAATGCCGCCGCATCCGGTGTGGATTTCCTGTCCTGCTCCGCGCATAAGATTCATGGGCCCAAGGGGGTGGGGGCGCTCTTTGTCCGCAAAGGCATTGCCTTACCACCATTATTTCATGGCCATCAGGAACGGGGACGACGGGGCGGCACTGAGAATGTTCCAGGTATTATTGGCTTTGCGGCGGCTGTTCGCCTGCTCACCAATATCGAACACGAGGCTCGCCACCTGCAGGGATTGCGCGATCATTTTGAACAAGGCCTGTTGGCCTTCATGCCCTGCGCGCGTATCCACGGGCAGGATGCCGAGCGTTTGCCCAATACCAGTAATATCGGATTTATCGCTCTGGATAGTGAAGAGCTGCTCTATCGCCTGGAACAGGAGGGCATTACTGCGGCCGCTGGCGCCGCCTGCGCCGCGGGCGGGCAGGAACCCTCCCATGTACTGACAGCCATGGGCTTTTCTAAAACTGCGGTGCTGTCCTCGCTGCGTTTCTCCTTTGGACGCCTGAACCGGTCGGAGGATGTGGAACGGGTGCTCCGCGTATTACCAGGCATCCTGTTGGGCATGATGGACATGCCACCGATGACGGCGGCTGGTGCCGCAATTTCTTGTGCACACTGAAAGGAATACCCCATGAAGGTGATGATTCGTAAAAATGCCGCCGGTGAGCTGACGGCGTATGTGCCCAAGAAGGATCTTGAAGAACCTATTACCGAGTGTCAGAAGCCGGAACTGTGGGGCGGGGTGGTGACGTTGGCTAACGGCTGGCGCCTGGAATTACCGGAGATGCCCAGCGATACCCGTCTGCCCATCACCGTAGAGGCGCGGCGTCTGGAGGAGGGCTGAGATCATGAAATTGACTGATGAGGATATCGCGGTGCTATTTGATCTGGGTCAGACGCTCTGCCGGTCTGGCGAAGGGGTTCTGCCCATTCTGCGCGCGCAGTTCCCCGGGCTGCCCATTACCCAATGCCCAGCCTGTGATGTCAGCGACGAACCCTTCCGTGCCGGTGAATATTTTGACCTGCATCTGCTGGATACCCGCGACCACTGCTGGAAGGTCACGACAGATTCCCTGGCGGCAACGGGCCTGCTGCTCGCCATGCACCTGGGTACGACATGACCGCGCTCGAGATCCCTCTCTCTGACCCGGACATCAGCCCCGGCGAACTGGAGGCCGTAGAGGCCGTATTGCGTTCCACCCGCATCAGCGCCGGGGAACGGGTGGAGGCCTTCGAAGCGGCCTTTGCTGCCTATCACGGGCGACGCTATGCCGTCGCCGTCTCCAGTCCGACTTTGGCCCTGATGCTCTGTCTGCGCGCCTACGAGCTCAGGGCCGGCGATGAAGTCATCCTCTCACCCTATAGCTGGTGGCAGATCGGCCACGCCTTGGCCTGGTACGGGGCTCAGCCGGTGTTTGCCGATATCGACTATTACTCCGGCACGATCTCCCCCAAAGGGACTGAGACCCTGATCACGGAGAAAACCCGGGCGATTCTCGCCGGCAATACCAAGGGGCATCCCGCCTTCTGGCGGGAACTGCGCACGACGGCCAACGAAAACGGCCTGCTGCTGCTGGAAGATTCGACGGAGGCTATCGGCTCCCGTTATCAGGACAAAGTGGTCGGCAGCTTCGGGGACAGCGCTATTTTTGCCTTTGCCCAGCCCTCTGCCCTGGTTTGTGGCGAGGGCGCCATGATCGTCACGGACGATACCGAAACTATCAGCCGTCTGCGCCAATACCGCGCGCGTGGCATCAGTGAGCGGGGCTCGGTGGTGGCGCCCACCCGTCCGCCCCTACAGGCAGAAATGAGTGATATTCAGGCCGCCATCGGGCTGGTCCAACTCGCCCGTCTGGACGGCATTTTGCAACGCCGGCAGCAGGTGGAAGCACTGTACTTTGAGTACATGAAGTCTTTTGAAGGTATCAAGGATCCCTACCATGGGCCGGACGCCACCGCGGTGCACTGGTTTGTGTACGAAGTACATCTCGGCACCCGATTCAGCCGCAGCAGTCGGGATGCCATCGTCACCGATCTCCGCGCCCAGGGCATCGAGGCTGCCTCTTACTGCCTACCCATGCATACGCAATCCTATTATCGCGAGCGCGGTGGCGGTCGTTGTCCAACCGCCGTGCGGGTGTCCGATCGCACCCTGATCCTGCCTTTTCACCCACGCCTGGGAGAAGAGGAAATCGCCTTTATCATCGAAACCTTGAAGGATGCATCCGTCAATGTGGGTGCTGGTGCCGCTATTTATTAGTGTGTTGTTTTCATGTTCATTTTAATAGAGGAGAAAATTTAATGCCCATTATCACCATCAAACCCAGTGGTAAAACCGTCGAGATGCCCGTGGGAGCCAGTCTCGCCGCCGCGGTGATCGCCGCCGGTGAGCCTATGGTTCTGAAGTGCGAAAGCAAGGGCGAATGCGATAGTTGCCATATTTTCGTTCAGGAAGGGCGAAAGAGCGTGTCTAAAATCCAGCGTCTGGAAAATGAGCGCCTGGATACCATCGTTGGCGTCGGCAGCAAATCCCGTCTGGCCTGTCAGGCCATGATCGGCGAAGAGGATGTTGTCATCGAGCTTTTGGGATTTTCCTCGGGCTTATAAGGAGAATGTGATGGAACAGTCGCTCGTTATCATTCATGCACGTTTTGCCAACGATGGCACTGTGCGGGAAATCGGCGAGTGTCCCAGCGGAACCAGTCCTCAGGACTGGTTCAATGCGCTGAGCCGACACTCTGCCAACGGTTATGAATCGCTCTCCGGGGGAAGGGGCGTTTTTCGCCTCGAACCAGCGGTCATCGAACAGATTAAAGCCGCGGTTCTTTCCCCCATTACATAAGGAAGTATAACTATGGACAAGGATCTTTCGGAAATCTTCAGCGGCCTTGCGGAAGGGCGCATCATTCCTTATCTCGGTCCTGGTCTGTTGCCGGAGGTCGGGGCCACGCTGCCCAGCGAGTTGCCGGCATTGGCGGAAGTGCTCAGCAGCCAGGTGACGGTACCCCACAAGGTTCGTCGCAACCTCACCGGGGCCGCGCAATATATCGAGAACTTCAAGCATCGCAAGACCCTCGTGGGCATGATGGACAAGACCTTTGCCGAGGATCCGCCGCTCCATCCTTTGCAGCGCGACCTGGCTGCCCGAAAACTCCCGTTGATCGTTCACCTCTGGTACGACAACGGCATGGCCAAGGCATTGGCCGAACAGGGTACACGCTGGGGACGTATCCAGGGACTCAGTCAGACCGAGCATTTCGGCCACTGGACGGGATATATGGATGCCGCTGGTCAACCAGTTGAAGCCGCAGTGGCTGCCCAATGGGACACGATACTCTATGAACCTTGGGGCTCACAAAGTCCGGCCAACAATTACCTCGTTTCCGATACGGACTTTGTCGAAGTGCTGACGGAAATTGATATTCAGACGCCTATTCCGGAAATCGTCCAACAAATCCGCACCGGGCACCATTTTCTTTTTGTCGGATGCCGTTTCAATGATCAGTTGCAGCGTAATTTCGCCCGCCAGATCATGAAGCGTTCAGCGGATCGTCATTGGGCGTTGATAGAGGCACCGCTGACCCGGAACGAAACACGTTTTGTTCGCGAGCAGGGGATTCAGGTGCTCCAGATGCCCTCCAGCGTGTTGCTGGACGGGGCCGCCGTGGCTAAGGCGGGATAGCGGGCGCGCGCCATGCTGATCAAAATCCCCTGAGGCGCGGGAATCACGGGTCTTATGCGGGGCGGATTTCCACACCGATATCTGCCGGTGTGGCGTGATAAACGGCGCTGGTCACGAGGGCGTCCATACCGCTTGCTGCATAGGACTGAATATTCGCAAGGGTGATTCCGCCCGCTGCAAACAACATGACTTCAGGTGCTACAAGGCGCAGTTGCGCGGCAATTCCCGCCAAGAGTCCGGGGGGTAATTTGTCAAACTGGATGCCGGAGACCCCGGCCTGAGCCAGTGCCAATGCATCCGTCAGGGCGTGATCCGTCTTTTGCACTTCCACCACGATCTTGCTGGAGGGAACCCGTCTCCGGTATTGCGCCAACTGCTGCAAGAAAGGCGATAAACCACCTAAAAAGGCCAGGTGCTGGTCAAACACCAGAACACTTTCCGAAAGACCCAGCCGGTGCGGCATGACGCCCCCGGCGAGGGCGGCCATGGCCGCAAAGCGGCGTATCCCCGGAATATTCTTGCGGGTGGCGACAACAGCCACCTGGGGGTTGACGCTCTGTGTCTGTTGCACCAGTTGCCCGGCATAAGTCGCGATGCCGCAAGCATACTCCAACAGATTTTGCGCCACTTTCCAGGCAGAATGGGCAGCACTTGCGGGGCCTTCCGCAGCCAGCAGGATGCTTCCCGTTGCGGCCAACGCGCCCGACGGCTGACTTTCGGTCATGGTAAGGCCGCAGGCGTCCAGTATCTGTGCGGCCAGTTCGGTCCCGGCGACCGTGATGTCCTGACGACAGCGAAAACACATGACCGCCGCCTTGCCGCCAATACCCAGCATGTGAGTGGTGAGATCCAGGAAAGGCTGGTCTTCCTGGATGAGTGCGGCAATTTCCTGCGGAGAGAAGTACATGATATAGCCCCTAACAGCGAATGATTACGCAGACTGGTTTTCATGCCATCAACTTTCGTTACCCGATTTGGCAGGCGAGTATATCCCCGGTCGCTGGCGCGGGCGGCAACTGGAAAGAGACATAGCGCAATTGCAAATACTCCTCCAACCCCCATTTGCCACCTTCGACGCCCAGCCCGGAAAGCCTGTTGCCGCCGAAAGGCGCTTGCGGGGTGGCGGGAGACCCGTCATTGACGCCAACGATACCGCATTGCAGCGCCTCCGCGACGCGGTATGCGCGTCCGAGATCGCGGGTCCAGAGATAAGCGGCCAGGCCATAGGAGGTGTCATTGGCGCGGGCGATAGCTTCCGCTTCGCTGCGAAACCCTTGTATGGGCAGCAAGGGGCTGAAGCTTTCTTCGTGGAATATATGACTCTGCGGATCGAGATCGGCGAGAAGGGTCGGGGAGCACCACAGGCCTTGTGCATCACCTCCGCACAGAAGTCTCGCACCGCGGTCCAGGGCATCCTGCAATTGCGCTTTAAACTTCTGGACAGCGGCTGCGGAAACCAGCGGCCCGATGTCGGTGTCCTCTGCAAAGGGATCCCCGATCTTGAGATGACTTACCGCGTCGAGGTAGCGTGCGGTAAACTCCGGCAGGATCGCATCATCCACATACAAGCGGTTGGCGGCGACACAGGACTGACCGGCATAGCGGAATTTGGCATGGATGGTCATGGCCACCGCCGCGGCGATGTCCGCATCGGCAAAAATAAGCACCGGAGCGTGCCCGCCCAGTTCCAGAGAAAGCCGTTTGATGGTCGGCGATCCCTGCGCATAAAGCTTTTGCCCGACCCCCGTGGAACCGGTAAAGCTCAACTTGGCTATGCGCGGGTCAGCCATCAGTCGTTCCGCCAGGGGGGCGGGATCAGAGCTGGGGAGAACCTGAAGAGTGCCTGCGGGTCCTTCCGCCTCGGCCCAGAGTTCGGCAAGCTTCAATGCGGAGAGCGGCGTTTGCTCATCGGGTTTGAGGATGACTGTGCAGCCGGCCGCCAGCGCCGGCGCTATCTTGCGAACAACCATGGAGACCGGACTATTCCACGGTGTGATGGCGAATACAGGACCAATCGGTACTTTCCAGATCTGCAAGCGCTTGTCTGGAAACTGGGAGGGGATACTTTCGCCGGTGATGCGCTTGCATTCCTCAGCATACCAGCGCGCCAAGGCGATCGCGGTTTTGATTTCGGCACGGCTCTGGCGTATGGGTTTACCCATCTCCCAGGTGATGAGGCGGGCGAGGTCTTCTGCATGAATCTGGATGAGGTCCGCCCACCGGCTGAGAATGGCCGCGCGCCGGTAGACGACAGTTTGGCGCCAGCTCGCAAAAGCGAGCACTGCCGCCTGCACCGCCGCCTCGCCCTCCCGAGTTCCGCAATCGGACACTTCGGCGAGCACCTGTTGATTGACCGGGCTGCGCACCACAAAGTGTATGCCGAGGTCTGTCCAGCATCCATTGATGAATGCGGCTGTCGGTGCAAGGGGCATGAATTTTCCTGTGGGCAATGGACGGTAGCCGGGATGTTGCCGAATAACGTCCAAAGAGGGTACGCTTGCGACTCAGATTGTATCGGATTGACTGTAGCGCAGGTATTGATAAAGCGCAAAAAAGTCATGCCCCGCACTTTTTAAGTATCATCAACACACTGGCCTCTATACACCCACTGTGGAGCAAGACCTATTGATGCCTGAACCTGAAAATACGCCCTACGCCCGCCTTGGTGGTGAAGAGGCCGTTCGCAAGCTGGTCAAGCGATTTTATGATCTGATGGATAGCGAGGCGCAGTGGCAAACTCCGTTGCGGAATATTCACCCGAAAGATCTTTCCGCGTCGAGGGAGAAACTTTTTTTGTTTCTGTCCGGCTGGTTGGGCGGGCCTGACCTGTATGTGCAGCGTTTCGGACATCCCCGCTTACGGGCTCGGCATGGCTCTTTCCCGGTGGATGATCAGGCGCGGGATCAGTGGATGGCCTGCATGCTTCGGGCCATGCATGACGTAGAGATGGAGCCCGAACTCTATGCCCACCTGCAAGGTGCCTTTCAACGCACGGCTGATTTCATGCGGAATTGCTAGGACTGCGCTTTCTGCGCCAATAAATCATCGGGACGGGCCGGCGCGGCATCTGAGGCTTGCAATCCATGCCCCATCAGCCAGCCGAGCAGGATGCCGACCAGAGCCAGGGCGGATAGGGATGGGTAACCGATGAGATGTACCAGCGGACCGGCCAGAAAGGTACCCATCACCGTGGCCACTGCGCCACTGGCGTTAAAAAGTCCCATCGCCTCGCCCTGACTGAAAGGCGTGAGCCGTGCTGTCAGAGTGGTTCCGGAAATGCTCTGCAGTGGCCAGGCGATAATAATCAGGACGAAGCCTGCCAAGGCAATCAGCGTCCGGGGTATGGGCAGAAAAAATACCAGCAGTAGCAGACCAAATCCCAAAAAACGGAGCATCAAAGACCAGCGATATACCCTTCCGGCACCAAAACGTCCGGACAACTGCCCACCCATTGAATACAATACCAAGGCGACGGCGGCGGTCATGGCGTAGACGCTGGAGGTCAGTGCCGGGGCTACGCTGTAGGCTTTCTGCATGGCCACAGGAAAGTAGGCGAAGAACGCGGCGACCCCAAAAGCTACGGCAAACCAGGAAAGGAGAAAGCGACCAAAGCGGGTATGCAGGACGTCGCCCAATCGGCGCGCACCATGCAATGAAAGATGATGTGAAAAGCGTAGCAGACCACCTCCCAGCAGTTCCGGGCGCCCGAAATTGGCGAGGAAGCGCCAGTCCAGGTCGCGCCGCATGCGATCACCCACTTCCGCCGCCCAACCGTGATGTCTGGCAGCGGTAGGCAAGCCCTTGGCCCCTAACCAGATAGCGGGAATCAATGCCAAGGCCGCGCAGATCAGACCGACTTTGAAATTACTGACGAAAATGCCGGCCAATAGAAGTCCGCCGACCTGCCCGCCGCCATTAAAAGTTTGCAGCCAGCCCAGCCGAGGTTCCCATTCATTTTGGGGGTCGAACTCGACGATGAACAGGCTGGCCATGGTCGCCACGGCGGAGGTTCCCGCGCCGGCGAGCAGCGAGAGTCCACTCCAGGTGAGGATACCCGGCAGAAAAGGCATGGCGGCCAGCGCCATCAGCAATACCAGAAAGCCGCCAAAAAAAATGGGGCGATGCAGGTGTTTGCTGTCGGCCACGCCCCCCCACAAGGGTGAAGTCAGCAGTCCGAGGTTGAATCCGCCCATGACGTAGGCAACCCAACTGAGATGATGGGTGAGGGTGACAATCATCAGGGGCAAGAGAATAGGCAGCAGCCCGGAGGAAACCGCCCCCAGCAGGGCATAGGCCAAAAACCAGACAGATATCCAGCGACCGGGCTCCTTCAGGATGGCGCGCAAGCGATCCAGGTGTTCGCGTGCCAGTTGAATGCGAGCGGCAATAACCTTCTCGCCCATGATGGTGCCGAGATTCCGGGTGTCTGCCATGACCTCTCCTGGTGTCGTTTGTCGGGCCGCCATTTACGGTATCGTGCGAGGTGTATACCTTATCTGATAGGCCTTTGCTCCGTTGGTTCCCTGACAAATAATATGGCGTTGGATTTCGCAAACATGGATTACCGTGGGCATGACGCCCGGCGGGCGCGGATTTGCCCGTCTGCGTTCGCTACGTTATGGTAAAAAATAAAGCAGAGGGGAGTGATGTATGAGCATGATTTTCCACGGGCTGACGACGAACCCCGAATGGTTATTGCACCGGCTGATATATACCCTGCTGATCGTGGCGGGCAGCCTTCTGATATTACGCTGGTATGGCAGTGTAATTGTTCATCTTATGGACTTTCTTGGCAGGCGACGGGCCATGTCACGCGGCTATGGCGTGATGCTCCAGAGAATCACCACCTGGTTTCTCTGGCTCATTGTCTGGGTTGTCGTACTGCGGGTCTGGGGTGTCGACGTCACTGCCGTCTGGACCACTTTTGTCAGCTTACTGGCGGTGATTGGCGTCGGTATGCTGGCCGTATGGGCCATGGTCAGCAACATTACGGCGCGCTTTTTTATCTGGTTCTGGCAGCCCTTACAGTTGGGGCAACGTATCGAGATATTCCCGGAATCACTGACCGGTGAGGTCATTGAAGAAAATCTCATGTTTACCGAATTGCGCCAGGATGACGGCCAGATTGTGGTGATACCCAATAATCTCTTTTTCCAACGCATTATTCGTCGCTTGCCCGATGTCAAAAAAAAAGCCGGCGCGAATGAGAAGACCGTACCATGAATGCAGACGCGCCCATCGGCGTTATTTTCGGCGAGTGTCTGATCGACGATTTCGGAGATGTGCGACGACTGGGTGGCGCGCCCTTCAATGTCGCGCAACACCTCCATGCGCTGGGTGTGGCGTCCGTTTTTGTCAGCAGGGTGGGACGGGATGCCTCGGGGCAACACATCTTGCAGCACATGCGGGACTGGGGGATGTCCACGGACGAAGTGACGGAGGACGCGTTGCTTCCCACCGGTCGGGTACGGGTGACGGCAGACGTCCGGCAGGGGCACCACTTCGAAATTCTGCCGCATCAGGCTTACGATGCCATTCGTTTGTCCTCCGGCATGATCCCCGCCATTCCCTGGCTCTATCACGGTAGTCTCGCCTTGCGGGAGAACGGGCCGTCGCGGGCGACCTGGCGTCAGTTGCGCGCTCGTGCCCAGTGGCGCTTTGTAGATATCAATCTGCGCGATCCCTGGTGGAATCAGGAATTGCTGACCGAAGTCATACAGGGTTCGTCTATACTGAAATGCAATATGGAGGAACTGGAACAGATCATTCGTACTTACGAACTCTCTCCAGCCTCGACCCTGCGGGAAGCGATGCAGATGGTGGCCCGGCATTTTGATGTGCAGGCCGTCTTGCTGACCCGCGGCGCTGCAGGTGCCGCTTATGGGGATGGGGCCAATTTTTACGAGGCGGAAGCAGTCTCCACTGCTGTCCAGGACACCGTCGGGGCTGGGGATGCCTTTGCCGCAGGCTGGCTCTGGAGCCTGTTTCACGGCGATGCCATTCCACGGCGATTGCAGAGGGCTGGGGAATTGGCAGCGGCCATTTGTGCGTCATCCGGCGCCATGCCGGATCAACCCGAGTTTTATCGGACCATAATGGCGCGATGGACTAAGGAGGATTAAATTTGTCGGACCACCAGGGTCTTTACATTTTGATGCTGAGTATCCACGGCCGCATTTGCGGAACCCCGGAACTCGGGGTCGATGCAGATACCGGCGGCCAGGTTGGCTATGTCCTCGACGAAATACAGGCGCTGGCACGGGACCCGCGTGTCACCCGGATCGACCTTCTCACGCGTCGCTTTAGCGATCCCGGCATGAATCCCATTTATGGAGAACCGCGCGAACTATTGGCATCCGGCGCGCGAATTATTCGTCTGCCTGCCGGGCCAGAGCATAAATACCTGCAAAAAGAGCGGCTCTGGGATTACCTGGATACTTTTGTGGACAGTGCGCTGCATTTTATCCGTAGTGAAGACTGTATTCCCGATATCATCCACAGCCACTATGCCGATGCGGGTTACGTAGGGGTGCGCCTCTCCCGCCTGCTGGGCATTCCGCTCATTCACACCGGTCATTCCCTGGGGCGGGATAAGCGGGAAAGGCTGATCACTACCGGTCGTAAGGTGGAAAGTATCGACCGGCAGTTTCGTTTCCCGCGACGCATCGCCGCCGAAGAATCCGTACTCAGTGAAGCGTCCGTGGTTCTGGCCAGCACTCGTCAGGAAGTGGAGGAACAGTATGGCCTGTACGAGAACGCCGTGCGGGCGCATTTCAAGATCCTGCCGCCGGGTGTGGATTTGCGACGGTTTTCCCGACCAGGGCGGCAGCGTTCTTCACCGCTGCTGCCCGACTTACGCCGTTTTTTGGAGGCACCGCGCAAGCCCCCCATTCTGGCCATTGCCCGCCCCGATGAGCGTAAAAATTTTCAACGTTTGATTGAGGCCTACGCCACGGACCCCGTTTTACGGGAAAAGGCCAACCTGGTTTTGGTCATGGGCCAACGTGACCACCTTGGGCAGCTCCCGCACGGTGCGAAAAGGGTGATTCAGAGCGTACTGCATGCCCTTGACGATTACGATCTTTACGGGCGAGTCGCCCTCCCCAAGCACCATGAACCGGAAGATATTCCCGAATATTACCGTTATGCGGCCATTTATAAGGGTGTTTTCATCAACCCGGCACTCACTGAACCCTTTGGCCTGACCCTGCTGGAAGCTGCGGCCTCGGGTTTGCCGGTCATCGCCACCCGGCATGGTGGCCCGCAGGATATCATCCGTTACTGTCGCAACGGCATTCTGGTGGATCCGCTGAATATCGGAGAGATACAAGACGCCCTCCGGCAAATGCTGTTTGATCGCCAACGTTGGCAGCGTGCCAGCCGGGCAGGCTTGCTGGGGGTGCATCGGGTCTATAGCTGGGATGCCCATGCGCGTCGTTATCTGGCGGAAGTGGAACGTATCCTCCGACGTCAGCGCAAACAGCTGCGCCGCGAGTGCGCCGCCCGCCAGGGGATACGCCGTGCCTTACCGACGGCGGATCATCTGCTCATATCCGACATCGACAATACGCTGATTGGCGACCCGACGGGGCTCGCCATGCTGATGGAATGGCTGAGGGAGCATCCCCGGGTAGCCTTTGGCGTG
This sequence comes from Acidithiobacillus ferriphilus, assembly GCF_018854775.1. GTDB lineage: Bacteria > Pseudomonadota > Gammaproteobacteria > Acidithiobacillales > Acidithiobacillaceae > Acidithiobacillus > Acidithiobacillus ferriphilus. Next base: position 28,136 of record NZ_JAAZTY010000128.1, on the reverse strand, counting down.
GCCACCGGCCGCAATCTAAAACAAACCATGGAGATACTCGCGGCACACCAGGTCCCCTGTCCGGACATCTGCATCACCGATGTGGGTACGCGTATCGTCTATGGCAGCAAGCTGCGCGAGGATCAGGACTGGGCCGCTCATCTGCACTATCGCTGGTGGCGTGAAGGGGTATTGCAGGCACTGGCCGGGGTGCCCGGCCTGCGCCTGCAGGAAAAATTCACCCAGAGCGCCTTCAAGGTAAGCTATTATGTAGACTCCAAGCGCCCACCGACGACGAAAAACCTGCAGCAGCGCTTGCATGAGCAGCAGATCGCCGCCCATGTGGTGCTTTCCCATAATTGCTTTCTGGATGTGTTGCCCATTCGGGCATCCAAGGGCCACGCCATCCGTTTCCTGGCCTTTCGCTGGGGATTGCCCTTGCATGCAGTGCTTACCGCGGGAGACTCCGGCAACGACGCCGATATGATGGGCGGCGAAATTTGTGGGGTTATTGTCGGCAACCACAGCCCGGAACTACACGGACTAAGAGATAAACATCACATCTATTTCGCCAGTGCCCATCATGCCTGGGGTATTCTTGAAGGCATCCAGCACTACCGTTTCCCAGGAGAAGAAGCCCATGCCTGACAATCTGCGCCGCTGTATCAGCCACAATCCCCATTGTGTTGCCGAGCTGTTGCGACATCTGTTCAATCTGCAACGCCCATTTCTGCTCTATACCGACTTGCAAGCGGCCATCGACGACTTTGCCGCAGACTACGGCAATGATGCAGACCTCGTGGTGTTGCAGGAGTTTTTCTCCAGACTGCAAGAGGCGGTGCTCGCAGAACCCTGGATTTATCTGGCCTGGCGTCCCGGCCCTGGGCGCTGGACCTATTTGCGCCTGCATCGGGAACAGCTCGATCTGGAGACACTCACGCAGGGTGATTATTTGGCTTTCAAAGAAAAACAGGTGCTCCCCGCAAATGATCAGGAGCCGATACTCACCGTGAATTTTGAGGATTTCCGTGCTGTCCCCTATCACCTGCAAGATGAGGACACCATCGGACAAGGGCTTATATATATGAACCGCCGCCTGGCTGGGCAACTGTTTGGGAACATCAAGACGGGGCGCCAGAGCATTCTCGACTTTTTGGCCGTGCATAAGCTCAACGGACAATCACTGATGGTGCATGATCAGCCGCCGGATTTCGAGGCACTACGCCAGACCGTGCAGTATCTGGCGACGCTCCCCAAGACCAAACCGTGGACGGAGTTTGCCGTGGAGATGACCCATCGCGGCTTCGCCCCTGGCTGGGGAGACACCGCCGGCCGGGTGCGCGAGACCATGCGCCTGCTGATGGATCTCTTGGACGCCCCCTCGGCAGAGAGTCTGCAAGCATTCATCGACCGCATCCCCATGATCTCCAAAATACTGATCGTGTCTATTCATGGCTGGTTCGCGCAGGACAAGGTGCTCGGACGTCCGGATACCGGCGGGCAGGTCGTTTACATTCTCGATCAGGCGCGGGCGCTGGAACAGGAAATGCGCGGGCGCCTGGCCCGTCAGGGGGTGGATATCGTACCCCGTATTCTGATCGCCACCCGCCTGATTCCCAATGCCGATGGCACCTCCTGCGACCAGCGTCTGGAGCCCGTCCAGGGCGCCGACAACGTGCAGATTCTCCGTGTGCCTTTCCGCCACCCCAATGGCGAAATATTGCCGCAGTGGATATCCCGCTTCAATGTCTGGCCCTGGCTGGAACGCTATGCCGATGACCTTGAACGGGAGGCCCTGGCGGAATTTGGTCGTCGTCCTGATCTGATTATCGGCAATTACTCCGATGGTAATCTGGTGGCCACCATCCTCAGTGCGCGGCTGAATGTCACCCAATGCAACATTGCCCACGCGCTGGAGAAGAGTAAATATCTCTACAGCGATCTCTACTGGCGTGATCACGATGTCAGCCATCATTTCGCCTGCCAGTTCACCGCGGATCTCATCGCCATGAACTCCGCCGACATTATCATTACCAGCACCTATCAGGAAATCGCCGGAAATGACCGCGAGGTAGGCCAGTACGAAGGATATCAAAATTACAGCCTCCCCGGACTATATCGGGTGGAAAACGGGATTGACGTCTTCGATATCAAATTCAATATCGTCTCTCCGGGGGCCGACGCCCACTATTATTTTCCCTATTCCTCCCGCAAAGAACGCCTGCGTTTTCTGCACGACGATATTGATGCGTTGCTCTTTGGCGAGGAGCCCGCCGCGGATCGTCGCGGCGTACTAAAGGATCGGGATAAACCCATCATTTTCAGTATGGCGCGCATGGATCACATCAAAAATCTCAGCGGGCTGGCTGAGATTTTTGGTGCCTCGGAACGGCTGCGCAAACTGGCCAACCTGGTTATCATCGGCGGTCACGTCGACCCGCAGAATTCTCAGGACGAAGAGGAGAGGGCGCAAATCCAAAGGATGCACGATATTATGGATGCGTATCGACTCGACGGGCAGATGCGCTGGATAGGCGCTTTACTCGACAAAAGTGTGGCGGGGGAACTCTACCGGGTTATTGGCGATACCCGTGGATGCTTTGTCCAGCCCGCACTCTTTGAGGCCTTCGGACTGACAGTGATCGAAGCCATGAGTTCTGGTCTACCGGTTTTTGCCACCCGCTTTGGCGGCCCCCTGGAAATCATCGAAGACGGTGTTTCCGGCTTTCATATCGACCCCAATAACCAGCAGGAGGCGACTGAAAAGCTGGCGGATTTCCTGGAAGCGGCTGCTGCCGATATCCGTGTCTGGGAGACAATTTCCGAGGGCGCATTAGCGCGGGTCAACGCGCGCTATACCTGGGGCAATTACGCCACGCAGATGATGACATTGGCCCGGATTTTCGGCTTCTGGCGCTTCATGCTCAAAACCGATCATCACGCCGCCCGCCGCTATTTGCAGATGTTTCAGCATTTGCAGTGGCGGCCTCTGGCCCATGCGGTGCCGTTGGGGGAGTCGTGAGGGCACATAAAAAATGGTGTGGATTTGATTTTACACGGCGTCTCTCCTCAATATCGATGTCCGAAAATGACGAGACGCCCGCTGCCGCCTAGCTTATAAAGGGACTATGAATACATCGGACCTTAATCGCGAAGCGTGCTACCGCGCCGTCCTGGCAAAAGACGCGCGGTTTGACGGCAAGTTCTACACGGCGGTGTTATCCACGGGCATCTATTGTCGTCCGATATGTCCCGCACGACCCCCCAAGCTGGAAAACTGTCTCTTTGTACCCAGCGCTGCGATAGCCCGGCAGTTGGGCTTCCGAGCCTGTTTGCGTTGCCGCCCGGATGCGCCATACTTCCGCTTCGAAGAGCGACATGGCTGCGGGTATCACCTTGAAGCTGCCTTATACCCCGCCTTATGACTGGCGGCACTGCTGGAATTTCTGGCAGGTCGTGCCATCCTTGGGGTGGAGGCCGTGCAGTCCGGTCAATATTGGCGCAACTTTCAAACGGCACGGGAATCTCCAGAATATTCCCGACACCCGCCGCCGTCGTGGCCGCCGATCTGCGCTCTATCGGCCTAACTCGGGCCAGAGAAAAGGCGCTGCAGGCTCTGGCTGTGGCCATGCAAGAGGGCCGCCTGACTGCTTCGGCGCATCCCCTCGACGGCATCATCAAAAACCTCTGCGAACTGCCGGGTATCGGCCCGTGGACGGCGCACTATATCGCCATGCGCGGTTATCGTGATCCGGACGCCTTCCCCCATTCAGACCTGGGACTACTACGTGCGCTGGAAACGGAGAGTGGGCGCCCCAGCCCCGCAGAAATGCTGATGCTCGCCGAAGCATGGCGGCCCTGGCGGGCCTATGCGGCCATGCGTTTGTGGGCGCAGCCCTAAAAATCACCACCCTCATGCCGCAACAGCCAGCGTTTGCGCTCCATTCCGCCCGCGTACCCGGTCAAGGTGCCATTGGCGCCGATGACGCGATGGCAGGGAATGACGATACCAATAGGGTTCGCGCCATTGGCACGTCCCACGGCGCGCACCGCCGATGCCCGGTCCATGCCCCTCGCCTGTTCCTGGTAGCTGCGGGTTTCTCCGGCGGGAATGCTGCGCAACCAGGCCCAGGCCGCCTGCTGAAACTCGGTGCCCGCGGTTTCTACGGGGATGGCGGAGACGGCGTTGAGATCACCCGCCCAGTAGGCTTCCAGACCGTTGCGAACCGGCTGCGGCGCAGTCCCCGATGTCAGCGTTACCCCATCGGAGCCGTAGAGCAGGCGGAGTCGATCCAGCATGCGAGCCTCGCTGTCCGCCCAGTCCAGTGCACGCAAGATGTTTTGCGCGTCGGTGACCAGCAGCATGACACCCAACGGTGTGCTGACACTATCCAACTGCCATCGAAGCGATTCGTTCAGCATGAAAATCTCCCAAATATGGATTCTGAAATGATGCTATACCCGGATACGGACAAATGCTCGCCACTTTTGGACGGTAAAGTCACCCCCTCAGTCGCTATGTCGTATGAAACTCAATAAATTGCCAGGAAATAAAGGCACCCAGTAGCAGCGCAAAGGAAATTGCTCTCAGCCGGTTACGGACTGAACAGTCACCACTCTCCTTGATGGCCAGTCCAATGATTTTGATGTATGATGCTAGATGTCTGATGACATGCAAGGTGAGCGGCCTATGCGTACCACACTGGCGATTGATGATGACGTACTGGCGGCGGCGAAAGGGCTAGCTGATCTACAGCATAAGCCTGTAGGTGCCGTTGTTTCAGCACTTTTGCGGCAGGCTCTGCAATCACAAAACACCTCTGGTGGTCATTCACGTAATGGGATTCCCTTGCTGCCGGTGCGCCCGGATGCACTCCCGGCGACTCTGGAAATAGTGAATCAGTTGCGCGACGAATTGCCATAATGATCTTCTTGCTCGATGTAAACGTGCTGATTGCGCTCATCGACCCCATGCATGTTCAGCATGATATGGCTCATGAATGGTTTGCAGCCCATGGGCAACCCGCATGGGCTACCTGTCCCTTAACAGAGAATGCTGTGCTGCGCATTGTGGGTCATCCGCGTTATCCAAATTCGCCAGGCACACCAGCGGCAGTGGCACCCCTGATCCAGGGATTGCGCGCGTCACCTGGCCATGTTTTTTGGCCAGATGACATCAGCCTACTGGATGTCGATCATATCGACGCATCGCGTCTGCTGACTTCTGGTCAGATTACCGATAGCTACCTCTTGGCGCTGGCCTGCGCCCATGAGGGCCAACTGGCAACCTTCGACCATCGCTTAGTGACCAATGCCGTGCGCAACGGTTTGCAATGCATAAACAAAATTAGGTAAGGGCTCTCGCCGCACTGATCGCAGTGCCCGCGAGGGCGACGATCCTGATCGCGTTGATGGATGGACGCGCCTTCCCGTGTCTCAGTGATGTCGAGCACTTGCATGACCGTGGCGGTGAGGAGCGCGGTACTGAGCCAGAAGCGGCGCAGCACAAGGATGCGGTCGTTTTCGGCGTTACTCTGGCAGCGCCACGCTGAAGCGTAAAGCCGTAGCCAACAGCCCTTGGCGGTAATAAAAACGCTGCCCGAGTGTATTACTCATGGCTGCGTCCAACAGCAGTTTGGCACAGCCCAGAAGCTTGGCCTCGGCTTTTAGTCGCTCCATCAGAATCTTCCCGTACCCCCGGCTACGGCAGGACGCATCAATGACGAGGTCATCCACGTAGACAAAGCGGCCATGCACCAAATTGTCTTGCACGCGGAATCCAGCAAGACCCACGAGTTGGGTGCCATGCCACAGGGCCAGCAGGCGGTAACCCTGGGCACTCTGTTGTTGCCAGCGCAGCAGAAATTCCCGTTCAGAATCCAAGTGTGGCCGCAGTTGCCGGATCAGGGGATAGCAGGCCAGGACATTGTCTTCATGATCGACATAATGGAATTCGACCGCTGTGGAGACCTCCCCGCTGTTCTCCGGGCCGTCCTCTACTGGAATCATACGTGACGCCCCGTGCGAGGGGGCGGCGGCGAAAATCGCAAACCAACACCCAGTCGATTCCAGTGATTGATGGCGCCGATGGCCACCGTCAGGAAGGTCACTTCTGTTTCCGTGAACTGAGACCGCAGTGTCTCATAGACGGCGTCAGGCGCCCCCTGGGTCGCGAGCGTCGTCAGACATTCCGCCCACGCCAGAGCGGCCTGCTCCCGTGCAGAAAAAATACCGGCATCCCTCCAGCCCGCGACCAGATCCAGCTTGACCGGTTCCACACCGATTTGACGGGCGACGTTCAGGTGGTACTGAATACAGAACGCACAGCCGTTGATTTGCGATACCCGTACCTTGATGAGTTCCGTCAGGGGTTTTTCTAGGCCGGAATCATCGACCGCTTTTCCCATCGCCAGTAGTGCGGCGTACACCTCGGGCGCGGTCTTGGTGAAGGAGAGGTAGGCAATACGGGCATGCTCCGTGGACATGGCTTGTTCCTTATGAGGTGGTTCAGGTAGTATCAGGACTCTAACAATATATCTAGAGTGCTTACAATATGGACGACGCAGCGCCAAAACCCCTCGTCCCTCAAGTGGGAGAAGGCAAACGCGGGGAAAATGGTTATCTGGGCTACCTGCTGCGGCAGGCGGCTGGGGCGTACCGGCACCGGGTGGAACGGGCGCTCGCCGACCTGCGTGTAACACCTCCACAATTTTCCGTGCTCACCATGCTGGCCGCCTATCCCGGCATTTCCAATGCCGATCTGGCGCGGCTGGCTCTCCTCACCCCGCAAACGGTCAGCACCATTGTCGCCAACCTGGAACGCGCCGGGGCCATCGTGCGCCAGCCGCATCATTACCATGGTCGTATCCAGCAGATTGATCTCAGCGAGACGGGCAAGTCGTTATTGGCGATCTGCCGTGAGCGGGTGCATGGTATTGAGCGCCATCTGGCTGATGGGCTTTCCCGTGAAGAGGAATCGGCACTTCGAAAATGGCTGGTTCGCGTCGCCACGTCAGCATGAAATTTTCTGTGAATGATTTGAACGTCAGATCCTTAGCTCCTTTACCGCCCGCGGTGATCAATACACCGGCAACTCCGTCGTATCCACCACCCTGCGCAGCACAAAGCTGGAATGCACGCCGGTCACCCCCTCGATGCGCGTCAGGCGATGGAGTAAAAACTCCTGAAAATGCGCCATATCACGCACGGCAACCTTGATCTGGTAATCCGCGTCATGGCCGGTGATGAGATAGCACTCCAGTACCTCCGGCGAGCGACTGATTTCTGCCTCAAAATGCTCGAAACGCTCGGGGGTATGGCGGTCCATGCTGATGTGCATCAGGACCATCAGCGCCAGGCCCAGACGCTGCGGATCCAGCAGAGCCACGCGCTTGCGGATGATCCCGGCTTCTTCCAGTGCCTGTACCCGGCGCAGGCAGGGGGAGGGGGACAAACCGATGCGCTCGGCGAGACGCTGATTGCTGAGTCCGCCGTCGCGCTGTAGCTCCTCCAGAATGCGGCGGTCGTAGCGATCCAATGCGATGGCAGGGGCTTTCGACTTCATAACACAATATTACTCCGTTAATGGGTATTAGTGCGCAATAATCATGCGACATAGTCGCTTTTATGGCCCCAATTCGCAAGCACCTGCCGCGACTTCTTCCCTATACTGCGTCCATCGTCACTTGCCACAGGAGATCGGACCATGGGGACTTTCAACCACCGCCGTTACCGCGCCTTTGCGCCCGTTCACAAATCGGACCGGCGCTGGCCCAACCGCCGTATGCACCACGCGCCCGTCTGGACCAGCGTCGATCTGCGCGATGGCAATCAGGCGCTGGTCTCCCCCATGCGCGTCGAGCAAAAGCTCCGGATCTTCGATTTGCTCGTGCGCATGGGCTTTCGGGAGATTGAGGTGGGTTTTCCCGCCGCCTCCCAGCCCGATTTTGACTTTGTCCGGCGCATCATTGAAGAAGACCGTATCCCCGAGCAGGTGACCATCCAGGTGCTCACCCAGGCGCGGGAAGCCCTGATTGACCGCACCTACGAGGCGTTGAAAGGAGTGCGGCGGGCGATCGTCCATGTCTACAACTCCACCAACCCCGCCCAGCGCGAGCAGGTGTTTGGCCTGGATCGGGAGGGCGTCAAGGCCATTGCCGTGCGTGGCGCGGAGTGGGTGAAGGCCGGAGCCGCACGCTATCCAGAGACGGAATGGGTCTTTCAGTATTCGCCGGAGAGCTTCAGCACCACCGAGTTGGATTATGCGGTGGATGTCTGCGAGGCGGTCAACGGGGTCTGGCGGCCCGACCAGGGGCAGGCGGTGATCCTCAACCTGCCTGCCACCGTCGAGTCGTCCATGCCCAACGTCTTCGCGGACCAGATTGAATGGTTCTGCGACCACTTGCGCGGGCGGGAGCATGTGAAAATCAGTGTTCACAACCACAATGACCGCGGCTGCGCGGTGGCGGCGGCGGAACTGGCGGTGTTGGCTGGTGCCGATCGGGTGGAGGGCACACTCTTCGGCAACGGCGAGCGCACCGGCAACATGGATATTCTCACCATGGCCATGAATCTCTACTCTCAGGGCATTGATCCGCAACTGGATATGTCCATGGGCACGGAAATCGCTGAGATCTATACCGCGTGTACGGGTATGGTCGTGCCGCCGCGCCATCCCTGGTTTGGCGAACTGGTCTACACGGCGTTTTCCGGCAGTCACCAGGATGCCATTCGCAAGGGCATGCAACATCGGCGAGGACGGGAAGACGCCGTCTGGGAGGTGCCTTATTTGCCTGTCGATCCCGCTGATCTGGGGCGCAAGTACGAGGAGGTGGTGCGCATCAACAGTCAGTCAGGGAAAGGCGGCGTCGCCCATGTGCTGGAGCGCGACCACGGTATTTCCTTGCCGCGCTGGTTGGCGCAGGACTTCAGCGCCGTAGTGCAAGCGGCTTCTGAACAAGAGATGGGTGAGGTCAGCTCAGCGCAGATTTTCGCCCTGTTTGAGGGCCATTATTGCCAGTCCGCGGAGGACTGGCACCTGCGCCGCTATCGTCTCAGCCGGGAAGGGGAGCAGGTCGCCGCGACCGTGGTGGTGGGCCCGGAGGCACAGCCGCATATTCTGCAGGGCAGGGGGAGCGGTGCCGTAGGCGCCCTGGTCGATGCGCTGATCCAGCGTTGGGGCGTTCGTGCCGAGGTGGAACAGTTCGACCAGCATGCCCTCGGTAGCGGTACCCGCGCCCGCGCCATGGCGTGCGTCCGGATCAGTGTGGACCATGGCCATGCGGCATCGGCCGTGGCTTTTGGCGAGGATACCACCGAGGCCGCCTTGCAGGCGGTGCTCAGCGCTATTGGTCGCTCCGTTGCAAAAGACAACACATGGAGCACATCGGTAGAACGGCAAGTACGTTGATTGCCGCGTATCATGGCCAATGAAAGTTGAAAGTGCGTTATTCCTGACCCGTCGGGAGAAGGATATCGTCACCATGGCGCGGATGCAGGTGCTGCCAGCTTACCAGTGCAAGAGCGATGAGAATACCGATTATGCCGATGGCCTCCCAGTCGCTTGGTTGCTCACCTAATTGTAGCCAAGCGGCCACCACGCCGATCAGCGGTACTGCCAGCGTTCCCATACCGGCTATGCTGGAAGGCAGCTCTTGCAAGACATAGGCCCAGAGAAAATAAGCCAAGGCGGTGCCGGGAAGAACGTTATAAAGCAGGGTGCCGATAAACAGCGGCGTCCAATGGACCTCCAAGGGATCAATCCACAGGGCGATCACGGTGAGACCCAGACCGCCAAAGGCGGCCTGCCAAAGCGTACTGTTCAACAGATCGAGACCCGGTGGCGCGTGGCGTTTTTGCCAGAGGGCGGATGCCGCCCATAAAATCCCAGAGAGGAGGGCCAGCAGGCTGCCCGTCCACTGTCCACTGAAATTCCAGGGCTGAAGAATGGCTGTCAGACCCAGCAGGGCCAAGGCCAGCGCGGGCCATTGCAAGCCATGCAGGCGTTCGCCCAGAATTGGCCAGGCAAAGACAATCAACCAGATAGGCATCATATAGACGAGGATGGCGATTTTTCCGGCTCCGCCATATTCCAATGCCCACATGGCAAGGCCAATAAAACCAGTGGTTTGCAATAAGCCAAAGGGGATGATGTAGCGGGCAGAGGGCATGGCTAGTGGTCGCTTCATCCACAGCATCAGCGGGATCAGCACCAATACGCTCCCCCAGACGCGCAAGGCGGCAAACAACAGGGGCGGGCAGTCGGTGAGGGCGACTTTCATGACTACCCAATTGTAGCCCCAGATCAGGGAGAGCAGGGCAAGAGCGGCAAAGGGTAACAGTGCTACCTGTGCTCGTTCTGTCGATTTTCTGGTCAAGGACAACAAAACTTCTTATGCCCCCGCAGGTCGCCGCACGGCAATCACCACACGCTTGGTCACCTGCGCGCCGGGCAACCCGAAGGTCTCGCGCACGAAACACCAACCGTAGAGTCCCACCAGCAGAAGCAGGGCGACACCCAAAATCGACACGAGCAATGCTGCCGCGAAGGTATGCAGGCGCGCCGATAAAAAAGTGATGGCGCCCTGCAGCAGCACACTCACCAGCAAAAACCCCAGCCAGACCCGCACATTGACCAGCACCGCCTGAAAACCGGCAAGCAAGGCGAGATACCCCTGGCGCGTGATGCCCGTCACGATAACCCCCACGGAAAGCAGCAAAAAGGTGTTGCCCAAGATGGTTTGCGCGGTCCCCAGGCCATTGGTCATCAGGGATCGCAGCCATTTGGGCAGGCTTCGCCATTCGGGTGAGCGCAAATTATGCAGAGTGGCGGCAGAGGAGATGTGGTCGTGGCTCAAAATAGCCCCCAGATAGTGCCGGAAAAGCAGCATAAGCACGAGCAACGCCAGCACTATTAACGTAATTTCCACCACCAGGCGGGACAGGGGCCACCAGGGCATATCGCGGATACTGCGCCCGACATCCATGATGTGCGTGTTGCCCTGGTGTACCGTCATGGCCACTGCAAAAATGATGGCCATGATCCCGCAGGCGATGGGAATACTCAGAATCAACGGTTGCCAGGCCACGTTCAACAGCAGCAATACTAGATACAGCATGGCGAAAGCACTGGGCGCACCGCGCAGTAAAAGCAGGGAGTCACGCCACCAGCGCGTTATCCATCCCGCCTCGACGGGTTGTGGTTTCAGAGAAGTGGCCACCGGACTATCCGATGAAAGCAGCGACGGAGATTCTCATGCTGTGACGACAGGATATCGTCGCCACAGCATGAGAATCTTCCTCCAGACCCGCCTGGCCGCGATGCTTGACCTTGCGACTGTATACCGTCTGGTCCCTTTCCACCCTGGTGGGCTGCACGCCGGAGCGCGGTTTCAGGCGTTTGGGGACGATGCGTAACGTCTCCTTTTTCATAACCTGGTTCTCCTCTCAGTCGATGACGATACGGTTCCATTCTAGCATGAACACGCGCGTAGCGACGCGCCTCAATCAGTCTGCGACGCCGTCGCAAGTTTACCAGCCAGCCACGCCAACGCCGTGCAGGCGGCAATGATCCCCATATCCGCGCTTCCCATGGCCGTTGTCGCGAATATCCGCTGAAAAAATGGCAGACAGGAGAAAAGCCCCTGTGCAATCAGAGCAGCCAACATCGCTACCATCAGGACGACATCCCCCCGGTCATGACGCCAGCGCCCATACATGGCCAACAGGATTCCAGCCTCCATGCCTACCAGGGCGTTCACCGCCAGCGTATGCGCATGACGGTCACTGTGCAGAGTCGCATCGCCCAAAAACACCACAAAGACGGTTACCACCAGAAAGGTGCTCAATCCGGAGATGCGCCACCACAAAATCCCTGGAATGAGCGCCTCCCGAGCCGGACGCGGTTGGCGCTCCATCACGCCTTTATCCGCTCCCATGAATGCAAATGCCAGGGTCAGCGTACTGGCGGTAATCGTGTTCACCCAGAGTATTTGCAGTGGAGTGATAGGCAGGGTCATTCCCGACAGCACCGCGAAAAAAATCACCAGCCCTTCCGAAAAATTCGTCGGCAGCATAAAGAAAGTCGTGCGCCGGATATTGTCATAGATGTGGCGCCCCTCCGCCACGGCGGTGGCGATATGGGCAAAGTCGTCGTCACTCAGTACCATGGCCGCGGCCTCACGGGCCACGTCGCTCCCTGATTGCCCCATGGCCACGCCAATCTGCGCCCGGCGCAAGGCGGGTGCATCGTTGACGCCATCACCGGTCATGGCGACCACCTCGCCGCTGGCCTGCAGGGTCTGCACCAGTTCCAGCTTGTCGGCGGGCTGCACCCTGGCGAAAACCACCGCGTCGCGGGCCAGGGCCTGCCGTTCCTCGGCATTCGCGCTGGCCCACTGGGCATGATCGACCACCGCCGCCGGACCATCCTCCAGAATGCCGACCTGACGGGCGATAGTGGCCGCCGTCTGCGGATGATCGCCGGTAACCATGATCACTCGGATACCCGCGCTGCGGCAGGCGGCAATGGCGGCCGGTACGGCGGCACGCGGGGGATCCAGCAGGGCGACAACGCCCAACCAGGTCCAGCCACCATCGTCCAGAGTCTCCCACTGCCCATCCACCGCGCTGGCCAGGGCAATGGTGCGCATGCCGGCAGTCGCCATGTCCGCAATGACTTTGTGCCAATAGGCCGGAACGACTTCCGCCACCCCGCTGGCGGTCGCCATCCACCGACAGCGCTGCAGGACCCACTCCGGGGCACCTTTAATGGCGATGCCGTCGCTGTGGCGCGTCGCCATGAAGGGCTGCTCGTGGCTGAAAGGCCGGGCATCCACCCGCGGAGATTCCATCCGCGACACGTCGACGTCCGCACCATGCGTGCCCGCATAGCGGAGCAGGGCCTGTTCCAGAGGGTCACCGATACCGCTCTTATCGTTGCGTAGTTGGGCGTCATTACACAAAATCATGACCCGCAGGGCACGTTGCAGCAGGGCAGGGGAGTCATCGGCGAGGGCCAGGTCCTGCACGGTCATACGATTCTCCGTCAGGGTGCCCGTTTTATCGGTGCAAATGACGGTAACCGTGCCCAGGGTTTCCACCGCCGGTAACCGACGGACGATGGCGCCCCGTTGCGCCATGCGCTGCACACCCAGCGCCAGGGTCACGCTAATTATCGCTGGCAGCCCTTCGGGAATAATGGCTACCGCCAGACTGATGGCGGCGAGCAGGGCGAATTCCAGCGCTTCGCCTCGCCACCAGGCGATACCCGCCGCGATGGCCGCCAGAAGAACGACGGTGAAGGCGAGCGTCCGCGACAAGCGGCTGATGCGCTCCAGCAGAGGCGAGCGCATGCTCAGGGTAGTTCCCATGAGCTGATGGATACGGCCTATTTCGGTGGCACTGCCGGTGGCGGTCACCTGGCCAACGCCATCTCCCCCGGTCACCAGCGTTCCGGCCCGCAGCAGTAACTCGCCCGCGTCGCCAGAAGTGGTTTTATTCACCGGGACGGATTCCCCCGTCAGCAGGGATTCGTCCACCCGCAGGGCATGCGCCTCCAGCAAGCGCATGTCCGCGCTGATGCGTGCGCCATTTTCTACCCGCACCCAGTCGCCGGGCACCAGTGCTTCCGCGGGCAGCTGCTGCCAGCCGTCATCGCGGCAGACCAGCACCTGCGGGGCGAGAAAGGATTGCAGTGCCTGCACGGCTTTCTCCGCGCGGTTCTCCTGAACAAAGCCGAGCAGGGTGTTGATCAGGATCACCGTGCCGATGACCGCGCCGTCTACCAGATGTCCGAGTACCAGCGATAAGAGTGCAGCGGCCAGCAGAATCGCGATGAGGGTGTTGCGAAACTGCGCCAGCAGCTGTTGCCACCAGCGCGGCGCATGGGCCGTGGGCAGGCGATTGGGTCCGTATTGTTGCTGCAACGCCGAGGCCGCAGCGCTGCTCAGACCGCATGCCATTGAATTATGCTCCGTGGCGTCCATGTTGATCCCTCCGGTCGCGTAAAAGCAGAAATTACGGTGGACTCAGTAGCTGCAAGGACCATTGGCCGTTCTCCCAGCGCCCGATTTGTGCGCCATCAGCATTCCAGGCACCCAGCACCATGCGCCGTCCCGCCGGACCCCGCTCCCAAACGGGACGATGGGTATGGCCGTGAATCAAAATGTCATAAGGGGCACCATCCAGCGCGAAAGCACCCTCCCCGTGGAGGGCGGCGACGATGGTCTGCGGATTGGCATCGGTTATGGCTGGTGCCTTGGCCCGCACTTCCCGGCTACTGCCGCGCCGCAATCCGCGGGCGATGCGCCGGAGCCAGGCATAAGGCAGGCGTCCCAGCGTCAGGCGAGTCAACGGATGGCGGATCACCCGGCGAAAACGCTGATAACGATGATCGTCGCTACACAGCAAGTCACCATGGGTCAGCAGGATACGCCGATCACCCAGTTGCAGCAGCGCCGGATCGGGCAGGGCGATGATCCCGAACTGCACCAGAAAGGCGGCATCCAGAGCAAAGTCCCGGTTACCGACCATGAGGTACACCGTGGTGCCCTGCTTCTGCAGATCATGGAGCAGGGCAAGGATTTCCGCATAAGGCGCTTCCGCCGCCTGCTCCCGATGCACCCAGTAGTCAAACAGATCGCCCAGAATAAAAACAGCCCGCGCAGCCCGGCCCTCGTGCAAACAAAAATGGCGGAAGAGGGCGGTCAGCGCGGGCTGTGCGGAGCACAGATGCAGGTCAGAGATAAACAGCACGGGGCCGTTATCAAAGTCTGCACCGTGCACCGTTATGGACTCAGGCCGCAGACAGACGCTCACCCTTGTCGATGGAAATGGTCTCCTTGGGAACGTCCTGGTGCATACCCTGGTTACCAGTCGGGCTCTTGGCGATGTCGTCTACCACATCCATCCCGTTGACGACCTTGCCGAAAACGGCATAACCCCAGCCCGATCCTGAGGGCGTCTTGAAGTTGAGGAAATCATTGTCTGTCAGATTGATGAAGAACTGCGCGGTGGCGGAGTGGGGATCATTGGTCCGCGCCATGGCGAGAGTGCCCCGCGCATTCTTCAGACCATTCTCCGCCTCATTGGCGATGGGCGCATGGACCTTTTTCTGCTGCATGTCCGCCGTAAAACCGCCGCCCTGAATCATGAAGCCGGGTATCACGCGATGAAAGATGGTGCCGTCAAAAAAACCCTCATCGACATACTTCAGAAAGTTCTCGACGGTGTTGGGCGCTTTGTCGGCGTCCAGCTCTATGACGATATCACCCTTGTTGCTGTGCAGTACTACTTGCGGATTTGCCATGAACACTCCTCAGAATTCAGGGCATCAGCGCCCCGATGGAAAAATTCACCACTCAGGCCAGCGGCGACGAAGGCCAAGAGTAAAGCGACAGAGCGGGCCTTGTCGATACCCGGACCCGGCTCGGGAGGGTAGAACGCCGTCGTTGCGATAAAAAGCCAAACCCGCATCCGCAGCAACCACAAAAACGCCTTCTTCACGGTGCACTGGAACCGCGTTTGCTAAAGTGATGCATGTAGGCTCTCATGGTACCGTCCGCCACCGCCTGATGAATTGCCACATAAAATATCAGCAGGCTCAAAATGGCTACCGCCGCCATGCCGGAAAAAAATCCAAGCACTCCCGTTCCGCCCAGAATTGCCGGGCTCAGCCAGCTGATTCCCCACAGACCCAGAAAATAGGGGATAATCCACCACATATACTGCCATCCCATTGCGGACCACCGTCCTTTCCGCCAGATGCCGG
The DNA here is from genome assembly GCF_018854775.1 of Acidithiobacillus ferriphilus. Classification (GTDB taxonomy): domain Bacteria; phylum Pseudomonadota; class Gammaproteobacteria; order Acidithiobacillales; family Acidithiobacillaceae; genus Acidithiobacillus; species Acidithiobacillus ferriphilus. The sequence continues at coordinate 12,388 of NZ_JAAZTY010000128.1, read as the reverse complement.
TGAGCGCGTAAAAGATGAGCAGGGCGAACAAAGTGCCGAAAATGAAGTTCAGGGTGTTCAGACCCGCCCAGAACACGATCCAGCTTGCCACGACGAAGGTGAGAGGTGCGATAACTGGTGCCGCCCACAAGCGAAAGGGGCGCTCCAGGTCAGGCATCGCCCGACGTAACTGAATCAGTGCGATGGGGCCGATGATATAGGACAGCACCGTCATTGAAGCGATGTAACCTACCATTTTCTGCCACGAGGGAAACGGAAAAAAGAAGATCGCACCGACAACATACAGCAAAATCAGGCTGGCCCAAGGGACACCATGCCGATTGATGCGTGCGACCCATTTGGGCAACGCCCCGGTATCGGCGGTCGCCAGGGTAACCCGGGCTGCCGTGGTGGTATAAATCAATGCGGTCCCACCCGGCGATACAAACGCATCGACGTACAGCAGCACAGCCAGCCAACCGGCTCCCACCGCAGCGGCAAGGGCGGCAAAAGGACCATTAATTCCCGAAAAATGGAGGCGCCGCCAACCCCCCACCGCCAAATCATCAGGATGTATCGCACCGATAAAAGCCACCTGCAAGGCGATATAAATTCCCGACGCAATCAAGACAGATGCGATAACGGCAATCGGTACATCCCGTTTCGGGTTTTTACTTTCTCCCGCCAGGTCGATAGCGTGACGGAAACCCAGCAGGCTGAAAATCACACCGCCGGTGGCCACGGCAACGAACATTCCGTGAAAATCTGCCGCTGCATTCTGTGCATGCACTACGAAATTACCTGGGTGCCACGATGTGGCGAGCAATACCCCAACCGTCAGCACGGGAATCGAAATTTTCCACCAGGTGGCACCATTGTTGATTTTCAACACCCAGCGTACCACCAGAAAATTGATGGCAACAAAGAAGGCTAGCAATACCAGCGCGACGGCGAAACCCTTGCTGCTGAGCAGGTCGGAATGCTGCAGCAATAATCCCGGCAGGTAATTATTAGCGTAAGTCAGTATGGCCGTAACTTCGATGGGCGCGATGGTCGCGTAAGAAAGAAAGAGAATCCAGCTCCACATATGGCCGACGATCGGGCCGTTTCCCACGTGGGCCAGATGAACCACTGCCCCCGCCCGGGGAATCAGCGGACCAAGTTCTGCAAAGACCAGCGCCAGCAAAAGGATAGCGAAGGCGCCGATCATCCATGAACCGACCGCATAGGGGCCTGCCTGCTGTGCCGTATATAGTGGCCCAAACAACCATCCAGAACCAATTGAAGCGCCCACACAGGCCAGTATAAGGCCGTGCAGAGAACCTTCTCGCCGCAGCTTCCCTTTTATGGTCCGAGGTTTTACGGATGCCATTATTTCTCCTGGAATGCGCGTCATGGAAACCATACAAATTTTTAACATAATTTGTATTGAATTAACAAAACAGATGCGCCATTGGCGATTTCTGAACCGCCTCGACAGCACAACGACTCCTGTCAGGAATCGTTAGGTGATCGTTTTCATAGGCAAAATGGCGATGCCACGGTCGGCATCGTGCCGACCCCACCGTACCAGTAGAGTTTTGCTTATGTCAAGGATGGCTTATTGCAATACTTCGCTGGTGATAAGGATTATCATGGATGTTGCGTAGCCGCCACACCAGCATGGAAAGCAATAATATTGAAAACCAAAGCAGTCATACCGGATATATATTTCCATGAAAAGCAGAGGGAAACCAGACGGGGGGCACGCTTTCATATGGCATTAAATATATTTTAAAACAAGCACTAACATAATAAATGTTATGAATTATTCATGGTATATCATTAATTTGAATCTCGGCGTGGCAATGGAGCAACGCAAAAATTATCATGGGCACAACTATTTATCCATTATGTGCACATGGTTGGCATCACAAAAAAATCATGTTACGGTACATTTCATGTGAAGGTTGATGTGGATATGCACTACGCCATTATCTTTGCTACTATTAACGCAATTCTGTTAATAGTTATTTAGAAACCCATAGAGAGGAGTACCTATGAAAAAGTATTTGACACTTCGCATTTTGTTGGGAGCAGGTGTTTTTGCCTGTGGCAGTACCTTGGCCCTCGCAAGTATGGGTAGTTCCATGGCCACACAGCAGCAATCTTCGAGTTCGGCCATGCCGTCGAGTCAGGGCAGCCCTGCGCCCAAGATGTCGGCGCAGCCCTCTCCAGGCCCTAAGGTGGGGCCCGGAGAGTTACATCATTTTGCTGCGGCGATCATAGCGGTCCGACCGATCAATCAAAAAATCCGTCGTGACCTCGCTACGCAAAAATTGACGCAGACCCAGCATCAACAATTGATTCAGGCATATACTCGGAAGGTTAAAACGGTACTGACGAAGAATCATCTCTCACCAGTTGCCTACGAGACGTTAATGAAAAAGGCGCAAACGAATCCGGCATTCGCGCAGCGTGTCGAAACCGTAATAAAGGCGCATGGCGGGTAGAAAGTTTTCTTGCCGCCCGAGGGGCTTCGTCAACGGCGATAGCCTCGCGGGCATTGCTAATCACTTTTATCGACGATTTCGCAAACCAAGGTGCCGCGCGCCAGGGTTGCGCTGATTTGCGCATGCACAGCGACGGACTCGCTGCCATAAATAATCTCGCCAGACCCGTCGCGAAGGACGGCAAAACCACGCTGCAGCACGGCCAAGGGGTCCAGTAGATGTAAGGCCGCCACCTGCCGCTGCTGCTGCGCCTCGGCACTGGCCAATTTCTTGTCTATCGCCTGAATCAACGCGGTGCGCCGGGTTTTCAGCATCTCATTCAGACCTTGCAAGCGCTGGCGAGGGTCTTGCCGCAAACGTCGCGCCTGGAGAACCTGCAGTCGTTCGCCCCATACGGTCTGCTGGCGCTGCATGGCCTGCCGTAAGGCCCCACGCACCAGACGCAAACGGCGTTCAGCATCCCGCACCCGCTCGCCGGGGTGGCGAAGGCGCAGCCGCAAATAATCGAGGCGCTGGGTTGCGTCCCGCAGCGTGCGCTGCATGGACTGCTCCAGTTGTCGGCGTTGTGCCTGTACCTGCGGCAACCACTCAGCGCGGTCGGGACTTATCGCTGCCGCCGCCGCGGTGGGGGTCGCTGCCCGCAGATCACCGGCGAAATCGGCAATGGTGAAATCAATTTCATGACCAATGCCTGTCACCACAGGTACCGTGCAGGCACGGATCGCCCGCGCCACATTTTCTTCATTAAAACACCACAGATCCTCTGCACTGCCGCCGCCACGCGCCAAGATCACCACGTCTTCCCGTTGTCTACTGGCGATGCGACCTAGCGCCGTGCAAATCTGTGCCGCCGCCTGATCGCCCTGCACCAGCACCGGATAAACCATTACCGCGAGCATGGGCCAGCGCCGCGCCAGCGTCACCCGGATGTCATGCAGCGCTGCCCCGTTCGCGGAAGTGACCACGGCAACCCGCTGCGGCCAGCGGGGAAGGCGCCGCTTCAACTCCGGCGCAAAAAGCCCTTCGGCCGCGAGTTTGTCCTTCAATGCCGCAAAGCGCGCCTGTAAATCCCCCTCACCGGCATCCAGCAATTGCTCGACAATCAACTGAAATTCGCCGCGTCCCTCATACAGGCTCGGCTGAGCCAGTACCTGCACCTGCATGCCATTGTGCGGCTGTATCCGCGTATAGGTATTACGCTGACGGAACATCGCACAGCGCACCTGCGCCCGAGCATCCTTCAACGAAAAATACCAGTGTCCCGATCCGGGACTGCTGAAGTTGGAAAGTTCACCCTCTACCCTCAACAGCGGGAAATTCCCCTCGATAATTTCGCGGACAGCACCGTTCAGTGCGCTGACGGTAAGTATTGGGTTCTGCGAATTACTCATGGTCATAGCATACTCTCATGGCTGATGGGACGAAGATCAGGAGCTCTTGACCCTGGTCCCCTCCGCGTTCTAAGGTCAGCATAATACATTTTTCTATCATTCGGGTGGTCCCGCATAGTTGGCGCATTTCCGCGCGAACACCCCACTTAAAAAGGGAGTTATTATGGCCGTAATAGAGCTCACGCACGCCAATTTTGAGACCGTTGTCACCGATAATGATATGGTAATCATCGACTTTTGGGCCGCATGGTGCGCACCCTGCAAGGCCTTTGCCCCCACCTTTGAGGCGGCTGCGGAAAAATATCCGGGTATCGTCTTCGGCAAGGTCAATACCGATACGGAACAGGAGCTGGCTGGCTCTTTCCAGATTCGCTCTATTCCTACGCTGACCGTTTTCCGTCAGCAGATCGGGATTTTTTCGCAGGCCGGTTCACTCCCCGCCAGTGCGCTGGACGAAGTCATTCAGCAGGCGCTGGCATTGGACATGGACGAAGTCCGCGCAGAAATAGCCGATCAGCCGGACGTGACGACGCACTGAGCACTCCTCTTGCGCTGACCCAGGGGAAACCTGCAGATCTCAAACAGGGAAGCGGCCGCGCCAAGCGATTACCGCTGCTTACCTTATGGGATTAACGCCCCCGGCCGACACATGCCGCACACCCAAAAAGTGCATGTTCAGCGGAATTTCAATTTTACGGGTTTGCTCCGCGAGCTGCTTTGAGAATGGCATATACGGAAAGGAGAGTCGAATAATCCGTTCCGCTGCCGCATCCAGGGCCTTGTTCCCCGACGACCGCACCATAATGATACGTTTAAGATCTCCCTGCGGATTCAGTACCACTTTGACCTTGAGTTGCCCGACCATGTCTCCTGGGTAATTAAGATCGCCAATCCGCTCCAGTTTCTGTATCCATCCGGCGATATAAAAATCCGCCACCGGGCCTTTCGGATTCTTAAACTTCGGTAATGGCGGGCTAGCCGTTGCGGCACGGGCCACCTGATCCATCTGTTGCTCCAGCCTGCCGATGCTGATATGCGGCAAGGGCTGCGCTTGCGCACCGGGAGATACCGGCGTCATCTCTCGCGACACCGGCGGCAGCGGATGCGCCCGCGTCTGAACGCGGCGAGGTTGCGGCATGGGTCGCGGTCTGGGCTGCGGATGTGCGGCGTGGACGACCCGATGTGGCGCCGATCTGCTGAGCGGTGCGACCCGGGGCTTGGTTGGACTGGGTGCCTGGGAGCGAATAGGTTTCGGCATGATGTGGAAAGTTTTGTGGACCGCTGTTTGATTCGGCAACAACTGTCTTTTCGGCTTCTGATGAATGTGGACAAAGAAAATGATACCCGCCGCCATGAGCAGGGCGGAGAGCAGCAGCCAAGGCAGCAGGCTCTCACTCCAGTGGGGCTTTTCCTCGGGAACCAGAAAATAAAACTTGTGTTCAGCGATGGCCAATCGTCCTAACCTCGCGGCAACGCCGCCCCACGCAATTCAACCCGCCCGCGCTCCGCAGGCACTGGGCGTAAGCTTGAATCATCGACCGCTCCGAGTAAAGGCGGCGCACCGTACTCAGGTCGCCTGCTTCCGCACGCTGGGGATATGCGGCAGAAATGCGGCCAGCACACCGAGCAAAGGCAGGAAAGCACATATCTGATACACCATCTGGATACCCCAGATGTCTGCCAGCTCCCCCAGCAATGCGGCACCCACTCCGCCCAATCCAAAAGCCAGGCCGAAAAACAGACCGGAAATGGTCCCGACCTTGCCGGGCACCAATTCTTGCGCGTACACCACGATGGCTGGGAAGGCGGAAGCCAGCAAAAACCCAATAATCATTGTCAAAATAGCGCTCAGGGTCAGGCCCACGTAGGGCAAAACGAGGGTGAAAGGCGCGATCCCCAACAAAGAGACCCAAATCACCTTCTTGCGGCCAAACCGGTCACCAATCGGCCCCCCCATCAATGTCCCCGCCGCCACTGCCGCGAGAAAAATGAAAAGATGCATCTGCGCTTCCTGCGTCGCAATATGAAAGCGCTGCATCAAGTAAAAAATCAGATAGCTGCTGATGCTGGTCAGATACAAAAACTTGGAGGACATCAACGCGACCAGGATGAGAATGCTGCGGCGCACCAGTTTGGGAGGCAGCAAGGGCTCCACGATCTTTGCCGCTGGCCTTTTGGGCCGATGCCGCTGACGCTGATACCAACGCCCCACGAAAGAAAGAATCACGATAGCCAGTAACGCCACCAGTGAAAACCACGACAGGCTGTGCTGACCGTTGGGCATGATGATAAACGCGGCCAGCAATGGACCCACCGCCGAGCCCACATTACCACCCACCTGAAAAATGGACTGCGCCAGCCCGTGGCGTCCGCCGGAAGCCATTCGCGCCACCCGCGAGGACTCAGGATGGAATACCGATGAACCCAGGCCTACCAATGCTGCCGCCAATAAGAGCACCTCATAATTCGGGGCCACGGATAGCAGCAGTAGCCCGCCAAAGGTAAACAACATGCCAAAGGGCAATGAATAAGGCATAGGGTGGCGATCGGTAAAGCGCCCAACCAATGGCTGAATGATGGATGCGGTCAACTGATAGGCCAGGGTAATCAACCCGATCTGTGCAAAACTCAAATGAAAGTTACTTTTGAACAGCGGATACACCGCCAGCATCAGCGACTGAATACTATCGTTGAGAAAATGTGACACGCTGATAGCGCCGAGCACCTCGAAGCGGGTAACATCGTCATCTACGCCCGGCGCATCCTCGGCCTTTTGCAGAAACATGGCTGAAGCCCTTAGGATATGAACGGCACGGATTCTAGGGCCTGGCGAACGTACCGTCCAGTCTGAATCTTCGTTATCCCTTGCCCCGAGGACTGGGCCTAGTGTTTAATTGACGAATATGGAAAAGCACATGAACAATGAATCATCCCCCGTGGAAGCCCCCGCAGACTTCGCAAGCACCTTGGATGCCTTGGAAGAGACCGTTCGCCGCCTGGAAGAGGGGCAGTTGGGTCTGGAAGACTCTGTCGCCCTTTTTCAGCGCGGCATGGAGCTGTCTCGGCACGCTGAAACGCAGTTACTAACTGCCCGGCAGACCGTGGAAATATTACTCGGAGAGGACGCGCTTCCCACTCCGCTTACCCAGGAAGAAGACGTATGACCTTGGATGCCATTGTGAACAATGAAACTTTTGCGCAGTTCCGAAAGCTTTCGGTACAGCGCACCGAAAACGTTCTGGGAACACTGCTGCCTCCGGCACACATATTGCCCGCACGTCTGCATGACGCCATGCGTTACAGTACGCTGGGTGGTGGCAAGCGTATCCGTCCCTTACTGGTGTACGCGACGGGTGCCTGCCTGGGGGTGCCGCTGGAACATCTGGACCGTCCCGCGGCGGCACTGGAAATGATTCACGCCTATTCGCTGGTACATGACGATCTCCCGGCTATGGATAATGATGATCTGCGTCGTGGCCAGCCTACCTGTCATCGCGCTTATGACGAGGCCACCGCCATTCTCGTGGGCGATGCCCTGCAGGCGCAAGCCTTCCAGGTGCTGGCTGAGCCGGGTTGGGGAGTGACTGCCGAATGGCAGGTGCAAATGCTGGCGACTCTCGCGCAGGCCTCTGGCTCGCGGGGTATGGTAGGCGGACAGGCCATAGACCTGGCCGCCGTGGGTCATGAATTGGCCTTGCCCGCACTGGAGCAGATGCACCTGCATAAGACGGGTATGCTCATTCGCTGCGCCATACAGTTGGCGCTCTGCGCCGCGGGCATTGGTGAGAAAGAATCCAAGGGCGCGGCGCTGCTGCGTTACGCCGACCGTGTCGGTCTAGCTTTTCAGGTACAGGATGACATCCTCGACGAGATTGGCGATTTGCAACAGACTGGAAAAGCGCGGCAAGGCGCGGATCGCAGCCGTCACAAGCCCAGCTTTGTTACCTTGCTCGGCCTTGTCGAGGCGCAAAATTATGCTCGGCGCCTGCTCGACGAGGCCTTGGAGGCTTTGCAGTCCTGGCAGACAGAGGCTGATCATCTCCGCGCCCTGGCGCGCCTCATTGTAGAGCGCAATAAATGAACGATTTGTTGAAGGGCATGCCCACGCCCGCCGAATTGCGACAGATGTCGCGTAGCGAGCAAAAAAGCGTGGTCAAAATGGTGCGTCAGTTTCTCCTGGAAACGGTCAGCCAGACAGGTGGACATCTTTCCTCCTGTCTGGGGGCGGTGGAACTGACTGTGGCACTGCACGCGGTATTCAACACACCAGAGGATCGCCTGATCTGGGACGTCGGCCATCAGGCGTACCCCCACAAAATCCTGACTGGGCGCGGTCCGCTCTTCCCCCGGTTGCGCATCAAGGATGGTCTCTCCGGTTTCCTCAAACGGGACGAAAGCCCCTATGACAGCTTTGGCGCCGGCCACTCCAGCACCTCTATCAGTGCTGCTTTGGGGATGGCCGTGGCTGCCAAGCTGGGGCATAAATCGCGGGAAGTGGTGGCGATCATTGGCGATGGCGCCATGACTGCGGGCCTCGCCTATGAGGCTTTGAATAACGGTGGCGTCCTGGACGCCAACTTGCTGGTCATCCTCAATGATAATGAGATGTCCATCTCACCCAATGTGGGGGCGGTGTCCCAATATCTGACACGTATCCTCTCCGGACGCTTCTATAACACCGTGCGGGAAGGTGCGGGGCAGGCCCTGAGCTTTGTACCACCCTTGCGTGAACTGGCAAAAAAGGCGGAAGAAGGTGTTAAGGGGCTGGTGACACCGGGGACCTTGTTTGAGGAAATGGGATTTCATTATTTCGGTCCCATAGATGGCCACGATCTGGATGCGTTGATCCAGACTCTTGAAAACCTCAAAAAAATCAGAGGGCCACGTTTACTCCATATCATCACCAAAAAAGGTAAGGGCTATGCTCCTGCCGAGCAGGATCCCTGTGGCTATCACGGAGTGACTCCGTTTAACCGGATGGATGGCAAAATGGCCAAGAAACCCGCCAGCGCGGTCAGTTACACGCAGGTTTTCGGCGATTGGCTCTGTGATAAGGGCGCGGCAGAAAAGCAGCTGGTCGCTATCACGCCGGCCATGCGGGAGGGTTCCGGGCTGGTGCGTTTTGAGCAGTTGTTTCCCGATCGCTATTTTGATGTGGGTATCGCCGAACAGCATGCGGTAACTTTTGCAGCGGGCTTGGCCTGTGACGGCATTCATCCGGTGGTCGCCATCTACTCCACCTTTCTGCAGCGGGCCTATGATCAGCTCCTGCATGACGTGGCCATCCAGAATCTGCCGGTGCTTTTTGCCGTTGACCGCGCAGGATTGGTGGGAGCCGACGGTGCCACTCATCAGGGTGCTTTTGACATGGCCTATGCCCGTTGCATTCCCAATCTGGTTATTATGGCGCCCAAAGATGAGCAGGAAATGCGCGACATGCTCAACACGGGCTTTGCCTATCAGGGCCCGGCGCTGGTGCGTTATCCGCGCGGTAACGGTCGCGGCTTGACGCTGAACAAGGATTTGTCACGGCAAGTCCCCATCGGTAAGGCAGAGGTTCTGCGGGAAGGTAAGGAACTGGCGATTCTCGCCTTCGGCACGCGGGCCGCGGCCGCGATGGTGGCCGGTGCGGCGCTCGACGCTACCGTCGTCAACATGCGTTTCGTCAAACCGCTGGACACGGAGTTACTGACCAGTCTGGCGCAAAGTCATCGGGCGTTCCTGACGGTGGAGGAAGGCGCGCGCATGGGGGGTGCCGGTAGTGCCGTCGCGGAATTCCTGCTCAACGAGGGCGTCGTGTGCCCCTTGCGTTTGCTCGGTTTGCCCGACATCTTTATCGAACAGGGCGATGCCGGCCAATGGCTTGCCGATCTGGGCCTGGATGCTGCAGGGATCGAGAAATCCGGTGGGGAATTGCTCGCGTTGCTTGCCCGGTCACCGTCCGGGGCGTAGTATATGACTAATTCAGTCTATTATTCCCAAGAGGGGTCCGCGGTGAGAGATTGCGCGGTTGAAGTCCTGGAAGACGTACAAGGTCGTGCCGACCCGCGGGCTATTGCCATCCAGCAGGTGGGTATCCGCGATGTGCGCCATCCCATACAGTTTCAGGATCGTGACGGAACGGTGCAGCCCACCGTCGCCCAATGCAATATGTATGTGAGCCTGCCTGCGCACTTGAAAGGCACACACATGTCACGCTTCATCGAGATCCTGAACGCACAGGAGAGCCCCCTCGGCGTAGAAAGCTTTGGCACAGCGGTAGAACAGATGCGGCAGCGTTTGGAAGCAGATTCAGCGCGGCTGGAGATGCGCTTACCGTTCTTTGTGCAGAAAGCAGCCCCCGTATCCGGCGTCAGGAGCATGCTGGATTACGAGGTAGAACTGATAGGCGAGGTTACCCCGTCGGGTTATCACCTGACCATAGGTGTCATGGTGCCCGTAACCAGTCTTTGCCCTTGCTCTAAAAGCATTTCGGAATACGGCGCCCACAACCAGCGTGCGCATGTCTGGGTCCATGTGCGCGCCCGTGAAACGATCTGGATTAAGGATATTATTGATCTGATCGAAGCGGAGGCATCCTGTCAGCTTTACGGAGTGCTGAAGCGCCCCGATGAAAAATATGTCACGGAATACGCTTATGACCATCCCAAGTTCGTGGAAGATATGGTGCGGGATGTCGCGCTACGACTACGGGAAGACCCGCGCGTGCGGTGGTTTTCGGTTTCTTCTGAAAACTTCGAGTCGATTCACAATCACTCGGCTTATGCCATGATTGAAATGGAAAAATAACTCATGGCTGGAAGCAGTATCGGCGAGTGTTTCCGGGTCAGCACCTTTGGCGAGAGTCATGGCCCGGCCATCGGCTGCATTGTCGATGGCTGCCCGCCAGGCATGCCGCTCAACGAAGCCGACATCCAGATTGAGCTGGATCGCCGCCGCCCCGGCCAGTCACGCCATACCACTCAGCGTCAGGAAGCCGACCAGATCGAGATACTTTCCGGTGTCTTCGAGGGGTTAACCACCGGCACGCCCATCGGGCTGCTGATTCGCAATACCGATCAACGTTCGCAGGATTATGGAAAAATCAAAGACCTGTTTCGCCCTGGCCATGCCGATTATACTTATCTGCAGAAATACGGTCGACGGGACTATAGGGGGGGCGGTCGCTCCTCGGCACGGGAAACAGCGACCAGGGTCGCTGCCGGGGCCGTCGCCCGTAAGTTTTTGCGCGAGCATCTCGGCGTAAACATACAGGCCTGGATGGCACAGATGGGTCCCCTCCATGCCGAAACTTTTGATGCGGCGGAAATCTCCCGCAATGACTTCTTTTGTCCTGATGCCCAGGCTGCGCTTCGTATGGCCGACTTTCTCGATGCCTTGCGCAAAGAAGGGGACTCCATCGGCGCGCGGATAGATGCGCGCGTAACCGGCATGCCGGTCGGACTCGGTGAGCCGGTATTTGATCGTTTGGAAGCGGACATCGCCAAGGCGATGATGAGCATCAACGCGGCCAAGGCCGTGGCCATGGGCGATGGTTTCGCCGTGGTAGAGCAGCGGGGCAGCTATCATGGAGACGCGATAACCCCCACGGGATTTCAAAGTAATCATGCGGGTGGTGTTTTGGGCGGCATTTCTTCCGGACAGGATCTCACGCTGTCCGTGGCCATCAAACCGACCTCCAGTATTCGTATTCCGCGGCAAAGCATCGATGTACACGGTCAACCCGCCGAAGTGATCACCACCGGTCGCCATGATCCCTGCGTCGGCATTCGTGCGGTTCCCATTGTCGAGGCTATGCTGGCGCTGGTGATCATGGACCACTGGATGCGTCACCGCGCCCAGAATGCCGACGTGCAGGCACCCCTGCCTCCCATTCCCGCCTAAGGTATGCAGGCAGACCGGGAAGGGGGCTGGCTCGCCACCTTCTATTTCCTGTACTTTTGCGCGCTGGGGGCGTTCATGCCCTATTGGGGTCCGTGGCTGCATGCCCAGGGCCAGGATCCCCTGGCCATCGGAATCCTCACTGCGGCGGTGCAGTTCAGCAAGGTGCTGGCGCCCAACCTTTGGGGCTGGCTGGCACACTTCTGGGGAAGTCGGCGGATCGTTCCCTGGGCGGCGTTGATTACCGCAGCGGGTTTTCTTGCCTTGTGGCTGGCCCATGGTAACTTTCTGGCCCTGTTGCTTATTACGCTGACCTTCTCCTTCTTCTGGGCGGCGACACTGCCTTTGGTGGACGCCACCACCATGGACTGGGCACAACGACGTGGCACTGCCTATGGACGCATTCGACTCTGGGGCTCCCTCGGATTTATCGCCCTGTCACTGGGCATGGGCGGGTTGATCGCCCGCTGGGGGTTGACCGTGTTTTTGCCTGGCATCGCCATTTTTCTGGTGGGTGCATGGTGGGTCAGCCGTTATTTGCCCTATAGCGCGCTGCCCGACGCCGATACACCACGTCCCCGCCTCAGCGGTGCGTTCCGCCATGTGAGCCTCTGGTTTTTCCTGTTGGCGGGTTTGCTGGAACAG
>NZ_JAAZTY010000127.1 GCF_018854775.1 Acidithiobacillus ferriphilus | reverse complement strand
CCCAGGGCCAGACCAGTTTAACCTTGTCTGGCGGCCATAGCGCAGTGGAACCACCCCTTCCCATCTCGAACAGGACCGTGAAACGCTGCAGCGCCTATGATAGTTGAGGGTCTCCCTCCGCGAAAGTCGGTCACCGCCAGACACCTATACCATACAACCCCGTACTCATTAACATCGAGTCGGGGTTGTTTTTTGTCGTTATCCCCTGTCTTGGGTCCTGTCTTAGGCGTGATGCCCGGCGCTCTGCCCCCTTCGCTTGACAATGCCAACCGGTCGATCTTATATGGTGCCCCTATTTCGGTATATTGTGAGGCATGTATGGAAGTGATTGCTGCAATAAAAAATCGACGTGCTGTAAAGTCCTTTGATCCGCACCACAAAATATCCGAAGAAACACGGCGGGTGCTGCTGGAGACGGCGGTGTTGGCGCCCAGTGCGTATAATATTCAACATTGGCGGGTTGTGGATGTACAGGATCCGGCGGAGCGGGCGGCTATTCGTGAGGTCGCCTGGGGACAGGCGCAGGTGACTGATGCTTCCGCGCTCTACGTGCTTTGTGCCGACCTCAATGCCTGGCAGAAAGAGCCGCGGCGCTATTGGGCGACATCGCCACAGCCGGTGCAGGATTTTCTGCTGCCGAAGCTGGATGAGTATTATCGTGGTAAGCAGGAAGTGGCGCGGGATGAGGCCATGCGCACCTTGGGCATTTTTGGCATGGCCCTGATGCTGGTGGCCCAGGATCTCGGTTATGACTCTTGCCCCATGGACGGCTTCGATTTTGATGCCGTGGCGCAGATTATCCATCTACCGGCAGATTTTGCGATTGGCTATATGGTTGCGGTCGGTAAAGGCACGGATAATGCTTGGCCTCGCAACCGGGAACCTGTGGAGAAACTGGTATACATCGATCATTTTTGAGCCCTCGGCAATTCGTCGAGATGGGAAATGCTCTATACTCCTAGCTCATCATAGCGATGCGGGTGACCACCTGCGGGAGAGTGAAGAATGCCTGTCAACGAAGGGGCTGCGGACCGGATTATCCGCGTGATTGTAGGTTTGGCCATTATTATAGCGCTGGCAGTTTTTCTGCCGGGCGCGAACAAATGGTGGGCGTTGGTGGGTTTGGTGCCACTGATTACCGGGCTCACCGGTTTCTGCGCGCTGTATCCCTTGCTGGGCATCAAGACCTGCCCGATGAAGCCACGAGCAAAATCCTGATCCTCTGAGTGCTGTTTCCGGGCACTGCTTAGAAAGGCACGGCGGCGACCGAGCCTTTCTGGTTACGCCGGATATATACCTCGGTGGGCCGGAAAGCGCGTGGTGCTCCGTGCGCAAGCGACGGAGGATGTCGACGGTGCCATTGCTTATTACCTGAGAGTCCGCAAACACCTTGACATCCGCCCCTATCGTCGCTAATCTTCCGCCCCTCAGTGAAAGATCCGAAGCCGGAGTTGTGTGATGAAGACCTATTCTGCCAAGTCTCATGAAGTGCAAGGGGACTGGTTCGTGGTGGATGCCACCAATAAAGTTCTGGGCCGTCTCTCTTCAGAGTTGGCCAAACGTTTGCGTGGCAAGCATAAGCCCGAGTACACGCCCCATGCCGACACCGGCGATTACATTGTCGTCATCAATGCCGACAAGATCGCGGTCACGGGCAACAAGGCCAAAGACAAAATTTATTACCATCACACCGGCTACGTCGGCAACCTGAAGAGTGCTTCCTTCGAGAAGATGATGGAGACGCACCCGGAGCGGATCATCGAACTCGCGGTCAAGGGTATGTTGCCCAAGAATCCGCTGGGTCGGGCGATGTTCAAGAAGCTCAAGGTCTACACCGGCTCCGAGCATCCTCATTCGGCGCAGCAGCCGCAGCCCCTGAACGTTTAAGGCGAAGACTTAATGGAACAATATTACGGTACCGGTCGGCGTAAAAGTGCAACAGCCCGCGTGTATTTGCGCCGTGGCTCCGGCAAAATCGTCATCAACAAGCGCACCCTGGAAGATTACTTCGGCCGCGAAACCTCGCGCATGGTGGTCATGCAACCTCTGGAATTGACTGGTCACGGTGGCCAGTTCGACATTCTGGTCAACGTCAGTGGCGGTGGTGCCAGCGGTCAGGCCGGTGCCATCCGCCATGGTATCACCCGCGCCCTTATGGTTTATGATGAAACCTTGCGGCGGCCTCTGCGCACGGCGGGTTTTGTCACCCGCGACGCTCGCGAAGTGGAGCGCAAGAAGGTCGGCAAGCATAAGGCCCGGCGTAGTCACCAGTTCTCCAAGCGTTAATCACGCGCGCTTCAGACTGGAAAGCAAGCCGCCTTCGGGCGGCTTTTTCCGTTGCAGCTTAAGATCATGTGGAGGGGAGTATGATTCATGTGGGCATTGTCGGTGGTACGGGGTACACCGGGGTGGAGTTGCTCCGTTTGCTGCTGCCGCATCCGGAAGTCGAGGTGACGGTCATTACCTCCCGTGCCGAGGCCGGGCAGCGTGTGGACGAACATTTTCCTAATCTGCGTGGCCACTGTGATCTGTGCTACACCACGCCAGATCCCGCGCTGCTGGATCAACTGGACGTCGTATTTTTTGCGACACCCCATGGGGTGGCGATGGACCGTGCCCCGGAGCTCTTGGCCAAGGGCGTGCGGGTCATTGATCTGGGGGCCGATTTCCGCCTGTCAGACACGGAGATTTTTGCCCAGTGGTACGGTATGGTGCATCGTGCGCCCGCGGCGCTGGCCGAAGCCTGCTATGGTTTGCCCGAATACTACCGGGCGCAGGTCAGTGAAGCGCGGCTGGTGGCCAATCCAGGTTGTTATCCGACGGCGGTTATCCTCGGTTTTGCGCCGCTGCTGGCGGCTGGTTTGCTGAACGAAGAGCTGCTGATCGCGGACTGTAAATCCGGGGTCAGCGGCGCGGGTCGCAGCGCTAAGGTTGGCCTGTTGCTCCCTGAAGCGGCAGACAGCGTCAGCGCTTATGGCGTGAGCGGTCATAGGCACCGGCCGGAAATCGAGGCGGTGCTTTCAGCAATCAGTGGCACCGAATTGGAAATGCAGTTCACCCCGCACCTTATGCCCATGATCCGCGGTATCCATGCCACCCTCTATGGACGCTTGCGTCGACCCATGCGTGACACGGCATTGCAGGATCTCTATGCGCGCCGCTATGCCGGCGAGCCCTTTGTGGATGTGATGCCCTTCGGCAGTCATCCCGCCACCCGCTCTGTGCGCGGTGCCAACGTTTGCCGCATAGCCCTGCATCAGCCACGACCGGGACAAGTGGTCATTCTCTCGGTTATTGATAATTTGGTTAAAGGGGCCGCAGGACAGGCCGTGCAAAACATGAACCGCATGTTCTCGCTGCCGGAAGATTTGGGGCTGGCTCATGTCGCGCTATTGCCGTAACGCCGTTCAAAAGTATCCCGTATTCCGTATGGATGGGCGACAGTGTAATATGCTGAAAACAATATTAATGTTGTATTTGTGTGCAAATGCTGTAGCCATTTTTCTACAGCTTAAATTATGTAACCGTATGAAAACAATAGGTAATAATTTTGGCATCATTTGTGCACTCTCATCTGGGCATCCTATCTGGAAGCGGGCATACGGTCCTTAGCCGATGCCTGTTTGCAGTGGATTCGTTTAACAAAGACAAGGAGTTTTTTATGATTAAGCCATTGGCATTCGCTGTCCGTCCACGCTGGCTGACGTTTGCCGGCCGTGTGATGTTCGCTTGCGGCTTGGCCTGCGCACCAGTCGCCGCATGGGCGGATGATGGGCCGTCTCTGGGGCTTGTTATTCCGGGATTGAGCGTATTCCTCGGTGATGCGCCGGGTTATTATGCGCCGCCCCCTCCCCCGGTCTATTACCCGCCGTCTCCGCCGGGTTACTACGTGGCGGCGCGGCCCGCGCGAGTCTATGGCCCCAGACGATGGGAACGTCGAGGACCGCCGCCTTGGGCCGGACG
The DNA here is from genome assembly GCF_018854775.1 of Acidithiobacillus ferriphilus. Classification (GTDB taxonomy): domain Bacteria; phylum Pseudomonadota; class Gammaproteobacteria; order Acidithiobacillales; family Acidithiobacillaceae; genus Acidithiobacillus; species Acidithiobacillus ferriphilus. The sequence goes on along the minus strand of NZ_JAAZTY010000127.1, from coordinate 2,055 downwards.
CTGGCGGCATGATGATGACTGAGACGCTGGATGCTGCGGTGGGTTGCCCAGCATAGGATGGGGTGGTTCTGATATGGAGGTTCATAGCGTGCGTTGATTTGGTGCTAAACGCACCACTATGGTGCGGTCGGGCCAGTATGCCCGGCTGAAAATTTATAATTGGTCCCTTGTTTTGTATGGATAGAATGAACATTATTGGACTATGTTGCTGATGGCATGATGTTTGCTTTTTAGCAACAGTGGCTAATTTTTTCATACAAACTGAAGGAGTCGTTATGTTGCACCACAACGCTAACCATGCTTCCCGCTCTTTGCGCAGATCGGTACTTGCCGCCATCGCCCTAAGCCTCCCGATGATGGCCGGGGTAGCTCAGGCCAGTCCCCTGTCCATGCCCGCCCCGCTGACCTTCAGTGCCGGCCCTCTCGGTAAGCTGGATGTGCAGGGTATCGCCAGTGGCATGGCTTTTTATCAGGATTTTCCACAGGGTGCAGCCGGCACCATGGGCGCTAAGAATGTTGGCGCTGATATTACTAATGGAATGGTCATTATTCAAAAGAATACGGGCGCTCTGCAGTTTTATATCCAGGCGGGTGCCTACAGCTTCCCCACGCTGGCGGCTGCTATTCCTTCCTCCACGAGCGACATTAACTTCTTTGGTGCCATGCCCGTCGCCTACTTAAAGTACGCTCCTTCTTCTGATTACTCGGTGGAGGTTGGCAAACTCCCTACGCTTATTGGCGCCGAAGGTGGTTTTACCTACCAGAATATCAATATCGCACGTGGCCTGCTGTGGGATGTCGAGCCGATTGTCAGTCGTGGCGTTCAGTTTAACGCCAGTAAAGGCCCCATCAGCGCCTCAGTTTCCTTGAATGACGGTTATTACTCCAATCGTTACAATGTCATGAGTGGATTGCTGAGCTATGCCATCAATGGTTCCAATACTGTGAGTTTCTATGCGCAGGGGCCACTCGGTAATGTACGTACGAGTTCCCCGGATGTTGCTTATTCATCGTATGGGACTTCCAGCGACATCTATGGCGTGGAGTATGTCTACAGCTCCGGGCCATGGATGATTGAGCCTTATGTGCAATATATGCATACCCCGCAGTCCAACCGGTTGGGCATTGCGCATTCTTTCTCCAATTATGGCGCTTCTTTGCTGGCTGATTATAGTTTCACTAATACCATATCCCTGGGTGGCCGGGTAGAATATTTGGGGGTTGGTGGAAAGCCTGGAGAAATGCTTAATAGCACTGGCGTAGCGGCCACTTTGACGGACTTGCCTGCTGATTCCCACGCCTGGTCCATCACGCTGACCCCAACCTACCAGGATGGCGGCTTCTTCGCGCGGGCGGATCTCTCCTATGTCGCGGCGTCTGCTCCTGCCGGATTGGGGCTGTCTGGCGGCACGAACACCACCCAGCTCCGCGGCATGTTAGAGACTGGGTTCATGTTCTGAGTCCTGCTTTGTGATCAGCACCCCGAGATTATCGGGGTGGGCTCGGCAAGAAAACCCGCCACAAAAATAGGGCGGGTTTTCTGCGTCCTGGAGGTGCGTGCCCGGGCGTGTTTGCGCCATATTGGGGCAATTGTTGCCAGCCGTGGGTGGTTAACCCTTTATTTTTCTGGTTCTGCATATTGGCATGAACTTTGCTAAATTTGTATTGTAGTGAGCTTGCTATACTTATGTACCCTCCTCCAGCAATATTCATGGGCGGCCCTCCCGCCCATTTTTTGTGCATCATTCCAAATATTGTTCCCTTCTGTTATAAGCCGGGTTCCAATTTAAGTTTGGGATCGTCCCTGCTGCGGGCGCGATGGTGCTTCATATGTAAGCACTCTTGACGTTTTGCCATGGCCTGGGCCATCATTCCCAAAACTTTGATCTCAATATTCACTCGCGACCTGCATCCCAGCCGATGAGGTCCATTTTTTGCTTGGAGGACCATGGACGCCACGGACCAGAAGCGCCTGTTGCGTGAAATGCTTTTTGCCCGCCGTTTCGAGGAACGTTGCGCGGAAGCCTATCACGAACGCCAGATCGGCGGTTTTTT
>NZ_JAAZTY010000126.1 GCF_018854775.1 Acidithiobacillus ferriphilus | reverse complement strand
CCCTTCCTCAGGCTGGACCTTCTGCCACTCCAGCACCCGCCAGCGGTCCATGTCATAGACCGGATCGGCGGACGGAGCGGGGTTTGTCTCAGGAGTGATCACCAAAAGACAGGGGAATGGCATACGTCAGCAACACCTCGTCCTCGCCGGGGTCCTCGTTGGCAATATACGCATTGGAAATGTGGGCTATTTTGATCCCCAACCGAGATTGATCCGCAAACTGATAAGCCAGATTCAACTCTAGGCGGAACTGGAAGGTGCCATCCAGATATTTGCCCCGCCCCTGATTATATCCGCCCATGCCGAGCACGGGCGTCAGCACCCAGTGGTCCCAGGCAATATCCGAGTACAGGCCAGTGTAACCCATGAAACCGCCATTGGTATTAGCGACGACCCCCCACAAGGCACCAACGCCGAACAACTTGGAGGCGGACTGATATTCCAGATCGATTTCTGGAAGCGTCGCGTTACCCCGATGTCCGGGACCTGGCTCGACGCCAGCCGCATTAAAGGCGCCGATACCGGCGTTGAAATACGCCGGTCCGCCCTGGATCACATGCAACCCCGCTTTCTCCTCCGCCCAGGCTGGCCCCGCTGCGAGCAGACCCAGAACCAGAACCATCGCCCGGCCGAGCCCGCGGCCGCCGCCGGTGACTATGGCGACCTTGCCCGCAAGTCGCTCAACGGTTCAGCGCCTGCATCTGGGGTGCGGCATAGCGCGTTCCCGCGGCAGCGCCGGGCGGCAGGATGCTGTTGATCCGGGCGCGATCCTCAGCCGTGATCCGCACGTCCATCGCCCCCAAATTTTCCTCAAGCCGCGCGCGCTTCGTGGTCCCCGGGATCGGAACGATGTCCTCTCCCTGGGTCAGAAGCCACGCGAGCGCCAACTGGGCAGGCGTGCACCCCTTCTCGCGCGCCATCTTCTCGATCTCGGCAACCAGGTCGAGGTTCTTCTGGAAGTTCTCTCCCTGGAAGCGCGGCGCGTTGCGGCGGTAGTCGTCCTCGGCGAGATCCTCGATGCGGCGGATCTGCCCGGTGAGAAAGCCGCGTCCAAGCGGGCTGTAGGCGACATAGCCGATGCCAAGTTCGCGCACCGTCGGCAGGATTTCTTCCTCCGGCTCGCGGCTCCAGAGCGAATACTCAGTCTGGAGCGCCGAGATCGGGTGTACGGCATGGGCGCGGCGGATGGTTTCCGGCGCCGCCTCCGACAGACCGAGGTAGCGGATCTTGCCGGCCTTCACCAGTTCGGCCATGGCGCCCACCGTTTCCTCGATCGGCGTGTTCGGGTCGACCCGGTGCTGGTAATAGAGGTCGATGTGGTCGACCCCGAGGCGCTTCAGTGAAGCGTCGCAGGCCTGACGGACATATTCAGCGTCGCCGCGAATGCCGAGAAATTCGCCCTTCTCGCCGCGGACGTTCGCAAACTTGGTCGCAAGCACGACCTGATCGCGGCGACCGGCGATTGCCTTGCCGACCAGAATTTCGTTGGTGAACGGGCCGTACATGTCGGCGGTGTCAAGGAATGTGACGCCAAGCTCGAGCGCGCGGTGGATGGTCGCGACCGCCTCAGCCTCATCGCGGCCGCTATAGAATTCCGACATTCCCATACAGCCGAGGCCAAGGGCTGACACCTCGAGCCCCTGCGAGCCCAGCTTGCGCGTGTTGATCTGCATATCTTGCTCCTGAAACTTGTCGCCTCTTCAGCGGGGCAACGCTACCCGTCCGGCATGGCCCCCGCCATAAATCGCGCGCGGAGGCTCTGCCAGCATGCAGAGCATGCTAACATGAATGAAAGATGGACAGCGAACCCCAGGCGATTCTCTGGCCCACGATGCTGGCGGATGATGGAGAGGTCCAACTCGTTGAAGGCGTAGCGCCGGATGAGATTATTCTGGGTGGTGGGTATTTTGAGCAGACTATTGCGCTCGGCGGCAGACAGCATGGAACGGCGCGGCATGGGGTACTCCTCTCGCAATTTTCCGTGCGGTTTCGGATAAACGCTAATCCCATGTACGAAAGTAATAAAAACATCATTGTGGACATGCACCACAATTCGTACATCGCTTTCGGTTACGCTGGAAGCTGCAACGTGTGGATCACGGCACCTGTAACCGATTCTGCTGGTGATGGAATATGCCAAAGCCAGCACATACAGGTTATTCCGTGGCCTCGCAGGGTCTTAACGTACTTTAAATTCCGTATCCTGAAGGGACCCCCACTTAAACCAAATGGCCTCCACGAAACCCGGGGCGGTTCACCATTCAGAAGATCGGGGCCCGCGAGTCGTTCATCAGGATTACCGCCTTGCCGAGCGTGTGCAGCATGTTTATGCTTTTGTAAACCGCCATTGGCGAAAAGAGTATTTTTATGGAAATCTGGCTCATCATCAAAAAATTGGGAAAGAACCTGGGCGTCAGACTACCCGCTACCATTGCCAGCGAAGTTCATCTCCATGCGAACCAAGAGGTAAGACTTTCGGTTGAGCATGGGCGTATTATCGTTGAGCCTGTCAGTATAATCGCCAATCTGACGCTGGCGGATCGTCTCAACCTTTTCGATCCCGCCTTACATGGTGGTGAGGTCATGGCGGCTGAACGAGTTGGTGCTGAATTGTGGTGACGCCAGCGGGCTGAGTACCAAAACAGGCAGGAAATCCTATGGATCGACTACAGCCCTCATGCCGGGAAGGAAATGCAGGATCGTTACCCCTTTCTGATAAGGGGTGGCAAAATGATGCAACTCCTGAGGCACAGACCCAAGAGATGGTTAACCATCGGAGATATCAGCGTTGATGATTTCGGGTATTCGAAAATTTGTTGTGTATGACACTCCAGCTGGGTCACTTTGCAAGCCAGTACCTGCCACGTTGAACGCTATGGTCAATGCCATGATTCACCCCGCTAGTAATGTTTTGAGATTCTTGAGCATAAGGAAAAGGTGGCATGAGTCGATCGGGCTTGGATCGAACTCCCAGGTCTCATACCACTGCCGGGCTGCCTCGTCCTTAGCATGGACCAGCAGGCAACATATGCCGGCAATATCGGCCGCCTGCGTAGTGTGCAGCAGGGCGTCCTTGAGCAGCGCTTTGCCAAGGCCTTTGCCTTGGTGATTTTGATCGACGGCAAGTCTGGCCAGAATCAACACGGGCATAGGATGTCGGGCCAGCCCCTTTATCACCCTCGGCGGGGCCGACTCGGGATCGACGCTGCCGACCGCAAGGCTGTAGAATCCAACGATGTCTGCTTGGCAGCAGACGTCGGTTTATGCACTGTTGGCCTTCTGATTGACGAGTGCATAACGCTGCAGGAACTGGTTCAGTGCTGGTTGGCCACAGTTGAACCCATCGACCAGATCCGCAGCGCTGAGCTTTCGGACTGGTTCATAAGCTGCACTCACCCCGGCAATCCCGCCTCGGTGAGCAGTTTCTTCAGACGAGGCTTGACCTGGACCGGTCGATCCAGCGCATCTTGAAATGCTTGCCACTGCTCCTTGTTGAGCGCGAAGTGGCGACGATCCGCGAGTGCCTGATTGGCAGCAGTCACACCGGCGTCCAGCAGAAATTCGCTGACGTTCTTGTGGCAGGCGCGCGCAGCATCCTGCAGCAGTTGCTTCACGGAACTGCTGGCACGAACATCAATCCGTTCGGTTTTCGAGAGGTTCAGATTGCTCATGGTAACCCCCAATTTCTGAAATTCAACGCAGCATAAGGTCCGGATGATACCCTGATAAGCCATACACAGGAAATTACGAATGCCCATGATTTCAAATAGATTTGGCAGTGTGGATAGAAACTTCATTAAAAACAAGGATGTTACCAACTCTATTTGAACAAAATTTAGGGGCGTTGGGTCTGCGCAGCCAAGAAGGTTACCAACTTTATTTATTTTGGCAGATTTCGAGGCTGCAATTTTACTGGTTTAGGTTTGATAAAGGTCACCAACTTTATTTTCATCTTACAATGTCATCAGCGACGATAGAAAAAGCATGGTCGACACCATCAGATATTGCCACGAGGAAACTGGGTCTGCTCTCACGAAGAAAAGTGGCGCCTAATTATCTCAATGGCCGGCGGTTCCGCTGTATACCTGCCACTGGAGGTAAAGAGCACACCGGGGGGGGCAGAGAACTCACGAGACGCCAGGATGACACTTTTTTGTCACTGAACAGATGTTGTTGACGGACAAAAAAGTATCATCCCGGACAAAATAGTTTCATCCTGAACAATAAAGTATCATCCTGGCGTTTCCCCTGAATCACGGGGGGCTGGACCTGCTTGACAGACACACCCGACTGTACCGCGAATAATGCAGGCATGGTCATGGGGTGGCGGCCCTCGGCGAGGCCTTGCTCACGGACGACTGGGTGCCGTAGTATTCTCTATGATCTGATGACAGTTAAAGACTGGAAGCTGACGTAGGACTCGGCTAAAATGGTCTAACTCATGTCCGACCTAAAAATTGAGAAATTTACTGTTTTGTCTGATGTTTCGTCGAAAACGGAAACAAACCAGAAACAATAGGATAGGATCGTTTTGGCAACGCGAATATGAGACACATTGATGCAAATTGTCTGATGCTATGCGTTGCGCTTAAAATTTGGAGCCGCCCTTTCCGTTATCGGCTTTGGTGGACATATCGTTCTGATGACGTCTGGAGAAATTTAGGTTGCCCTAAACAGGCAGAGGGATGGGTGATGCTTGGTGGGATGGTGGCCCGGTGGGGCGAACGGAATTTAGGCGATGTGGGTAGGGCGGCATAGATGCCGTCTAAATTACGTTAGGCATCAACATACAATCAGAGGTAATTCATGTCTTTAAATCAGCTCATTACTGGTATCGCGCATGTCGGTATACGCGTACATACTTTAGATCGTGCACGCGCATTTTATGAGCTTCTTGGGTTTAATTTTGTTATAGGGCCCATTGGTCCTGAACCTGTGGCAATCATGACGCATTCCTCTGGAATTGAAATCAATTTCATCCTCAATGCTGCGGATACTTCCACGCAAAATGTTCTAATGGATTTAAAAGAAAAACACCCCGGCTATACGCATATAGCGTTATCGGTTAAAAATGTTTTTGAAATTAAGTCGGAGCTAGAAAAACTGGGAGTCACTATCACTGAAGGTCCAATTACATTCCAAAATGGGTCAACTTCAATTTTTGCGAGAGACCCGGATCGTAATGTTATTGAGTTTAACCAAGCAATGTAATTTCCAATACCTAACCCGGCGCTCAAGCGGACGGCTGCGCCGCCGCTTAGCTTTGCGTTGGGCATACAAAGGAAAGTGATGTTTCGATATTTAGTTATGACAATGCGAACACCGCAATTTCAGCCTTCTGTTGTCGAAGCGCATCAAGCATTTTTGGAGCGTTTGAGGCAGAGTGGCAATCTTGAAATAGCGGGGCCATTTACTGACAAAACTGGTGGTGCATATTTAATTAGAGCTGCAAATTATGAAGAAGCTAAGGCGTTGGCTTTTACTGATCCTGTGCATACAACCAAATCATCTGTAGTCACGGTTTACGAATGGAATGCCAAGTGACGGTGAGGCCCAACCCATCCATCAACACGGACTGGCGCGATAAAGCCGCGCCAGCCGGTTATGTCAGACGTTAGGCCGTTTAGTCGATGGCAGGCGAATCGTAATACTCTGCGCCCTACAATCGCCAAAGAGGAGGGATCAATTGTCTTCAGTGCGTGTCGAAATCGAAAACGTCGAATGGACGTCTGCTGTTCCGTTTTATGGACTAGGTGCCGTGTATCACGGTCAGGAAATTGTGCAGTTAAAGGTACTTTGCGACCGACGCCATGAAGGTGGTGGCATTACCTGGATCGTCAAGTTCATTCCTCCTGCTGGCAAGTTAATCAAGATTATCGCTGTCGCGTTATCGGATGAGCATGTCTTTATCCTCGAAGGAGGTCGAACCACTAAATCCGGGCGTCCAAGTAAGACTTCAGGTGGTTACAGCCTCAATCCGAAGGGTCAACCCCACAGCGCTATGATCGCCTCCGAAATGACCGCTCTCGTTGTTTATGTAGGTGAGCCTGACGACGTCAAGTCTATTGCGGTCGTCGACATTGCTGCTTCTGGGAAATGACAGCATATGATCGATATATGCATCTATCAGAGGTATGGGCCATTGGAACGACCGGCCTAACACTGCATTCGAGCGGGACGCGCCAAAAGCGGCGCGCCCCTCAATTTGAACGTCAGGCCTCGTATTAAGTACAAACCAGCGCATAAATTACGAATTAAAGTTGCCTTAGTTATACGCTACAAGTATTCAATTCTGGAGATAAAAATTAATGTATTTAACATTGCTGTAGGCGTCTTGCCACTCGACCGGTCAGACTTTGGCGTAGATCGCTTAGTTAATTTCGATCCACTAACGTGGTCAAAAAACACAGTGAACTTAATTGGCACTTTAGCAACAATTGATGTGGACTACGTAAGTAGAGAAGCATTAGTCGACTCCATTTTCCCAAATGGTTCGGTTGATCTAATCATGTCAATTTCACCTTTTTGATTCTCACTAATCAACTCATGGGTTCACAACAAACTTAAGCCCGGCGGCTATGTTCTGGCATTCGGTAACGAAAAAAACAAATGGCTTAAGGATACCAATATGTTTAAAGGTAAACTGCAAAATCAATACCGAGTCATTAGCTGGACCGGTGCGCCCGAACCCAATATTGTAGAAATCGCACGGAAGGTATAGTCTCAATACCGGTCGAGCGCCACTGACCTCAACCATGACACAACTATTAATGAAATTGTCTGCGCGATCAAGAAGGCCTAACCGTAAGTTCGAGAGGGGCCCGAATGCTTCGCATCCGGGCCCCTCAACGTGGACGTTGGGCCTCAATCAACCGAGCCATCATGCCCTCACCGAGCGAAAGAGCCATTCCATGAAACCACGCATTACAGTTATTACCCTCTGCGTTGACAACCTAGAACGGGCGGTACATTTCTACCGCGATGGTCTCGGCCTATCGACGCAAGGCATCATTGGCAAAGAATTCGAGTATGGGGCTGTTGCGTTCTTTGATTTACAGCCCGGCTTGAAACTCGCAATTTGGCCGCGTAGGAGTCTCGCTCACGATGCAGGAGTTCCGATAGGTATTCCCAATCCCACCGAACTCTCTATTGGTCATAACGTCTCTTCCACTGCCGAAGTCGATGTCGTTATGGAGCAGGCCAAGATCGCAGGAGCCGTTATCGTCAAACCAGCACAGAAAACCTTTTGGGGCGGTTACGCTGGCTATTTTCAAGATCCAGATCACCATCTCTGGGAGGTCGTGTGGAACCCACAGTTGCTGCCAGAGGAGTGAGGCCCAACCCGGCAGTCGAGAGGGACGCTTCGCAGCAAAGCCGCTCGCGCCCCTCAATTTTACGTTAGGCATTTACTCTTCGCCAATGAAATATTGTCCGCTTTGTCAAAGTGATCTTGTCAGTCGTCCGGTGGAGGGAGACATGCGGCTCGCTTGTTCATCGCAGCAGTGTAAGTTCGTGCACTGGAACAATCCCATTCCTGTCGTCGCGGGCTTAGTTCGGTGCAATGGTCAGTACGTCTTGGCAAGAAATGCCTCCTGGCCGCCAGGTATGTTTTCCCTGATCACCGGGTTTCTTGAGCATGGCGAGTCGCCGGAGAGCGCCATCCTTAGAGAAACGGAAGAGGAGCTTGGTCTTACGGGCCATGAATGCAAATTCATAGGTCATTTCGCTCTCCCAGAATTTAATCAACTTATTATCGCTTTCGCCGTCGAGGCCTATGGGCACGTCAAGTTGAACGAAGAAATCGCAGAGGTACAACTGGTCGCGCATGACCAACTCGCTACGTTCGATTTCGGGTGCCTTGAGCTAACCAACACAGTCGTCTCGCATTGGCTGAAAAATGCCTAACCCGGCGCTCAACCTCGCTCCTTCGGTCGCTGGATATAGTGGACCCCAATCCCCAGACAGCAATGTAAGATTCTCCCAACCGACCGTTTTCGAGAGGCTTCAACTGGTGGTCATTGCCGCACAGTAAATCAATGGGTTGCAATCCTCGAAAACCATTCTCAGTAGACAGCCACGGTTTCCAGCCAGAGTGACGAGTTTTGAGAACACGATGGTCAAGCCGCTGGACGACCGCTTCAGACTGCTTGCAGACATTCAGCAGCGGAAAGCCAATGACATCATCCGACCCATAGCTGCAAGAAAAAACCACAACCGAGAACGCTAGCCGTTGGCGAAAGGTGTTGGTTTTTGGTGCCTTGATTCCCGCAAACCCACTCGTAGCTTGGTTCTCAGAGGATTTGCCATCGGCGGAAATTTTTCTTCAATAAAAAGGCCGCAAACCCTATATTGGGTGCGGCCTTCAGTCAAACCACCAACACCTTTCGCCAACGGCTAGAATCTGGGGGGGGTGGCAATCAGGGAGCGTGGGAAACGCGCTGTCCATCGGTGGATTTTCCTGGGACAGTGAGAGAGCGGGAGAGTGGCATGGCGGCAAGGTCGTCGTGAACTTTCTCGCGGTCGATACCGGCAACCTGAAAGCGTATGCTGGCGATATTCAGGGCGTTAGCAATTGAATTGACTGATGCGGCGATTTTGTGGACGATTTGGGCACCGACTCGCTGGATACCGAGGAATTGGTGATGGCGCTGGAAGAAGAATTTGACTGCGACATGCCAGATGATGCGACAAACATCGGGACAGTTGGGGATGTCGTGAACTACTTTACGTCACACGTAGCTCCTTTGAGCCTAAATGATTAACCACCAAAATCTGCATAAAAATCAATTGGTTGTTACGGCATGGGCACCCGTTCCCGATGGCGTCCGGAATCCGCCACCGGCACCCGCATCGTCACCAACCCTTAACCCACGGCCACCCTCACACTCCCAATATGCACCATCTGCATGAATGAAGGCCTTAGGAGATTTCTATGACCTCTGGGCTGTTCGGGGCCGAACCGTCGTGGCACACACACCCTTCCCCTTGGGCAGCGGCCACCAACTCATGCAGGATACCGCATTCGGCGGTGGTATGCCGCCCATGGCAGCGTCCGCGCAGTTGCTCAAGCTGCCTCGCCAGCGCTTGTAGCGATTGGAGCCGTCCCTGTACATGAGCCAGATGCGTATTGATCAACCGATCCACGTCTAGGCAATCGTCCAGCGGATGATCCAGCAGATGCAAGAGTCGCTGCACGTCCGCAAGTGGCATGTCCAGCGCCCGGCAGTGGCGAATAAAGGCAAGCCGTTCCAGATGCGCGAGGCCATAAGCGCGATAGCCGTTCGGCGGGCGAACGGCTATCGCG
>NZ_JAAZTY010000125.1 GCF_018854775.1 Acidithiobacillus ferriphilus | reverse complement strand
CCCGCCGCTATCGCCGCCTTGATGGCGCTCGCACCCACCGCGCGCTGGCGTTGGGACTATCGATCGACGACATCCCTCGTCAATAATGTCGTCCCACTGGAGCGTGCCCGATATGGGGCACGCCGCCCGGCCTGAGCGTTGGCCCTGTTCGGAATGATAAGGAGTGAACATGAAAATCAGTTATCTGGACTTTGAACAGTCGGTAGCGGAGCTGGATGCCAAGGTGGAAGAACTTCGCGCCCTGAATCAGCCGGGTATTGCCGATGACATCAGCCGTCTGGAGGTCAAAGCGCGCAAAGAATTGCAGCATATTTACAGCAAGCTTGGTGCCTGGCAGACGGTACAGGTGGCCCGGCATCCACAGCGGCCTTACACCCTGGATTATGTGCAGGCACTGTTCACGGAAGTACAGATACTGGCAGGGGACCGTGCCTTTGCCGATGATCAGGCGATTGTTGGCGGCCTGGCCCGCTTCAGTGGGCAGCCTATCGTCTGGATAGGACATCAGAAGGGTCGCGATACCAAGGAAAAGATTCAGCGCAACTTCGGGATGCCGCGACCGGAAGGTTATCGTAAGGCGTTGCGTCTGCTCCGCCTTGCCGAGCGTTTTGTCTTGCCGGTATTTACTTTCATTGATACGCCGGGTGCCTATCCGGGTATTGGCGCCGAGGAGCGCGGCCAGAGTGAGGCCATCGCCCGCAATCTCGCGGTAATGTCCGACCTGGCAGTGCCTATTATCTGCACAGTGATTGGCGAAGGCGGCTCCGGTGGGGCGCTGGCGATCGGCGTGGGTGATCGGATGCTGATGCTGGAGTACGGGGTATACTCCGTCATTTCGCCGGAGGGCTGTGCCTCGATCCTCTGGAAGAACGCCGCCATGGCAGCGGAAGCAGCGGAAACCCTGGGTATCACCGCACGTCGTTTGCAGGGAATGGGTCTGGTCGACGAAGTGCTGGCGGAGCCCCTCGGTGGCGCGCATCGTGATCCGGAAGCGGTCTTTGCACTGACCCGCGAGCGCTTCGCCCATCACCTGCAGGAGCTGCAGGCGATGGATACCAGCAAGTTGCTGACCACCCGCTACGAACGCCTGATGCACTATGGAGTCATCGGCGCCGCCTGAGCTGGAGCGACGTCTCCAGACGCGTCTGGAGGGGAGTTTGCACCCCTCGGAAGGGCGTATATTGTACGTGGCTTACAGTGGCGGTGGTGATTCTACGGCCCTGCTCGTGGCGCTGGTTTCTTTAGGATACACCGTTCACGCCTTGCATGTGGATCACGGCTGGCATCCGGACAGCGCTCAGTGGGCACAGTCCTGCCAGCGGCAGGCGGCGGCGCTGGGGGTTCCCTTCACCCTGCTGCACCTACCCCCGGACGCCCCGGGCGAAGGGCCGGAGGATCAAGCCCGGCGTGCCCGCTATGCCCTCATGGCGGCGCAGTTGGGTCAGGGTGACTGGCTATTCACCGCACAGCATCTGGAGGATCAGGCCGAGACTCTGCTTTTGCAGCTGTTGCGCGGTGCTGGTGTAGCCGGGCTGGCGGGTATGCCCTGGCAGCGCCCACTGGGTACCGGGCTGCTGATCCGTCCACTACTGGATGTACCCCAACAGGTGCTGCGGGATTATCTGGAACAGTGGCACTTACCTTTTCTGAATGATCCGGCTAACGCCGATATGCGTTATGACCGGGTACGAGTGCGCAATATCCTGCTCCCGCAACTGGGTGATCTGGGCTGGCCGCATGCGGCGCCAAATATCGCCCGTGCTGCGGATAATCTCGCCGATATGCGGGAAATCGCAGCGGATTGGTTTGGTTCTCGTTGGCAGCAGTATCGGGCAGATTACCCTGAACTCTCTGTGGAGCGACTCTCCCTGGAGTATTTGCAGTCCCTTTCTGCTGCCGCACAGCGGGTTTTTCTGCGCGGATGGTTTCAGCAGAGGCAGATTCCCGTGCCGAGCCGGGAGCGTCTGGAGGCTCTGCGGGACGCGGTAATGCAGAGACGCGGGGGCGCGAGGATTCAGTGGGAAGGGGGGCAAGCCTGGTTGCAGGGCGGACTGCTGCGCGCTTGGCCGCAACCGCGCACGATGGCGGAAAAGGAATGGGAAGAAGGTCCCTGGTGTGTCGCTCAGGGAGATCCGCTGCCGATTTCTGGCTGGCAGTGTGCTCTCCGGGATACCGCACCGGACGGTTTTCATCACGCGCTGGCTGAGCGTTTTGCGGAGACGAGCTTGTACTGGCGCCGCCGCCGCCAGGGGGAGCTCACCCTAACCGGGCAGGGCCAACATCGTCCGCTGAAGAAATTGCTGCTGGAGGCGGGGGTCCCACCGGATCGACGTGCGGATGTGCCCTTACTCTGGGACGAAGCGGGGCATTTGCTGCTCATTCTGGGTTACTACACCGCACCCTGGGCGAGTGCCCCCGGGGGAACGGCCCTCTGCCTCTGGAATGCCGGTGCTCAGTCCATCGCCGGCAGGGGTGTCGGCTCGACATAGTGCAGCGGCTGCCCGTGCGCGTTGGGGAGAATCTCGCCTTTATCGAAAACCACCCGGCCGCCGACAATGGTAGTGATAGGCCAACCCGTCAGGAGCCAGCCATTGAAGGGACTCCAGCCCACCTTGGTGAACATCTCCTCGTTGCGAACGGGCTTTACTTGGGTCATGTCGACCAAGGTCAGATCCGCATCCCAACCGATGGCAATGCGCCCTTTGTTCACCACGCCATAGAGGCGCGCCGGATTGTAGCACATCCAGCGCTGCAACTCGGCCAGACTACAATGGCCGTCGCGCATGGCGGTAAGCATCAGGGGCAGGCTGGTTTCCACGCCGGGCATGCCGGAGGGTGCGTGCGGGTATCCCAAGGCCTTGTCTGCTAGCAGGTGCGGGGCGTGATCCGTAGCAATGCAATCGATGACACCGCTGCGCAAACCCTCCCAGAGGGTCTGACGATCGTGCTCACTGCGGATGGGAGGGTTCATCTGCGCCAGAGGACCCATTTTAGCATAGGCATCGGTGGTCAGGAAAAGATGGTTTGGAATTGCCTCACAACTGATATAATTTGTCTTTTGCTGCCGTAAAAACTCGACCTCGATGGCCGTGGAGAGATGCAGAACATGCAGGCGGCGCTGATATTTTTTCGCGAGTCGAACGGCGCGCTGGGTGGCAATCAGCGCCGATTGTTCATCGCGGATACGAGAATGATCGGCGGGATCACTGCTGCCGGTAAACTGGGTGCGCCGTTCACGAATGCGGGCCTCGTCTTCGGCGTGGACCGCTATCAGTTTACGGCCATGCGCGAAAATGCGATCCAGGTCCGCCTCCTTGTCCACCAGTAAATTACCGGTACTGGCACCCATAAAAATCTTGATGCCGCAGGCCGCATCGGCGGCCAGCAGATTATCGAGATTGTCCGGGGTGGCTCCGATAAAAAATCCATAGTTGACCACGGATTTTCCCGCGCCCCTGGCCAGTTTGTCGGCCACGGCAGCGGGGCTGGTGGTGGACGGATTGGTATTGGGCATTTCCAGAAAACTGGTAACACCGCCTTTGGCCGCGGCTCGCGAGCCGCTGGAAATGTCTTCCTTCTGTTCATTGCCGGGTTCGCGGAAATGCACCTGCGGGTCCATAACGCCGGGCATCAGCATATGACCTTCGGCGTCAATCACTGTATCGGCGGCGCGGTCCATATCCCGATCGATGGCGACAATGCGACCATCTTCGGCAAAAAGGTCACCATGATAGAGTTCACCGGAGGGTAGGGCGATGCGCGCGTTACGGACCAGCAGGCGCATGGTATCATTCCTGCGCCATCTGTTTCTCGCGTTTTTCTTCCAGCGTTTTGCAATCGATACAGAGGGTGGCGGTAGGACGAGCTTCGAGACGGCGCAGGCCGATCTCCACGCCACAACTTTCGCAGTAGCCATACTCTCCGGTCTTGATACGGTCGAGAGCCTGGGTAATCTTACGGATCAGCTTGCGCTCCCGGTCACGGGCGCGCAGTTCCAGGCCCATGTCCGTCTCCAGACTGGCCCGATCATTGGGGTCGGAATAGTTGACGTTTTCCATCTGCATGTGTTGTACGGTGCGGTCGACTTCCGCCATCAGTTCGCTGCGCCAATCTTCCAGAATTTGGCGGAAGTGGGCAATCTGCGTGGGGTTCATATACTCTTCGCTGGGAGCGGGCTCGTAGGGGGTGAAGGCGGTGAATTGCTGGGCTGCGCCGGGCATTTTTTTCGCGGGCTGGGGCATGCTTTCGTCCATGGGGGCTTCCTGTCCTGGGTAATAACGCGCTTACGTTTAACAGAGAATAGCTGTTTTGGCAATCTAATGCGTGCTGGTTACAATGCTCCACCAGACCGTTGAGATGCTGGCGGTTCTGTCGGATGGTTATGACACTATATTTTACCGTAAATTCAGGAGGCACTTAGATTCATGTCGTTGCGCGCGTTGATTTTTGATGTGGACGGTACCCTTGCCGATACCGAGCGGGATGCCCACCGGGTCGCTTTCAATCAGGCTTTTGCCGAAGCTGGCCTTCCTTTTAGCTGGGATGTACCGACCTATGGCTACTATCTGAGGGTTACCGGCGGCAAAGAACGCCTCAGGGCTTTCCTGAATGAACATCCGGAGTTGCCGCAACTGAGCGATGCTGACATTGCTTCTATCCATCGCCAAAAGACCGGGTATTATGTGGAGATGATGAATGCAGGACTATTGCCGCTACGCCCCGGTGTGGAGCGTTTGCTGAATGCGGCACGGGATCACGGTTTGTTGCTGGCCATTGCCACGACCACCACGCCGGCCAATGTCGAGTCCCTGTTGAAGAGCACCTTAGGCGCGGAGGCGCCGCAGCGCTTTCATACGATCGGCGCCGGGGATATTGTCTCCCACAAAAAGCCGGCAGCGGACATTTATACCTATGTGCTGGGTCAATTAGGTTTGCCTGCCGCAGACTGCCTCGCGATTGAAGACTCGGCGAATGGACTACAGTCCGCCCGTGGAGCGGGGCTTGCTACCATCATTACCCAGACGGAATATACCGAAGGACAAGACTTTAGCGCAGCGCTACGGGTTCTCGATCATTTGGGAGAAACGGCATCCCCCGCGCACGTATTGCAGGGCCAGACCGCTGGGGAACAGGTGGTCGTGGATATTCCCACCCTGCAAGAATGGTGGGCGGATCTCCGTCAAGGGTGAACGATTTACCGGTCCACCTCGACTGCAATGCCAGCACCCCGATAGACGCCGCCACCTATGACGCCTGGTATGACACCCCTCGGGGGCGTTGGATCGGCACGACGGAGTTCCGCCTGCTCTCGGGGCTCCTCCAGGCGCGGCCGGGAGATACACTCCTGGATGTGGGCTGTGGTACCGGGTGGTTTACCCGCCGCTTTGCCGAGAAAGACCTCCGCGTCACCGGTCTTGATCCCAACCCGGACGGGCTTGCCTTCGCCCACGCCAAGGGTCCCCCCGCGATCCGCTGGGTAGCCGGAGACGCCCGCTCCCTGCCTTTTTCGGACCGCAGTTTCGATCGTGTGGTCTCGGTTGCGGCCCTGTGTTTTGTGAATGGTGAGCGGCAGGCCGTGGCCGAGATCGTGCGGGTGGCGCGCCAGCGTTTCGCCATCGGCTGGCTCAACCGGAGCAGCCTGCTCTATGCACAGAAAGGGCAGGGCGGTGGAAGTGGTGCCTACCATGGGGCGCGCTGGCATCGTCCCGGTGAGTTGCTCGATTTCTTCTCCGGTTTGCCGGTATCCCGGCTGGTGATGCATTCCGCCATATTTCTTCCTGCCGGGAACCGGGTGGCACGGACGATGGAACGGCTGCTGCCCCACACGCTGCCCTGGGGCGGCATGGTAGTCATTTCGGGGGAGACGGAATAAACCGCCATGACATACACGGCATCCCCCTTGGGCGGCGGCCACCAAAAGATTTTTAATGGGCAGACATTCGGATTTTTTCGGGGAAGGATTGATGCATGACACATGACCAACATGACGTTGATGATCATGTCGACCATACCACTGGTCACCAACAGACCCACAGCCACGCGCATGGGCATAATCATGCCCATGGCCCGGCGGACTACGGCCGTGCCTTCGCCATCGGGGTGGCGCTCAATCTGAGCTTCGTGCTGGTTGAGGCCGTGTTCGGGGTGATTGGACATTCCTTGGCCCTGTTGGCGGATGCCGGCCATAACCTCAGTGACGTGCTGGCCATGCTGATGGCCTGGGGCGCCACTGCCCTGGCCCGCCGCCCACCTTCAGTCCGTTTCACCTACGGGCTGCGCAGTTCGTCTATTCTGGCGGCGTTGGCCAACGCCGTATTCCTGTTGGTGGTGACTGGCGGGATTGCCTGGGAAGCGATTCAGCGCCTGCTGCAGCCAGCTCCGGTAGACGGCGGTATCGTGATCGGTGTGGCGGCTTTCGGGGTGCTGATCAATACCGGGACGGCGCTGCTGTTCATGGCAGGGCGCAAGGGCGATATGAATGTCCGGGCAGCCTTTTTGCACATGGCGAGCGACGCTGTCGTCTCGCTGGGTGTGGTCATCGCCGGAATCGTGATGCTCTTTACGCACTGGTTTTGGCTGGATTCCACGGTGAGTTTGCTCATCAGCGCGGTGATCGTGATCGCCACCTGGGGGTTATTGAGGGATTCCACCCAGTTGGCCCTCCATGGTGTGCCAGAAGGGATCGAGACAGAGGTGGTGCGCGCCTACCTTGCCACCCTGCCGAATGTGACGGCGGTGCATGACCTGCACATCTGGGCCATGAGCACCACGGAAACGGCGCTGACCGCGCATCTGGTCATGCCGAACGGCTATCCGGGGGACGCACTTCTGAATCAGATTGGCGATGAATTGCAGCTACGCTTTCGTATCGACCATCCCACCTTGCAGGTGGAGACCGGCGATCCGGCCCATCCATGCGCACTGGCGCCGGATCATCGGGTTTGAGATCCCCCGCCGGGAAGTGCTAACGACTGAGGATTCTTCGGGGGGACGCATGCACTGATACGCTCCTCCCGTGCGTGACCACTATGGATCACAGTATCTTGGGGCACATTGACAAATAGTGGAGGTGCGATTAGTTTATTAGTTGCGTAGTATGTTAACTAATGAATATTGGGGAGTGATCCATGTTTTTCAAACAACACAGCAATGCTGATGGCACCCTGTCCTATTTCTACGGATGTGGCAGCAAGGGTTCGGCGGTGGCGGTGGATGTCGTGGCTGGCGATGAACAGTGGTTTCTGGATGCAGCGCAAAAGGCCGCCGTGCGGATCGACTTTGTCATCGACACCCACGTCCATGCCGACCATCTTTCTGGCGGCAAAAAGCTGGCAGAGTTGGCCGATGGCCTCTACTGCCTGCACGAAAGCGACGTGGGCAAGGTTCATTTTCCAATCCGCGGGCTCAAGGACGGCGAGGTGCTGGCAAGCGGTAATGTGGTAACGAAAGTCCTCCATACTCCCGGCCATACCGCCGACAGCATCTGCCTGTTGGTCAGTGATCTGCGGCGCAGCGCCGACCCCTGGTTCGTGCTGACGGGGGACACCCTGTTCGTCGGTGGCGTTGGTCGGCCCGATTTGGGGGGGGCGCCGGAGGACATGGCGGGCCGGATCTTCGACAGCATCCACAACAAACTCCTCATCTTGCCCGACGATCTGGAGATATTCCCTGGTCATGCAGCGGGCAGTGTCTGTGGTGCGGGCCTGTCCGGCAAGCCGTCTTCCACCATCGGCTTCGAGAAGCGCTGGGACCCCTATCTGTCCATGACTGATCGAGACACCTTCATCCGCGAACTCACCGCCAACATTCCGGAACGGCCGGCGGAGATGGCGCGCATCGTGTCGGCCAATCTGGGGGCGGCGCTATGAATACGGAAACAGTGCGCTTCGCCCTCTTCGCCGAGGTCTTTGCGGCGCTGGCCCATCCCAAGCGCCTGGAGATGATCCACTATCTGGGTGAACGGCAGCATACCGCGGGGGAACTGACGGAGTTGACCGGCCTGTCCAAGGCCAATGTCTCGCAACATCTCAACGTACTCAAGGCGCGCGGTCTGGTGCACTGCGACAAGTGCGGCACTTTCTGTCATTACCGCCTCACCAGCCCCGATGTGCTGGAGACCTGTGAGATCGTGCGGAAGCTGATCCTTGACCAGATGGATATCACCACCGCCTGCCGCCAGCAATTGGCGGAAGTTGTACCGCTGCGCAAAGCGCCGTCATGAAGTCGGTGCATGTACCGGCTATGACCTATCAGCGCGGAATCGCCCGCAACCGTGGCCAATTTCTGCTGCAGACCGTGCAAGTGTTCTTTGTCGGCCTGGTCATCGGCATGGAGCGCACGGTGCTGCCCTCTCTGGCCCACGATTTCGGGGTGACCAAGGGGGCGTTTCTCTTTCTCGCGAGCTTCGTGATTTCCTTTGGTCTGGTCAAAGGGGCGCTCAATCTGGTGGCGGGCTCCCTTTCCGATCGTATCGGGCGCAAGCGTGTCCTGTTGTTCGGCTGGATCGCCGGCATCCCCATCCCCTTGCTGATCTTCTTCGCCCCCAACTGGTGGTGGATCATCGCCGCCAACGTCTTTCTCGGCATCAACCAGGCCTTCACCTGGACCATGACGGTGACCAGCCAGATCGACCTGGCGGGCAGCCGACAGCGGGGCCTGGCGGTAGGGATCAATGAGGCGGCGGGTTATGTGGGCATGGGACTGGCGGGTCTTGCCACCGGTTATCTGGCGGTGCTCTATGGTCCGCGCTGGGCCTTGTTGCTCTTCGGACTGGGCGCGATCCTGGTCGCCCTGATCCTGCTGATGCGGGTGCGCGATACCATCGCCTGGGTCCATGCCGAGCATGCCGCCCATCCCGTATCCGCGTCTCCAGCCACCACGAACTGGATGCACGGCTTTATCGACGTCTCTTTCCGGAACCCACGCTACCGCGCCTTTTGTCAGGCAGGGGTGGCCAACAAGGTGGCCGACACCCTCGTCTGGGTGCTTTTTCCGATCTATTTCTTGCAGCACGCCATGGGGGTGGTGGCCATCGGCTGGATCACCGGTGTCTACGGGGCCGTCTGGGGGCTCTCGCAACTCTGGACCGGCCATCTGGCCGATCGTATCGGGCGCAAGATCCCCATCGTCAGCGGCTTTTTTCTGTTGTCTGTGGGCCTGGCGACCACTGCCCTGGTGCAAGGCTTTGCTTTGTGGGTTTTGGCGGCGCTCATCATGGGTCTGGGCATGGCGCTCCTGTACCCGAATCTGGTCGCCGCCATGTCCGACACGGCCCCACCGCTGGAGCGCGGACGCATCCTCGGTATCTATCGGTACTGGCGTGATACGGGTTATGCCATCGGCGGATTGCTGCTGGGGCTGGTAGCGCAATGGAGTAACGAAATTCTCCCCGCCATCTGGGCTACGGCCGGTATTGTCGCCCTTTCGGGGCTATGGATCGCGCTGGTGGTGCGGGAAACCCGTCCCCGCTCTCTGGATCAGCGCCGCTGATGCGGTGATGGCTTTTTGCAGCGGCAATACGCATGATTTTTGCCGCCCGCTGGTTCAGCGGTCATCGACGATACGCCGTTTTGCAGAACTGCCCGCATGGCCCGCCAATGCGGTATTACCTTGGCAGGGTTGGCTCTATGTCGCTTTTGTGATCGATGTTTTTGCGCGTCGGATTGTGGGATGGCAGGTCAGCTCTACCATGCATACGGACTTCGTGCTGGATGCCTTGGAACAAGCGCTACACGCCCGACAACCGCAGCGGGACCAATCCCTGATTCACCACAGCGACCGTGGTTCGCAATATGTCAGCATCCGCT
>NZ_JAAZTY010000124.1 GCF_018854775.1 Acidithiobacillus ferriphilus | reverse complement strand
CACCTCCGTCGCGCAGGCCCTGGGTGCGCAGGTTATCGACTACTCCACCTGGTACGACTGCTGTGGCTTTGGTTTTCGCCACATCATTTCCGAGCGTGAGTTCACCCGCAGCTTCTCCATGAATCGCAAGATCAAGGTGGCCCGGGAAGAAGCCAAGGCCGACGTCATGATCGGCATCGACACCGGCTGCATCACCACGCTGGACAAGAACCAGTGGATCGGCAAGGCGCACGACATGAATTACTCCATGCCGATCATCGCCGACGTGCAACTCGCGGCGCTCGCCTGTGGCGCCGATCCCTTCAAGATCGTCCAGTTGCAGTGGCACGCTTCACCCTGTGAAGACCTGGTCGAAAAAATGGGCATCAGCTGGGATAAAGCCAAGGCCGATTTCCAGGAATATCTCAAACAGGTGGAACAGGGTAATGTGGAATACCTCTACAACCCCGAACTCGCCACTAATCAAAATATTAATATGAAAGCGAGCGCTTAAGGAGGAAGTTCAGTGAGTGCACAAGATACAGTTTTAGTCGTAGGTGCGGGTCCAGCCGGTTTGTCGGCAGCAGCCACCATCGCATCGATGGGTAAAAAGACGGTCATTGTCGAAAAAGAAGATATTCTTGGTGGCGCTCCCATCATCTCGGGCTACGCCAAACTGGTACCGTCGGGCGAATGGGCTAAAGATGCCATCGGCCGTATGGTCAGCCGTGTGGAAGGCGACGGGAACGTCAGCATCCACAAGTCTGCTAAAGTCACGCAGGTGGCGGGCGAAGCCGGTAACTTTACAGCTACCCTGAGCAACGGCGATAAAGTCGAAGCGGGCGCAATCATTCTTGGCACTGGATTCACCCATTTCGACTCCATCAACAAGCCGGAATGGGGCTTCGGCACATACGAGGACGTGCTTACCACTACCCAGATGGAGCAGATGGTGAGTGCGGGTCAGATTCGTTGCCCCTCCGATGGCCGAGTTCCAGAGCGTGTGGCTATTCTGCTTTGCGTCGGTTCGCGTGACCGCCAGATTGGTCGTGAATGGTGCTCCAAGATCTGCTGCACCGTTTCCACCAACTTGGCCATGGAGATCAAGGAAATTTCTCCGAGCACTGACGTGTTCATTTATTACATGGACATCCGCACCTTCGGCCTTTATGAAGACAAGTTCTACTGGAAGAGCCAGGAAGAGTATAAGACTAAGTTCGTCAAGGCGCGTATTGCCGAGGTCACCATGTCTCCCGATGGCCGTTTGCTGGTCAAGGGTGAAGATACTTTGGTCAAACGTCCGATCGTCATTCCGATGGATCTGGTCGTGCATGCCATCGGTATGGATCCCAACACCTTAAATCCAGAAATCGCCAAGACCTTTGGTATCGGTCTGGAAAAGCATGGATTTATCGATCGTGCGGAACAGTACACGAATAGCCAGGGCACGACGCGCAAGGGTATCTACGTGTGTGGCGCGGCGACCGGCCCAGAAGACATTGATACATCTATCGCGCAAGGCCAGTCCGCCGGTGCGCGGGCGGTAGCGGATCTCTACGGACAACAGAAAGTTGCCAGCTGACATCTACCACAACGGGAACGCAGAGCATATCGTTCCCGCCTCGCTGCCGATCAATCTCGATAAGGGGCTGCTCAACCAATCCTTTTATGAGCTTGAAGCGGCATTTGAGGGACAGCAGGGCCTTGCTGCCCTGGTGAGTAGTCTGGCAGAGAAGACGGCGAGTTTTCGTCATCTTCTCCTGGAGGACCAGCAGCCGCTGACCGATGCGCGAATGGCGCATCTCGTTGAACAGATGTTCACCGCGAGACGCAAAATCTGGCCGGTTATAGAGGAGCAGGGCGCTGCGCGAGTGGGTGAAGTGATGCGCGATTTGCTGGGCGGTCACGGCGATCTGGCACAGCGCATGATGCGTTTTGAAGAGGCTTTACCTGCTACAGGAAAGGCGAAACGCGTTATCAGGGATATGGGGGCCGAAGTTTTACACTTCAGCGATCCCGAGCGGTATCCGCTGATGACGCGTTGGGTTTGGGATCAAAGTACGAATTCAGGCGCAGTGCGGGAATTCATCCGCGGCGGCGACTACCTGACTGATTTCCCTTTCGGTGAAAGTCCGGAAATGTTTGAGGGCCTGCGCCAGTGGATGCGGGAGGCGCTCTTGGAGTTAGGGGTGTATCGTGATGTACCTTATATGGTTGATATCATCCTGGCCCACCAGTATTCGCAATACGTGCGCGCTATGGCAGAAGGCTTTTTGCGTTCCGATTTTGGCGGCCAAACAGATTTTACGGAACAGATCCGTAAGTTGCTGGGCGTAGAGGTACACCGGCGAATGGGTGGTTCTCGTATCAAAAGAGACGACATTCATTAATGAATTAGGGTATAGGAGCAGCTATGGCTATTCATGAGAAAACACTGATCGATCCCGATCGGATTTTGCAGCACGATCACCTGGTGGTGGATGGGGTGGATGTTTCCGGTTCCTGGAACACCATGATTACACCGCGGACGCTGACGGACTACGAAGAGCATTTTGAAGAGATCATCCAGAGTTACAGCGGCGGTGAGAACGTGCATCGCTGCTGGCAGTGCGGCTCGTGCACAAATTCCTGCACCATGTATGCGCAGAATGTGGATTTTAATCCGCGTTACTGGATTTATCTGATTCGTCTAGGGCTGAAAGCCGAGTTGATAAAAGATAAGGACATCATCTGGCAGTGTGTTTCCTGCAATAAATGCACCAATATATGTCCCAAGGATGTCCGTCCTGAAGGGGTTATGAAAGCAACGGCGCATTGGTTGGAAGATAACGGCTTAACCCCGAAGACGTTGTCGACGCATTTTGATGAGGAGTTCACCCATCAGTGCATCGAATTCGGGCGCATAGAAGATACCGAAGTCATGGTGGGATTCTTCAAGCGCTCCGGCCAGCCCCTGGTTCAGGCCTGGATCGTGGAATTTGGCAAGCGTCTGACTAAGCACATGCCCTTGGGTCAGTTGGCCAAAATGGGAATGAATGTGGTGTTCCGTCCGAAGACCAAATCCTGGGGCAAAACCGGTGAAGTCCTCGCCGAATATGTGAAGGCACAGAAGGAGGCTGCTCATCATGGCTAAGGTTGCATATTATCCGGGCTGTGCGCTGGAAGGTTCCGGCGGGCCCTATGACAAGTCCACCCGCGTTCTGGTGAAAGAACTCGGTTTGGAGATGGAAAACCTCGAAGACTACAACTGCTGTGGCGCGATGGAGGTGAAGAATATTCATCCCATGTTGCAGACCTATATGTCGGCGCGGAATCTGGCCATTGCCAGTAAGCTGCAGGGTTGTGATACGGTGATGGCGCCTTGTAATGGCTGCTATCGCAATTTGAAGCAGACCGAATATGAGTGTGCTACTTCTGAAGAAACCATGAAGACGGTGCAGGAACTCGCCAATAAATCGGGTGACCCTGTTTATGAAGGCGAAGTGCGCAGCTTGCACGCGTTGGAGTGGTTCATGGAGGAAGTGGGCACCGACGGCATCAAAAGCAAGGTCAAGAAGAGCTTGAATGGGCTGAAAATTGCCAACTACTACGGTTGCATGTACACCCGTCCCCGGCAGATTTTTCCGGAGAAGGATCAGGGTCCTGGCTCCGAGTCTTCTTATGCGCCACATTTCATGGATGATTTGTTGTCCGCTGCCGGTGCCGTCAGTGTGGATTTCCCGCTGAAAACGGCGTGTTGTGGCGGCGCCCATACGCTATCGGATTCGGACACCTCCACCCAGTTGGTGTTGAACATTCTCCAAGCGGCGGAAGATGCCGGTGCGGAAGTGATTGCCACCGAATGTCCCACTTGCCATTCCGGCCTGGAAATGCATCAGGTACGTGCCGAAATCGAGTTTGGTATCAAATCGAACGTCAAGGTGATTTATTTCACCCAGTTGCTTGGTTTGGCCATGGGTCTGTCTGCGCGCAAAGTCGGTATCCCCGACAACGTCAGCGACTCGATGGATCTTCTCGCTGCCAAAGGTATTATCTGACGGTGTAGAAGGGCGCCCCTTTGCGGGGCGCTTTTTTTTACCTGCCGCTGACACCAGGGGAAGGCTATGGAATGTAACGGTTGCGAATTCCGCGCCGAATTATATTACGATCGGGAATGCCAAATCTGGGTGCGACGCGAAGGCGATGGCACACTTACCGTGGGTATGACCGACATATCTCAGTCGATTGCGGGAAAGATTTTGCATGTCCGGGTACGCAGGCCTGGGACACGTCGTCCGGTGGGTAAGCCGGTCGCCACTATTGAGAGTGGGAAATGGGCGGGTCCGGTACCGAATGTCTTTGATTGCGTGATTGAGTTGGCCAACGAAGATGTGTTGGAAGATCCCAATCTTCTCAATATTGAACCCTACGAAGCATGGATCGCACGGGTACGGCCAGTGGCTTCGGTAGACGTTGCGCTCGAAAAGCTGTCTACTGGAGACGCTGCCTTTGAGTTGTACCGGCAGCGCTGTCTGCGTGATGATATTCATTGTGAACGAGGAATGCGATGAGCGATCACTACCTGGAGGATCAGGGCGAAAAGTCGGTGGTCATCGTGATGACCAGCGGACCAAGCACGGCACATCGCTGTGCGACACCTTTTTATCTGGGCGCCCTGTTGTCTTCCATGGATGCCGAGGTTAAGATTTTTTGCACGATGGAAGCGGTCAGGCTGATGCAGACGGGTGTTGCGGAAAATCTCTCGGCGATGGCTGGTGGTAAGCGCATTATTGACTTTATTCGTGACGCGAAAAATGCCGGGGTGGAAATTCACGTATGTCGCCCGGCACTTCCAGGCTATGAGATCGAGGCCGACAACCTGATTGAGGAAGTGGATGCGGTGGCGTCTGCCGGTGATCTCGCCGACTTGATTTTGTCCGTGGACCGACTGCTGTTTTTTTAATGCTGCTTGGCAGCAGGCTCTGTTTACCTAAAATGTGACCCCGAAGGAGAAAATGATGGGAACTGTACGTGGCTGTGAAATCCCCGAAGATCTGTTGTACAACGTGGATAATAACGTGTGGCTGCGCAAGGAAGATGATGGCAGTGTGACCATCGGTATGACTTCCTATGCTTGTGCGTTGGCTGGACAGATCGTTTCTTATACGCCGAAGGGCGCTGGTAAGGACATCAAGAAGGACAAGTCGGCAGCCACGGTTGAGTCTGGCAAGTGGGTGGGTCCATTGAAGAGTCCCGTCAGTGGCACGGTCTTGTCAAGCAATGAGGACGTTGCGAAAGATCCCGGTCTTATTAATAAGGATCCCTATGGCAGCGGTTGGATCGCTAAGCTGACTCCGGCGGATTTTGCCGGTGACTCCAGCGAACTGAAGACTGGCGCCGATGTCTTGGTGGCCTTTGAGGAAAAGATGACGACGGATGGTTTTGGCGGCTGCTGACCAGCAAAAGCCCGTCATGATTCAAGAAGGCGGCCGCACATGCGGCCGTCTAGTTTTCTCTTTGTGTAAAGGATGGAATTTCATATGAACCCATGGTTAAACGCGGTTTCTCAAGTAGAGGCTTTGGAGGATTTGGTCCTCAATGCGGATTTGGTGGACTCTATGCGCGAACGGTGGTCCGGTCTGTCCGGTAGCCAGGTGGGTCGTATCAATTTCTATACGCCTTCTTTCAAGCATCATGAAACGTCGGAGGTCTCCGCATGCGGGAAGAATGCCTTCCCGGCCATTTCCATCACTGGTGGGGACTGCAAGTTACAGTGCGATCACTGTAAGGCGAAGATACTGGAGCCTATGATTGCGGTGCGGACGCCAGAAGAACTGGATCGGCTGGTGGACCAGATTGTCCTGGATGGGGGTCGTGGGCTGCTTCTTTCAGGCGGCTCGGACCATCAGAATGTGGTCCATTATGAACCTTATTTCCCGATGCTGCGCAAGATTAAGGATCGCTATCCGAATTTACAAATTGCCATGCATACGGGCATTGCGACCCCGGAGTTCGCCCGCGGGATGGAGGATGCGGGTGTCGATGTGGCCATGATGGACGTGATCGGTGCGCAGGATACCATCAATCAGGTCTACCATCTGCGCCGTTCGGTGGATGATTTTGAGGCCGCGCTGGAAGCCTTGGTGGCCACCAAAATGAAAGTGGTGCCACATATTGTCATCGGGTTGCATTACGGGGAGCTGCTTGGTGAATGGAACTCTCTCGAAATTATCCGGCGGCATCTGCCCAGTGCGTTGGTGCTGGTGGTAATCATGTCGCAGTATGCTTCTTCGAGTCGGCCTTTTGCGACACCAGCGACGGAAGAAATCGGTAAATTCTTTATGGATGCGCGTGCTGCTCTGCCGGAAACCCCGGTGTTGCTGGGCTGTGCGCGTCCGTCCGGTGTGCATCGTTCCATCACCGACACCTATGCGGTCATGGCGGGACTGAACGGCGTGGCCTTTCCTTCCGATGGCATGCTGGCGCTCGCCAAACATCTGGACCGGGATGTTTTTGTGACGCCTTCTTGTTGTTCCATGATCGTGGGTGAAGAAGTCCTGGCACTCGGTGACGAGACGACCACCATACCCTTGGATTATGTTCCTGTCGCGCCGAAGCGTCGTACACAACTGCGGGATATCCCGATTGTATTTACGGCCTGAGACAATGGTGCTTTCCCTGGGCGCCATTTTTTTCCGGTGGCTTGCATTATGACAGCGCACGTCTCTGATGACTGGCTTGTGGTTGATACCGGACTACGCCCCGCCGACGAAAATATGGCTTTAGACAAAGCGTTGCTTCTGGCGATATCGGAAAGTCGGACTCCCAACATCTTTCGTTTCCTGCGCTTTGAGGAATCCGCGCTGGTCGGTTATCACCAATCACCAGAGCAGGAACTCAACCTGGAGTTTTGCCGTGAACAGGGGATCGCCGTGCAGCGTCGTCTCACCGGCGGCGGCGCACTGATTTTTGATCCCACCCAAATAGGCTGGGAGTTGGTGTGTCGGCGGGACGCGCTGCCCCAGGGTGATATGGCGTCACTGGCACGGAAGATCTGTGAAGCGGCAGCGGCCGGCTTGTCACTTTTGGGGGTGCGTGCGCAGTTTCGTCCGCGCAATGACATTGAAGTGGGGGGGCGAAAGATTTCCGGCACCGGTGGAATTATGGATGGAGACGTGTTGCTGTTTCAGGGCACGGTGCTCGTCGATCTGGATCTCCCGCGCATGTTGCGCATACTGCGCGTGCCGTTGGAGAAGTTGGACGCCCATGCAGTTTCTTCGGTGGCGGAACGGGTGACGAGCTTGAAAGCCTTGCTGGGTAAAGCGCCGGAATTGATGGTGGTGCAGAAAGCCTTGCTGGATGGTTTCCGTGCGCAGTTGGGGTTGTCTTTTGTCCGGGGCGACTTGCCGGATGCGGTTGCCGCATTGCTGCCAGAGGCATTGGCGAAGGTGCGTGACGCGGAGTGGCTCGGCATCAACCACCGCGCGCGTGACGATATGCCATTGCGTAAAGCGACGTTACGCGCCCCCGGCGGCACGCTGCAAGCGGAAATGCTTTGGGATAAGCATGGGAACAGGGTGCGGCAAGTCCATTTTAGCGGTGACTATTTTATCCAGCCGCAGCGCGCTATCGTCGACCTTGAGGCAGCGCTGCGTAATGTCCACCTGAATGACGTGGATGGCATCATTGCGGGATTATTCGAGGAACAGGCTGTCGATGGCTTCGGCTTACAGCCGGAGCATTTCGCGACGGTATTGCGGATGGCGGCACAAGACGCGTGAACCCCTTAGCCACAGATGTACTGGTGATTGGTGCCGGTCCGGCCGGCGCGGCGGCAGCGCGTGCCGCTGCGGGCCGCGGCCTTACGGTGATCTGCATTGATCGCCGTGCGGAGATCGGTGTCCCGGTGCAATGCGCCGAATTTGTCCCCATGCCGCTCTTGCGTACCGTGCATGAAACGGATTCGCGGGTGCAGGACGTAGCCGGGATGCTGACGGTGCTGCCATCCGGGCTACAGCATCACAGCGTCTTTCCCGGCATGATGATTGACCGGGCACGTTTTGACCAGAGGCTGGTGGAATTGGCGCAAGCGGCGGGCGCGCAGGTGAAAATCCGTTGCCAATTCCTCTCCTGGGATGGTGCAGTGGCCCGCTTGCGGTGCGACACGGATGAAGTGTTCACGGTACATCCCCGCGTGCTGATTGGCGCCGATGGGCCCCACAGCCTGGTGGCGGAGGCCGCGGGCTTGCCGCATCAACAGGTCGTTTATACCCGTCAATACACGGTGCCGTTGCTGCGTCCCTATGCGGATACGGATATTTTCCTTTCGGATGCTTTTCCGGGAGGCTATGGCTGGTTGTTTCCCCGCGGGCCGGTGGCTAATCTCGGACTGGGTGCGGATCGGCGTTTTGAGGACAATCTTAAATTGCCGCTGGAGCAGTTGCATCGGCAGATGGTGGCGCGCGGCATCGTCGGCGAAGCCGTCCTCGGACGTACCGGCGGCGCGATCCCCGTGGGCGGCATTCGGCGCATGGTGCATGGCAACGTGGTGCTTGCCGGAGACGCGGCGGGGCTTACTCATCCCATTACCGGGGCGGGCATTCCCGCGGCGGTGATCAGTGGTGAGGGTGCGGGATTGGCGGCCGCTGATTGCCTGGCGGGCGATGAGAATGCATTAGAGAGCTACGCAGAAGACATGCAGGATCAGTTTGGTCCGGCCCTCGCGCGGGCGGTGCAGCGGAGAAAATCTTTGGAGGCCGTCTGGCGACAGCCTACGGCCCAGGAAGACAGGGTGATGCGATCCGGTTGGATCGCCTTTGATGAATACTTTGCCGCTTGAGGCGGTATGACAGGAGGAACTTCCATGAGTGCGGTAGCGCAAGAAAATTCCCAGACCTTAAACTTTTATCGCCCGGATTATTTCGTCAAAACGCCGACGATGCGGTCGCCTGAATATGTGCAGTTAAGCACCGCGGCGGCGATTACGCTGGGTCTGGTGCCCGGGGTGATGCACCGAACTTCCTGTACCAATTGCCTGAACCTGTTGATGACCTATCCGGAAGGTTGCCGTGCCAACTGTACCTATTGTGGTCTGGCTCGGCACCGCGAAGAGAGCCGCGATTATGCCGACCGCAACTTCATCCGGGTGGACTGGCCGACGGTGCGCGTGGATGAAATGCTCGAACGTGTCGCCAAGAACGGCGACAAGGGCCAGTTCCAGCGCATGTGCATCAGTATGATTACCCATCCTGATTCCGATCACGATACACAAGTCGTACTGAAGCGCTGGATGGAAGTGGCGCCCCACATCCCCGCATCCATCCTTTCTAATCCAACCACCATGGAGAAGCAGGACCTTATCGACCTCAAGGCGATGGGTGCCGATATCTTTACCGTCGCGCTGGACGCCGTGACGCCGGAAATCTTTGAGCGCACCCGTGGCAAGACGGTACAGAGCCCCCATTCCTGGGATAAGTACTGGCAGACCATCGAATGGGCCGCAGAGATTTATGGACCCGAGAAATTCGGCGCGCATCTGATCTGCGGCATGGGTGAGACGGAGCAGGAAATCCTCGCCGTCTGCCAGAAGATGAAAGATATGGGTGGCCACAATCATATGTTCGCCTTCTTCCCCGAGAAGGGTTCCATGATGGAAGATTGGGATGCGGTGCCCCAGGATCATTGGCGCCGGGTGCAGTTGGGCCGCTTCCTGATTGACTATGCCGGTGGCCGTTACGAGGATATGGGCTTTGACATCTATGGCCGGGTTGAAGACTTCGGTTACCCGCAGGCCGAATTGGAAGACATCATCAACTCCGGTAAGCCCTTTCAAACCTCCGGCTGCCCAGGAAAGGATGATGAAGAAGTCAGTGCCTGTAACCGGCCTTATGGGGATTCGTCGCCTTCGGATATCCGCTCCTTTCCTTTCGCGCTGAACAAGGAAGATGTGGAAGTCGTGCGGCGCCAGATGCGCTTGCAGGATTTGCAATTCTTGGGCTAACCCCATCTGGGCGTATTATGTAGTGCGCATATAGGGGCTTTGGCCCCTTTTTTATTGGGTGCTGTAATCATTAAATCTCATAATATTTATTATTGCTAATAAACCAATATTTTATGGATTGATAAATGGATTAAAAAATTGATAGAACCAAGGCCTTGCAACACTGTTCCAGTTCCAACACAATTATCGTGTCATTAGCGATACAACTGAGGGCGGAGGATTAAAATGAAAAAATCACGGATTTTAGGAATTGCGGTTGGCGCGACGTTGGCGATGGGCCTGTCGGCCAGTGCGTTTGCTACAGATGGTTATCAGTTGATCGGTATTGGTCAGTACGCCATGGGCATGGCGGGTGCCGTTGTTGCGGCTCCGGATGATCCTCTGTCTGCGGCGATGAGCAACCCGGCCGGATTGGCGTTGATGACTCCGCAGGCGGCTTATTCGGCGGAAATTTTCAACCCAACCCGCAAAACCAATTTTGGTTTTGGCGAGACGGGTAGCCACAGTAACGTCTACGGCGTACCTGCCATTGGTTGGGTGGCACCGGCGTTTGGCGACGGCATCGTCTTTGGTGGTGGTGTGTATGGTACTTCCGGTTTGGGGGTGAACTATTTGCAGGCTGGGGTTACTCCAATGATGCCTAACCCGAACGGAGGCTATTTGAAATATCCAGGTAGCACTATTCAGGCGTATAGTAGTATTACTTTTATGGAAATGGCTCCATCATTGGCCATGAAAGTGAACAGCCATCTTGCTGTTGGTGCCTCTTTGAATATTGCTGCGGAGCAGGGCTCTTTTCAGCAGACTTTTACCACCGCAGGTAGCCGCTCTACCGGTCCAGGACAAACGTATGGTTTGAATCTGGCCAGTCCGTCCTGGGCTTACGGTGTAGGCGTGACTCTGGGTGCGCTCTATAAAGTCAATGATATGGTGACAGTGGGTGCGACTTATAAGTCCCCCGTAATGTTTACCCCGATGACTTGGCAAGAGTCGCAAGAGATGGGTCCGAAGGGACAGCAAGGCGGGTTCGGGCAATATAGTGGACATCTGAATTATCCTCAGCAGATAGCTTTAGGTTTGGCTATCCGTCCTACCCCTCAGTGGTTAATCAGCGTGGAAGGGCAGTGGATAAATTGGCACGCCACCATGAATAACTTTAACATATACGGCCCTTGGCAGGGGCAGTCTAGTGTTGCATTACCCATGCACTGGAGTAACCAGTGGGTGGCCAATATCGGTACTCAGTATGATCTCACCAACTGGTTGCAGGTCCGTGGCGGTTATACATGGGGCTCTAACCCAATCAGTAATGCCAACACCGCAAATAACCTGCTTTTCCCGGGTATCGTCCAAAATGCAATTACCTTTGGTGCAACACAAAAGCTGGGTATGGGCTGGAAGCTGACAGAAGCGTATATGCATGCGTTTAGCAACACCATTACAGCCCCAGCGCCAGGTCTCCCCTTCGGAGGAATGCAGCCCGCCAGCGCCACCCTCGCCGAAAACTCCTACGGCCTTCAGGTCGGTTACGACTTCTAAAAAATCCCTCCTCAGGGTATGCGGGAGACGGGTAACCGTCTCCCTTTTTTGTGTGGGCGCCTTGCGCGGGGAGGAGGTTTTGGGGGAACATATAACAGAGCGCATTGCTAGGGATTATCATGAAGTCGATACCGATTACCGATGTGAGCAGTCTGAAAAATGAGCTGAAAAGGTACAAGATGGGGAAGAAGCTGGAGATCCCCCGGTTCAATCAGCTGGCGCGCATGGCCTACATGGGGCGACTGGTGATGACACCGCTGGACTCCGAAGACCCGTCCTGCAAGTCCTTTTTGGTGCATGTTCAGGAGCCGCATGGACTGGCAGCGCATTTCATCGATCTGGACGAGGACCTGCAGGATACCATCCTGATCCTCGACGGTGAGCAGTCCATGGCCATGGCAGGGATCATGCAGGCGGGTGTGGAAGAGCGGGTGCTCTGGCATCAGGCCCTCAATGAGCGCGACTTCTATTTCTCCGCTTTTTATCGGCCGAAGGATAAAGAAGCGCAGGATGGGGCCGTACAGAGCTGATTGGGGCGGATAAGTCGTTTCGACTGGATGCGGTTTTGTAAGTCATGCGAATTCGCCTGATTCATCTGGGGATGCTTGCCCCGGAGGCTCTGCACCGTGCTTATGTTGGTTTGGCGGAGGCACAGGGTGAGCAGGATGTGCCCATCCTGCTGTTGGCACAATCTGCCGCCCATCTGAGTCTGGGAGCCGCGCAAGGGCCGGCTGCGGAGTTGGATCGCTCGGCTTGCGAGCGGCTGAAAATTCCGGTTGTGCAGCGCGCCCTGGGTGGCGGTCTGGTTTGGGTAGATCCTGGTCAGTTGAGTTATTTCTTTATCTTTCCGTCGGCCACGCGGGTGCGCCGCGCACCTGAACTGTTTGCTCTGATTGCCCCTTGGGTGATCGCTGTGCATGCGTATTTTGGCCTGAAAGTGGCGGCGCAGGGAGGGCATGATTTCTGGTGTAAAGGGTGCAAGATCGGTGGTACCGGGGCCGCGACCATCAGGCACAGTCTGGTGTTGGGCGGCAGCTTCATCCTGGAGGCGCAGTGGGCGTCCTTTGTGGACTGCGTGGCGGCGCCTTCGGCGGGTTTTCGCACATGGCTGTTAGAAGCGTTGCAGGAAGGGCTGTGTAGCTGGTCGCCGTTA
Source organism: Acidithiobacillus ferriphilus (assembly GCF_018854775.1). GTDB lineage: Bacteria > Pseudomonadota > Gammaproteobacteria > Acidithiobacillales > Acidithiobacillaceae > Acidithiobacillus > Acidithiobacillus ferriphilus. The sequence continues at coordinate 2,785 of NZ_JAAZTY010000124.1, read as the reverse complement.
TTGGGCAGGGTGGTCAGTCCCGAGGCTTTGCTGGAGGTCTGCCCGGCGTTGCTCAGAGCGGCAGGCTGGGACGTCGTTTTTCCGACGACGCCTACTGAAGCCGAGCAACGTGCGATGGTGCAGGCGGAGTTGGAGGACGTGGACTGGAACCAACCGGCCCGTCGTCGAGTGCCTGCCGGTATCAAGCTCAAAGCGGGTGCTTTCCTGACGGAGCGGCATTGGCTTGATGGTCACTGGCTGCGGGTATGGACGGAAAATGGTACTTTGCGGCGCGTCGCGGGTTCGGTCTGGCCGACGGAGCAGGAGGGCCGGTTAATAGGCCTGCAGCCTGCCTCTGTCCAGCTTGGTGAACAGTTGCGAGAAGTCGTCGGCAAAGAGGCTTCGCTCTGGGGTGAACGACTATTAGAAACGGCAGTCTGGGCGGATTGAGTCTGTTGGTGCGGGTGGTTTTTCCAAAATCAATGCAATGGAGGTGGCCTGGTGCCCAGTATCAGTGATCGGATGCGCAAGCGTTTTATTCTCATGGCGAGTGATCCAGAGCTGCGCGCGGTCGTCGCGACGACGACGCCCGAAGGCTGGGAGATGACGGAGGCGACGGATCTGGACGACCTCGGCGATTGGCAGGAAGTCCTACTGCATCGTTTTATGCTGCTCAATCTGGATGATCCGGAGATTGCGGATCCTATTGAACTGATTGACACCTTGCGGCGGGAATATCAGTTGAATATTGCGGTATTTTGTCTGGGCGGAAGTCAGGAACGGCGGGATGCGGCGCGTTCGGTGCGGGCGGATCGTTTTTTTGATCGAGATGTGGGTTTACAGCGCCTACCGGAGTTCTTTGCCCAGTTTGGCTGGTAAATGTTGGGGGTCCTGCCCATCAGTTGAAGCACCGATGGGCGCTACCGACGGCGAGGTATTAACCGACTTTGGCGTGAGCTTCGGTGTCCAACAGCAGGTCGTGGCTTTCGCTCTGGCCGCCGGCACTGACAGTGAGGGTGGCGATACGGATGCCGGCGTTCTTGAAGGTAATTTCGTAGGAGAAAATACCGGGCAATTCGAGGCTGGCTTCTTTCAGCGTCTTGCCTTCGCAGGTGACGCTGATCTGGGCGCTGCCCTTGCCTTCCAGCATGGCCTGAATCCGGAAAGGATGGCCGACGACGCGGCGATAAACTTGCGGGTCGCGGTTGGCGTTATATTGCAGGTTGTTGAGTTTGACCATTTTGATCAGATTCGTACTCATGGTAGCCCCTTCTTAATCACGCTATAAAATGAATTGTACACACATTCAGTTAAAACTCTTTTATCCTAGATGAAAACCGCCCGGAGTGATAGCAGGCGCGGCCGTAAATCCCATCAGGAGTGATGATGACCAAGTCAAGCGAGTTAATAAGCACATTAGATGCAGCGCACGAGCGTATTGAAGCACTGGCGCGGCAACAGGTTGCCGGAATGGCATTGCCGGAGTTGGTGGCGGCGGGTGTGGCGGAAGCGGCAGCGATGTTGCGCATCATGCTGACCGCAGAGCACAAACCCTATGCCAGTGATGCGGATTTGCTGGAGTTATGGAAAACGCTGGTGAAGGGCTTACCCCACTGGAATACCATTCGCGATAATTGCCGTGAACTGGTTTATTACCAGAATTGTCTGAACGCAGAGCGTGCCGATGCGTTGCCCGCACAGCCGGAGCGTATGGTGATTCATACTTTGCGTCACATTTTTCTATACATGCGCAGTTATGCTGAGCAAAATCATGAGGGAAAGGTATGAGTGCGACGAAAATGGCAGGGGGTAACGGCTTGCGCTTGCTCTTCGAGGAGCCCTTTTATCAGCCGGTGGCGAATGAGGTCGGGGTATTCATGGCGGCCTGGGGTCGGCGTCTGCCGGTAATGCTCAAGGGGCCGACAGGCTGCGGCAAGACCCGCTTTCTGGAGCACATGGCGTGGCGCCTGAAGCGACCGCTGGTGACCGTAGCCTGCCATGAAGACCTCACCAGTTCAGATCTCGTCGGACGCTTTCTGATCGAGGGCGACGAAACGGTCTGGCAGGACGGCCCGCTGACTAAGGCGGTGCGGGAAGGGGCAATCTGCTATTTGGACGAGATTGTTGAAGCGCGCACTGATACGACGGTAGTCATTCACCCGCTGACCGACCATCGCCGTTCTCTGCCCATTGAAAAGCTCGGCGTGGAAATTGTCGCGCACCCCGATTTTATGCTGGTCATTTCCTACAACCCAGGCTACCAGACGGTGCTGAAGGACCTCAAACCCTCCACCAAGCAGCGGTTTATCGGGATGAACTTTAATTATCCGCCCGCTGAGGTGGAAACGCGGATTGTGATGAAGGAGGCCGGTATCGATGAGGCCCGGGCCCGGGCACTGGTAGCCGCTGCAGGCAAGGCCCGTAACCTGAAGGAACAGGGCTTGCAGGAGGTCACCTCCACCCGGGCGCTGATTTATGCGGGCGCATTGATGGTGGCGGGGCTCGATGCGCTGGAGGCCTGTACTGTGGCGATCATTAATCCGCAGACGGACGATCCGGAGTTGGGCGAGGCGCTGCTGGAGGTTTTTCGGACCTTTTTCCCGGAGCAGGGCTAAGGAGCGCCCATGTCGGCGGCGACGGAGGATATTCTCGACCATCTGGCGGCCGTCAGCTTTGTGGCAGGGCGGGATGCGCGAATGGCTTTGCCGGCGGTCACTGTATTGGGGGAGGCGGTAACATTACATTACTTGGAGACCGGACGGGATTTGTTTTTCTATGACCGGGAAGCAGGCAAGGCGTTTTTCCA